>DATJAD010000117.1:0-46478 GCA_035516615.1 Candidatus Acidiferrum sp.
CGAAGTTTCGCCAACTCTGGGATCCGCCGCTCGTGTCCACGGAGATTCCGAGTGCTCAACGGGAAATCCGGCTGGCGCGGCAGATCGGAGCGAGCACGGAGCGTGAGCGGAAACTTATCAACGCGCTGAGCCTGATCTATCGGAACGCTGATACCGAGGCCTATCGGAAGCGAGCGGCGAACTATCAAAGCGCGATGGGCCAGATTGCGGCAGAAAATCCAAAGGATGTGGAATCACAGGTGTTCTACGCATTGGCGCTTCTGGCCAACGCGTCACCGACTGACAAAACGCACGCGAACCAGAAGAAGGCCGCGGAACTGCTTGAGCCGCTCCGCAGGGCCTACCCTCAGCATCCCGGAGTGCTCCATTATCTGATCCATGCGTACGACAACGCAGAACTCGCGCCGAGAGGGCTTTCAGCGGCCAGGGAGTATTCCAAAATTGCGCCTTCGGCGCCGCACGCGCTGCACATGCCATCGCATATCTTTACGCGATTGGGCTTGTGGGATGAATCCATCGCCTCCAACGTTGCGGCGAAGAATGCGGCGCACGAACAGGGCGATACGGGTGAAGAGCTGCATGCGATGGATTATCTGGTGTATGCATACCTGCAAAGCGGACGAGATAAAGAAGCGGGAGAGGTTGTGCTGCAAGTCGAGAAGATGGGCAGGCTGAACCTGGCCGATTTCAAGATCGCATACGCTTCGAGTGCAATCCCGATACGCTACGCGGTCGAGCGCGGAAAGTGGGGAGATGCCGCAAAGATCGTTCCTGCCATGGGCGCGCCGCCGCACGTGACGGCCATTGGAGTTTGGGCGCGCGGTATGGGACTCGCACGGAGCGGACACGCCGCGGAGGCTAGCCCGGAGATTGAGAGGCTGAGAGTGATCGAAGAGCAGCTTCGCGCGTCTGGAAACGACTATTGGGCTAAACAAGTGGGGATCTTGGCACGAGAAGTTACCGCGTGGTCGGAAAAGGCGGAGGGAAAGGCGAAGGAAGCGGTCGCGCTGATGCGGGAGACAGCGGATGAGGAGGATGGCGTCGAGAAGCTTCCGGTCACGCCGGGGCCGATACTGCCCGCGCGTGAGCAACTGGGCGATTTGTTGCTGGAACAGAATCAGCCAGGACTGGCGGTAAAGGAATATGAGACGGCGCTGGCGAATGCGCCGGGAACGCGGGGCGCGCTGAGGGGTTTGGCGCGAGCGACGGAAATGTCGAGCGACAAATAGATTCGCGACGAGGCATTGCCACAACCCATCTACTTCGAGCAAGAGAAGCGGCGGGAAAAGAGGGATTCTTCGCTTCGCTCAGAATGACGGCCCTGGGTGCAGAGATCTGTCGGACAAAGGTTCAGGGGTGGAGCGTGCGGAAAGTGGCGAGGCAGCGCTTGGCGGTATCGAGCTCGGAGTAGTCGCTGCCTTCCTGTTCGATGAGGTAATACTCGAGGCCGCCTTTGGATTCGGCGGCGGCGAAGAGAGCTTTCCACGGGGCGACGCCTTCTCCCAGCAAAACGCGATAGCCTTTTTCAGGTGACCAATCCTTGCAGTGCATGGAACGGATGCGCCCGGGATTGCGCTTGATCCAGCGGACGGGATCGCTGCCTGCGGCGAGGCAGGTGCCAACGTCAAGTTGGAGCATGATGCTCTTGTCGGTGCTCGCGGCGAGGAGTTCCATGGGGATCTGATTGTCCACGGATTTCCATTCGAGATCGTGATTGTGATAGCCGGCATGAAGGCCGTGAGAGTCGAGCGTGTCGTTGGCAGTGTTGAGAGTTTCGGCGGTGCGTTTCCAATCGTCGAGCGATTTCAAGTCACCAGGGCTGGCAAGAACGACAAAACGCGCGCCGAGAGCCTGATTGAGCTCGATGGCTTTGTTGATGCCGTCGGAAGAAAAAGATTCGAGGGAATTGTGCGTGGAGTAGCAACGGATGCCGAGAGAATCCAGGAGCTTACGGACCCGGACAGCGTAATCGGGAGTCCAGTCGTAGTACGGAGCGTAGAATTCGACGCACTGGTAGCCCATGTGGGCGACGTCGGTGACGGTGCCCATGAGATCCTGCTTGAGCGCGTTGCGAACGGAATAGAGTTCGAGGCCGACGGGGATGTGGCTTTCGGGCAGAAGAGAAAGCGGCAATGCCGCCGAGAGCGGCGCAACGCCGAGAATGGAGAGGAAGGAGCGGCGTGATAAGGTGCTGTTCGGAGTCATGCCGGGAGAAGCGTATCACAGGGCTGGGAGAGGTGGGCGATGGGGAGCGAAGGAGAGAGGTACATGAAGATGCTAGACGTGGCGATGGAGGAGGCGAGGACGGGCTTGCGCGAGGGCGGGATCCCGATTGGGGCGGCGCTGTTTGATGGGGATGGGAAGCTGCTAGGACGAGGACACAACCGCAGAGTACAAGAAGGGGATCCGTCCGCGCACGGGGAGACGGATGCGTTCCGGAAGGCGGGGAGGCAGAGGAGTTATCGGGACAAAATCATCGTGACGACGCTGGCGCCGTGCTGGTATTGCAGCGGGCTGATCCGGCAATTCGGGATCGGGACGGTGGTGGTGGGAGAGTCGGAGAATTTTCAGGGAGGGCTGGATTGGCTCAGGGAGAACGGAGTCAAGGTGATTGAGCTTGGAGACCAAGAGTGCGAGAGGATGCTAAGAAAGTATATTAACGAGAATTCGAGCGTATGGCACGAGGATATCGGGGAGGAATGAGATTTTGGCAGCAAGGCCAGAAATCGAGGTTGAAGAGGGAAGAGGGTGAGGTAAGGTAGGGGAAAGCACACCGTGTGGGGCAGACAAGAGCGACGGCGGAGGGAAAGCTGCGGAAACAGGCCGACAGCGAAAAGTTGAGAGGAACGTATGACCCCTTCCGTGCAAGGCGCCGCACAAGCCAGCGAGCGCAAATGTCCGTTTTGTGGCAGGCCAGTTCGAAGCGGACTGGCGCAGTGTCCCTTCTGCCGCGAGGCGATACCGCAAGTAGGGCCGATTTCGAGAGGGAATCCTATCGAGGGCCGGCGGAAGATGCGGCAGGGATTGCTGTACATGCTGCTGGCGCTGATTCTCTACTATTTTGGGTCCGGGCGTAGCGGACTGCAATTGCCGGTGCAAGTGCCTCCTCTTGTGACGCAATATTTGACGTGGCTGCTATTTCTGGGCGGAGGAGGGATGGTGGTGTACGGGTATTATTTGAAGGTCCGCAGCTGATCTTCACTGCTTCTCTTTCTATAGGCTAAAGCAAAATAAGGAGAGGATGCGACAGGCGGCAACTGAGCCAGGGGGTGTGCTGGCGGATCGGAAACCGGAGATTCCCCGGAGTAGATTCATCGAATAAAAGGCAAAAGAATGAGGTACTGATTAAGGCACTTTTAGGGTGTGGGAGCTTTCGGACGGTTAAGTAAGGCGCGCGGGGGGCAGCTTATTACCGCAAGAAAGCCTTGGGTGAGGGGTGCGAGGGCGCGAAGAAATTTGAAGGCAAGGCTGAGAAGGGGGTTGACTCCGAGCAAGCAAGGTACTAGCGTACTGTTCCATTGGGTGGGCAGGTTTGGTACCTTACCGCTATTGCGTTCGACGGAACCGACAGCGAAACTGAACCTGTTCAGTGATCGCTGATCTGCAGGACAGAGCGTGCGGCGTTCGCGAACTTCCTCCCGATGATGGGTGGCTGGAAGGTTCCTCGGGGTGAGTTGAGCCGAGAAGAAACCACAACTTTCTGAAAAGCAGGAGCACCGGGCAGCTTATGTCCCTTTTACACTTTCGCTGCAAGGAGCGGCGGCGGACCCAGCGAGTTTCACTTACCGTGCCGCTTTCTGTGCACGGGCAAAATGATGACGGCGAACGCTTCTGCGTGCACACGAACTCGATTTCGGTCAGCCAGCACGGGGCATCTTTCGAAATGGGGCAAGTTGTCGTTGCGGGGCAAGTCCTTCAATTGGTGAATGAGAACAGCAGCCGCAAAGTGGAATGCCACGTGGTGAATATTCACCGGAAACGCGACGGCAAGGTTTATATCGGCGTGGAATTCAATGCCACGGAGTGCAATTTCTGGCACATGACATTTCCAATGCCTGGCGCGAAGCCGATGCGGCGTAGCGTGCCGACAAAAGTTATCGCATAAGAGTTATCCCCCAAGAAAAGTGAAATCTGGAACGCGATGATGATCGCGTGCCCGGGTGCGAGTGCCGGCCCAGCGAGCGTGGCGCGAAATTTACCAGGATTGAAGATTTGTGGCGAGTGGGGGATTCGGCACTGCGAATGGGAAATTGGCGCAGAGAAGCTGACAAAAATTGCTTCCGGTTACTCTAATTGATTGAAAAATCAAGCAGTTGGATGGATTCGGTGTGGCAGGGAAAGTGCGCTTCAAATCATGGGACAAGGATTTGGGGTGCGCCGGCTTCACCCTGCTAGGCAAAGACCATTTATAGTGCCAGGGTGACGGCGCCCCCACAGAATAGAGAGGGTGCCCATGCGACCTTATCGAGATATTGCGACCCTTGCTGGCGCGCAAGTGGTCTGTTTTCTTCTTCTGACGCGCTACGAACCGCAGTTTTTCATGCTTCATTTTTACCAGTCCATTTTGTACATCGCGATTCTGATCATGCTGTTCTATATGGAAGACCGGTGGGCGTACATGATCGGCATGCTGGCGCCGGTCGTTTGGCTGGGCCTGGCGTTTTCGACGGGCTTGCTGGGAGGGGCTGCGCGGGAGGTATTGTATCTGTTGCGCGGGGAACTTCCGAGGAATCCAGTTACGTTGTTGGCTGCGGTGACAGCAGTGCTGGCGGTGCTGATGATCATTTCCTGCGGGAGGCATTGGTACAAGGAATACGCAGGATTGGGGAAGTCGTTGAGCACGTTTGCGGTGAGTTTCGGGATCGTCATCGTGTATTACGGAATTTTGGTTGCGTGGTTCTGGCAGATGATCCCAAATACAGGAAAGGGCTAAAAGCGACGAGCCGCAGGGAAGGATCCGGTGGCTGAGTAAGGATCGTTCAGACTCTCGGCAAATGGTATGAGTGGAAAAGCGGGCGTCTCGTTCAGCGAGGCGCCCGCTTTTTACTTTTTACGGAAGACTTCTTTCGTTTCGGCTGAGAAGAAGACTTCTTCGGACTTACAGGGCTTTGCGAAGCCAGATTGGCGCGAATGCCGGCGGGAAGCTTGGCGAAGACGAGATCGTAAGAAGTACGCAGGAATTCGGCCAGTTCGTTGGGCCGGAGCGCGTCCCAATTTTCGAGAGCGACCCACTGGGCGCGGGCAAGATAGGGAGCGGGAATGATGCCCTGCCGCTCGACCAGATCCGCAAAGCCTTCCGGGGTGCATTTGAAGGTGGTGCAGACGGGCGCGGGTTCGAGAGGAGCGAGCGCAAACATCTTTCCTCCGACCTTGAAAAGCAGATCGCTACCCCATTGCACCTCTTCGGTTACATAAGGGAAAGAGAGGCAGAGTTTGCGAAGCGAATCAATATCCATGGCCACAAATAGATCCTCCCAGAGAGCCTAGGCAGAACTTAGCGGTCCTCGGCATAACGGCGGAAGAAAGAGTCGCGATGCCACGAAGGGCGGGAGTTGGCGACGGCAGTTTCCACCACCAAGCGGCGGACGATCTCTTCATATAATGCGGCGGCCTTGAGATCCACTGGCTGATGGACGTCATCGCTGGGAGCGTGATAGCGATTGGTGAGCCAATTTCCCAAGATTTTCGCATCGGGAGTGCCGGGTTCGGCGAAGTCATCCATGATGACGGAGGGGATGCCGCGCAAGATGAAATTGTACTGGTCGCTGCGGATGAAGAGGTTGCGCAAAGGTTCGGGATCGGGGACGGGCTTTACGCCCAGAGAACGCGCAATGTCGGCTGCGTTCGCGCCAAAGGTAGATTCCTCCAGGCCCTGTATCCTGAGCACTTTGAGAGGGATGATGGGCAAAAACATGTCCACGTTGATATCGGCAACAATGGAATGGGGATCAACGGTAGGATGTGCGGTGAAATACTTGGAGCCAAGAAGACCTTTTTCTTCGGCGGTAAAAAAGACGAAAAGAACGGAACGGCGAAGCCGTTCTGAGCGGGGCTGGCCAGCCCTGGTTTGGTCACCGTGCAAGAGAGATTCGGCCATGTCAATGAGCAGCGCGCAGCCGGAGCCGTTGTCCATGGCGCCGTTGTAAATGCTGTCGCCGTTAATGGGCTGGCCTATTCCAATGTGATCAATGTGCGCGGAAAGGACGACGTACTGGTCCCTGAGCTTGGGATCCGTGCCAGGGAATTTCGCGACGATGTTGGAGGATTCCAGTTGGGTTTGCTGGACAACCGCTCGGGCCTTAAGGGAGACGGCCAGCGGGAAACGGGGAAGAGGCTTGCGTTCGCCGGCTAGTGCGGCCAATTCCGAAAAGGAATGTCCGGAGCGCGCGAAAAGTTTGTCGGCCTGCCCCGGATTGAAGGTCAAAGCCACTTTGAGCCCAGCGGAGTCCTGCAGATCAGGATCGGCAAGCAGCATGGAAGGATGCGTGCGATTCAAAGCAATGCGAGACCAGGGAAGATCCATCGAAGCAGGGTTCAGGATCCGAATGACACCGATCGCGCCCGCAGCGCGAAGGGCTTTGCCACGCTCCGCCAGAGTCTGCGAGTGGGCTGCAAGAGCGTTCGGGATTTCCTCGGGCGAGCCACTCAAATAGACGGCGACCTTGCCCTTGAGGTCGAGACCCGCGTAGTCATCGTAGTTTCTTTCCGGGACGTGCAGGCCATAGCCGATGAAAACGAGCGGAGCGGAAATTTCCGAGGCCGGGAAATCCACGAAGGTGTTGAAGTAGGCGTCGGTCCCGAGAGTGAGAGGTTCTTCCTTGCCGTTGGCCAGGAGGCTGGCGTCAGAGTTCTTTTCGTCTATCTGACGCTGGAGAAATTTTATGGGCTGATAGAAGCCGTCCGTGCCGGCAGGTTGAAGGCCATACTGCTTCAGGCGTTCGACGGTGTAGGCTTCGGCCTTGCGAAGGCCCAAGCTGCCGGTTTCTCGTCCCTCCATGGAGTCATCCGCGAGGACAAGGACATGATCCCACCAGGATTTGCCGTCGAAGTGAATCTTGCGCTTCGGCTTCGCGTAACCGGCGGTAAAGAGGGCCACCAGCGCGATCAGAGCTGCCCAACGCCGCATCAGAAAATCCTCCGCGAGGTCTGGAGCCAAAGCATATCAAAGATGATTGCACCAGACATCGCAAAGAGATGCGCCGCGTGCTCGTTCGGCACCAGGCAGCCGCAAGTGCGATGGCATGCCATACCGACGAGCAGAGATTTCGCGGGAGCCGCTTGCGCCGCAACAAGCAGGGCCTCAGCCTCCTGAAATTCTATTGAACGCGATGAAATTCGACGAAGTCGCGCCCAAGATAGAGGCGATAGGCGCCAATCTCCGGAGCTGCAAGAAACTGCAAGGGGAGGGGACGCTTGATCTCCGCGTCATGCTTGCCCGCGATTTCGAGCAGATTGTTCGAGCCGATGTCTGTAACGATGAACTTGCTGCCCTCAACGAAGCCGATCCCATAAGCGCCTGGCTTGAGGGACTGGCCGTCGATCACGATCGGCACTTCGGTGAAGAAATAGCCCTGGTATTTTTGCCGAACACCCGAGGAATAGCCGGAGTTATCCACGAGTCCTGCGAGGACATACGCATCGTCCGCGAAATGAACTCCACCGGTGTTGCGCATTTGCACCGGGGCGACCTGGCCGTGATAGAAGACTTTATCCGGGAAAATTTTTGTGCTGATGTCGGCCGCCTTGAGGACGGTGTCTTTACCAGCGGGGATTTTTGCCGCTACCTGGGACGGAATCATCCCGCTGAAAACCAGCAAACCTAGAGCAAATGAAAGCAGGACTCGAAGCGCCGCTGTACGAATCATGATTTCTCCTTTTGGACCATTCCGATGCTACACCAAAACGCGCGCGAAACGGGTCGAGGACCGAAAAATCCGGAGAAAGCGAGATTTTCGGAAAGGAATTTTCCGAATGGCGCCTGTGGTATGTTACCGGAGCCATTCGAATCTTCGAGCGAGGTGCGAAGAATGCCTGACCGCCGTGAATTCATGAAGATTTTTTCAGCAGTGGGATTGGGTGGAACACTTTTGCCGGGAGTTTTGTGGGCACAAACGCAAGGAAAGGGAAAGATCACGCTGGAAATGATTGACGATGCCGCGGCGATCGCGGACGTTTCCATCCCCGCGGACGACAAAGCGATGATGCTGGAAGCGTTGAATGGACATACGAAGGATTACGAAGCAATTTACGCATTGCATCTGCCGAATTCGGCGGCGCCCTGCCTGCTTTTCGATCCCGTTCCGCCTGGGCTGAAATTGGAGACGGAACGAAAGCCAATGCGGATTTCGAGAGCGCCGAGAGGTGCCGCGGGGAGCGCGCCGAAGAACATCGAAGATTTGGCGTTCGCGAGCGCGAGAGAACTGGCGGAACTGGTGAGGACGAAGAAAGTTACGTCCACTGCGCTGACGGAAATGTATCTCGACAGATTGAAACGATATGACCCGAAAATGAAATTCGTGGTCACATTGACGGAGGAGCGGGCGCGGGAGAAGGCCAAGGAGGCTGACGGGGAGATCGCGGCGGGAAGATATCGCGGGCCGCTGCACGGACTGCCCTGGGGCGCGAAAGATCTGCTCGCGGTAAAGGGTTATCCCACCACGTGGGGCGCGGGCGGATTCGAGAAGCAGATGATTGACGAGGATGCCGCGGTGGTGAAGCGCCTCGATGAAGCAGGCGCGGTGCTGGTCGCGAAGCTAACGCTGGGCGCGCTGGCCATGGGCGATCACTGGTTTGGCGGAATCACGAGAAATCCGTGGAATCCCGAACAGGGATCCAGCGGATCATCAGCGGGCCCGGCTTCTGCAACCGCGGCGGGATGCCTGGCTTTCAGCGTCGGATCGGAGACGCTGGGATCCATTTCCTCGCCTTCGACGCGATGCGGATGCACGGGACTGCGGCCGACATTCGGACGGGTGCCGCGGACTGGAGCGATGGCGCTTTCCTGGAGCATGGACAAATTAGGGCCGATTTGCCGGAGCGTCGAAGACTGCGCGCTGGTGTTGAACGCGATCTATGGCCCTGACGGCGAGGACCGGAGCGTCAAGGACGCGGCGTTCAACTGGGACGCCAACCTGGATTGGAATAAGTTGCGTGTGGGTTATTTGAAAAGCGATTTTGACGAACATCCCGGCGGAAGCCAGCCGGAAACTGCGGAGAAGCGTGCGGCGACGCCGGAAGAGCAGAAGCAGCGCGAGGAAGCGAAGAAGCGCAGAGACGCGAATATGGCTCGGGCGGCTTACGACCGAAAATTCAACGGTGCCGCTTTGGAGAAATTACGGGCGATGGGTGTGAATCTGATTCCCGTGGAGCTTCCCAAATTCCCTTACGATGCGATGGTGAACATGCTGGATGCGGAAGCCGCGGCGGCGTTCGATGAACTCACTCGGACTGGGAGGGACAAACTCCTGACGGAGCAGGGGCCGCATGACTGGCCGAACAGTTTCCGGACATCGCGGTTCATTCCAGCGGTGGAGTATATCCAAGCAAGCCGGGCGCGGATGCAGGCAATGGAAGCGGTGGCGAAGACGCTGGAGGGATTTGACGTCATCGTCGCGCCGACATCCAGCGAGCAACTGGTGATCACGAACCTTACCGGGCATCCCGCTTTGATTCTTCCGAACGGTTTCCGCGGCGCAGACGCTCCAAAGCCGCCCGATATGACACCGGGCGCGTACGACAATGCCGGAGGGCCGGGCACTCCCGTGAGTCTTACGTTTCTCGGCAATCTATACGGAGAAGCAAAGCTACTAGCATTAGCGAAGGCTTATCAGGACGCAACGGGATTTCAGTTGCAGCATCCGACATTGTAGAACGGCAAACCGCCGAGCAGGATTAACTGCCCTTCTGAATCGGATAGCCCTTTTCCACCCAGTCCGCGGCAAAGCTTGTGGGCAGAATCAGGACGCGCAGGTTCTTGAAGCCCAATTCCACCATCGTGCTGAAAGCAGGCCGGATATTGGGGCACTTCTCCATGGGACAGCAGCCGCAATAAATCACGATTTCTGAATCCCGAGGAAGCTTTTCAGCGTAGCTTTTCAGATCGGCAAGGCCTTGCTCCGTCGAGCCAGGACCGTGATACACGGCGCCGGGAATATGCGCTCCGTCAAAGAGAATGCGAACTCCCACGTTGACTACAATCGGCGGGTGCTCTTTTTTCTGCGCAAGCTCGACGGCAAGAGCCTCAGGCGTCACAGCTTGGGAAGCCATCCAAGGATCGGCACCCGTGGCGGTTCGACGAGAAGTGCCGTGGCCGGGAAGAGCGATCGCGATGGGGATGAGGAGAAGCACGAGCAGATAGGGATAGAAAGGCCGTAGCCTGGTCCAGCTTGAAAGCAGTTTGCGGAACATCAGAAGTCCCCCACAACGGAGTTGGCCGAACCGCGCGCAAGAGCCGCGCCTGTATTTGATGCTCAAACGGCAGAGAAAGCAAACGGTCCGGCGAATCAATCCGTGTGGTGCGCGGTCACTTCCTGGCTTCCGAGCGGGTGCGTTGAAGCTTCATTGCCGTGGTGCGCAGGGTCTCGGGAATATTCTTGTTGGTGGTGAGACGCTTGAGATCCACGGCGTTGATCATGGGCAAGAGTTTCAAGGACACATCGAGCGGTGTCTTGGGGTTGTTGATCAGGTTCCGGACGACGACATAGTTTTTTCGAAAGACGCGGTTTCCCGCGATGAGCCGCAAGATCTCATCGGTGAGATTCGCCATGGCCGCGAAGGCTTCCACTTCCTGGTCCGTGAGGCGAGGAGACTGTAGAACAGCGCGCTGCACGACCTTATTCGCGTCGCGGATCAGAGTGCGCCTCGCATCCCCGCCACCTTTAATGGCGAACTGCACGCGCTGCGAAACGTTCATCTTGGCGATTTGTTGGAGAAGAGTCTGGCGCCTTTGCACATCCGGCTCGGCTTCGCTAGCCGCTTCGGCGAGTGCAGCCTCGTCTATGGCGGAGCCCAGGAGTTCGTGCAACAGCGTTTTCTGCTCTTTGGAAAGCTGTTCTGAGTGCTCCAAAGCCGCCGCCAAAGCCGGAGACTGGCTGACGCGGTCGAGTTCCTCGAAGAGCGCTTGAGTGCCGATGGCGGAAAGATGTTGAACGACGGGCACGAGAAACTCCGCGGGACAATTCTTATTGTGGACCAACGCGTCACAGATTCCCGGCTGGCCAGCCAGATTTCTGGAAGCATAGGAGAAAAGTGCGGGAAGGACGTTTTCTCTACCGAGCGCCTCGAGGAACGCTTCGGCCGGAACCGAGAGCAAGGCATCTTGCGCCCGGGAGGCGACCACCTCGTCCGCGTCGTGACTCAGGACCGCAAGAATTTCAGCGCGGTCCCCCGCGTGCACATGAGCACCGCCAGAACAAACGGCCAGTTTGCGCTCGCGGGTCGCGCGACCATGGCGCAGATCTTCGATCACTTCAGGGCTGAGAGTTTCCACCGGGCTCCTGCTTCAAGTCTTTTCGACTCAAAGCTATTGTACCGGAGGCGCCGGGTTCTCCCACGGGCGGCATGGCCTGGCCGTTCAATTCCAGCAACACCGCGGATGAGTCGGAGGCTGTGACCGTAAAGTTGGCTTGGGCATGGAAATGACGCGTCTCATCGGCGGAAAATTGACCGTCGAACACCATCGCGCCGTCGGCCTGAACGCTGAGATGGACGGGGGCCGAAGCCGAAACGGAAAGATCGAGCGGGGCGATTTGAGAAGGTCCGAGATTCGAGGAAATTGGCGCTGGGAGTTCGGCGCTCCTTGTAGGAACTTGCGGAATGGGGACGACCTGGGGTGTGAGAGCCGACTTTTTGGCATTCCGATGAGCCTTGTACCGGCGCCAGCCATAAACGCCCCCGGCGATCAGACCGGCCACAATAAGAATCAGTGCGAGGACCAGAGCGACGGGAATCCATCTCGGCGGCGAAGGGATGCGCTCTTCGGGTCTTGGAGGCGCGGAGGAAAGCTGGTCGCCGCGGACGAGGTCGTATTCCGCGAGCAGGTTCTCCTCGTTGAGGCCGAGATAACGCGTGATCGTACGCACAAAGCCGCGGCCGAACACACCGCCGGGGAGTTTTTGCCAATCCTCGTTTTCCAGCGCTTCCAGGAAACGCTGGCTGATTCGCGTGGCTTTGGAAACTTCTTCGAGAGTGACTTCGCGCAGTTCGCGCTCGCGCTTCAGGCGCTCGCCAAACGTTCCTTTGGCCATCAAACGAAACCGTTCCTCAAGACTCGCGTACTGCGCAGGTGAAGGGGACGACAGACTGCGCCCGCAGCCCAACGCTTGGCAGCCGGCGACGCAGGGCATGCGCCAGATGAGGCGTGGGATCCCTCGCCGAACTATAGGCGTGGTGCGGAGGCGGTGTCAAACCAGGACAAAATCCGGGAGTTTTAGAGGCTTCGGGCAAAAGTACCGGGCGATGGCAAGATGGGAACGCCTGTACCACACGCGGGTTGCGCTCCTTTTTGGCTGGCGCCTATACTGGCCAAGATTCGCAGGCGAGGGCGAGCCGCTGGGCCCGTGTGTCTCCGAGCAGCAGGCGGTCTGCAAATTCCCAGAATCATAGGGCCAAGGCGCGTGGAAGAAGTCAACCAGTTTCCGGCAATAGAACGGCGCCGCAACTCCGGCGTCCCCAGCGACCGCCGCGAGGCGGGAGAAATTGCCGTGTTCCAAGAGCTGGGAAAAGCGCTCACTTCCTCGTTGCAGCTGGACCAGGTCCTGCGAACGATCATGGAAAAGATTGATGAGTTTCTCCGGCCGGACAACTGGTCGTTGTTGCTGCTGGATGAGACGACGCAGGAATTGTATTTCGAGCTGGCCGTGGGCAAGGCGTCTCAGGCGCTGAAGGATGTGCGCATCAAGGTGGGGCAGGGGATCGCGGGATGGGTCGCGCAGCGCGGAGAGACCGTGGTGGTCCCCGATACGACGAAAGACACGCGATTCTTCTCCAAAGTGGACGAAAAGACGAAAACCGAGACGCAATCCATTGTTGCGGTGCCAGTGAAATTCCGCGATACCTGCCTGGGAGTGATCGAGCTGATCAATTGCATTGGGCCCGAGGGATTCGATCCTCGCGACCTGAAGCTGCTCGAAGCTCTTTCGGACTTTGCCGCAATCGCTCTGGAAAATGCGCGCCACGTGAAGCGCATCCACGAGCTGACCATCACGGACGACTGCACTTCGCTCTACAACGCCCGGCACATGGGGTTCATCCTAGAAACGGAGATTTACCGGTCGCAGCGCTACAACTACGAGTTTTCACTGGTTTTCCTGGATCTGGACCATTTCAAGCAGGTAAACGACACGCAGGGCCACCTGGTGGGATCGCGGCTTCTCCACGAGATTGGCGACGCCCTGAAAGCACACTGCCGGCTGATTGATTTTGCGTTTCGCTACGGCGGCGACGAATTCGTTTTGCTCCTGCCGCAAACCTCCAAGGAAAATGCGCTGAATGTCGCCCGGCGATTGCATAAGTTGATCCGCGAGACCTCCTGGCTTGCCGCGGAAGGCTTGAATATCCATGTGACGGGGAGCATGGGCGTTGCGAGCTACCCTGTGGATTCACGCACCAAAGAAGGATTGTTGCACCTCGCTGACGAGGCCATGTACCTAGTGAAAAACACCGACCGCGACAACGTGGCGGCGGCGAATATGGGAATCCTCCCCGCATTGCCGGCAGCGAGCGCGGAGAGCGCCGGATAGCCTAAATCGGATTCGGCCCTGCTATACACCACTTACGAATTCTGATTAACTGAATCCATGAAGCGAAGTGAAGCGGCAAAGTACTCGCGATGGTCCGCGGGAGTGGCGCTTTTTCTCGCCGCCCTGACGCTGGCCGTCTTTGCGCACCGGGCCTGGGTGCGCCGCGCGGAACGCAGAAACGCCCCGCCACCCGCTCCCCAGGATGTTGAGAGGCTCTCGACAAGCATCAACTTTTCCAAAATGGAAGGGAATCAGGCCGTTTTTACCGTGGAGGCTTCGAAGTCCACGGATTTCAGGGGCGAAAATGCGACGCTGTTGGAGGATGTCAAGATCACGATTTACGGCAAGGCGGGCGAGCGGCACGACATCTTGCATACGAAGAGCTGCCGTTATTCCAAGGAAAAAGGGGACATTGCATGCGCAGGTGAAGTGCAGATGGATCTCCTGAGCGCCGCCGATGCCGAGTTTCTCAAGAAACATCCGGAGCAAGCCGCGGATCGCACGATGCGCGTTGAGACTCGAGGCGTGACGTTTGACCGGTCCAGCGGCCTGGCGGAGACCGATCAACCGGTCGCATTTCGTTTTCCTGATGGCGAGGGTAAAGCCGTGGGAGTCGAGTACAACTCGGAAGAAGGAACGTTGCGGCTGGATCGCGACGTGAGGATCAAACTCCGACAGGTCTCCTCCACTCCGGGAAAGTCGCTGCAAGCGGGGCAGGAGGTCACAATCACGGGGTCACGGCTCGATTTTGGAAGGGATTCACGGCTGTTGTTACTGAAGGGCCCGGCAGTGGCAGAGACTCAACAAGCGCGACTTACCGCAGGCCTTTTCCACGTTGAACTGGACGACAACTTCCGTACCAAAGCCCTTGTGGCGCTGCCGAAAGATGCAAGCGGCCAGCCAGAAGTGAGCTTTAAAGGGCGTGGCGGCCAAGAGATTCTGAGGGCGGACTCCTTCCACGCTGAGTTTTCGCCTCTCGGGTGGGTGGAAATCATCGAGGCCGCAGGCAATCTGCAAGGCCAGCTGAAAACCGCGGGGCAAAGCGGCACACTTGCTGCAACGCAAGGGAAAATGGAGTTATGGCCGCGTGACAATGTTCCGAAAGAACTCGAATTGCACGGGGCAGTGGACCTGCGGACGGAAACCGTGCAGCGAGGAGAGTCACGAGAACTCAAGACTGAGGCACTCAAAGTCTCATTCTCGGAACCGAAAGAGCACGAGGCGAACCATGCTCTGCTCGCGGAGACGCTTGCTCCCGGCAGCCTCACCTGGAGGGAACATCCCCCGCCGGCTTCAGCCGCGGGCCCGTTGGAGACAAAAATTCAGGCGGAGAAGCTGGCACTTGATTTTGGACCGTTAGGGAAGGCGCGGCGGCTAACCGCCAACGGCAATGTCAAAACTGAACGCAGCGCGCCGGGAAAGCCCTTGCAGACCGCAACAGCGCAGACCGGTTGGGTAGATCTGCTTCCTTCCGGAGGATGGTCACAGATGAACCTCGACCAGAACGTCCATTTGAAGGAGGGAGATCGCGCGGCGCAGGCAGACCATGCTTTGTTCGTGCAGGCGACGGAAACTGCCACGCTATCGGGTCACGCTTTCGTACGAGACCCCGCAACGGCCACGACAGCGAACAGGATTAGCTTTGTGCAGAATACGGGAGATATGTTGGCCGAGGGCGGAGTGCATTCCGTGGATTTTTCTGCCAAGTCAAGCGGGGTAAATCTCGCAGTCGCGCCCGCCAGCATCATTTCGGATCGGCTCCAGGCAAATACGAAGAATGGCCTCGCCTTGTACAGCGGTCACGCACGGTTCTGGCAAGGAGATTCCGTGCTCGAAGCCGAAACGATCCTGTTGCAGCGCGACGAGCGCATGCTGACCGCAGCGGACAAAGTGCGCGCCGTGTTCCTGCAGAACCGGCCCGAACTCCAGGAGAGCGCTCCGGCGAAGAAGGACATTGCGGTCTGGCACGTGTCCGCGGGAAAACTCACTTACTGGGACAAGGAAAACCGCGCACATTTGGAGAACAATGTGGTGCTGCAGTCGGCCGAGGAGCGAATACGCAGCGATCAGATGGATTTATACTTCACCAGGTCCGGGGCGGCGGGAGAACATGTACGTGCGAGCGCCCAGCAGATCAGCCGGGCGGTCGCGGACGGCAACGTCGTCGTAGAGCAGGGAACCCGGCGGGCTTCCGCGGAGCATGGGGAATACACGGCCGCGGACGGAAAATTTGTCATGAGCGGCGGAAATCCCACAATTTTTGACGCAAGTTCCGGCACGACTACGGGGCGTCAATTGACCTTCTTTTTGGCGGATGATACGATCATCGTCGACTCTGAAAAAGGTTCACGAACGTTGACGAAGCACCGAGTCGAGAATTGACATGAATGGTTTGTGGTTTTTTGTGACTAGGTATGCTGAAGCTTCAGGCCGTCGAGTTGACCAAGTCTTATCGGGGTCGCAAGGTCGTTGACGGCGTCGAATTGGAGATCGGTCAAGGGGAAGTGGTGGGGTTGTTGGGACCCAATGGTGCAGGAAAGACCACCACTTTTTATATCATCGTCGGTCTGGCCCGCCCTGATTCCGGCCGCGTGCTCCTGAACGGCGACGAAATAACTGATCTTCCGATGTACCTCCGGGCCCGCAGTGGCATCAGCTATCTTCCCCAGGAACCCTCGGTTTTTCGCCAGCTTTCTTGCGAAGAAAATCTGCTTGCGGTGCTGGAAACCCTTCCGCTCACGCCAGAGCAGCAGCGCGATCGCGTGGAGGAATTGCTCGTGCAAATGGGTTTGGAGACCGTGCGAACCAGCAAGGCATACACGCTTTCCGGAGGAGAAAGGCGGCGGCTGGAGATTGCGCGTTCCCTGACTCTCCAGCCTTCGTTCATTCTTCTGGATGAACCGTTTTCCGGAATTGACCCGCTCACGGTGAAAGATCTCCAAGAGATCATTCGGGATCTCGCCAACTCCGGTATAGGGGTACTGATCACCGATCATAACGTTCGGGAAACCCTGAGCGTGACGGACCGTGCATATATCCTGAAAAGTGGGAAAATCTTTCGGAAGGGGAATCCCGGTCAGTTGAGCAGTGATGCGGAAGTCCGACGCGTCTACCTCGGCGATCATTTTCGCCTAAACTAAGGTTCGGAGAGGCAATCGGCAAGAAGCCATGGCCTGGCAGGGACTCAAACTCAATCTGAAGGTGGCGCAGAAGCAAATTCTGACGCCGGGCCTGGTACAGATGGTCAGCGTACTGGCGCTGAACCGGCTCGAACTGCGCGAAATGATCAACCAGGAGATGGTTGCCAACCCGGTGCTCGAGGAACTCAACGAAGAGCCTACGGTTACCGACAATTACAGCGACGAAACATTTCTCAAGAACGAGACGGAGAAGGTTCCGGAGACCGAGGCCGCCAATCCCTTCGACGAATTCGACGTCGGCTCCTTCTTCAACCAGTATCTGGACACCGGCGGTGACGGCGGCCAGTCCCAGGAACGAGAAATTTCCGAGCGACCGTCCTTTGAAAAATTTCTTTCTTCTCCCGCGGGACTCACGGATCACCTGATGTGGCAGTTGAGCGTGACCATCTGTTCCGATCCGGTGCGCGAAATCGCGGAAAGCATCATCGGCAACCTGGATGAAAACGGCTACCTGACAGCCACCACGGAAGAACTGGCACAAGATGGCAAATATTCCCAGGACGATTTGGAAGATGCGCTGGCTGTGGTGCAGGATTTTGACCCAATCGGCGTCGGTACGCGGGACCTTCGCGAGTGTCTCCTGCGCCAGCTGAAGGCCTTTGATCCCCAGAACACGCTCGCGCAGCAAATTGTCTCAGAACATTTGAAGCAGGTGCAGTCGAATCAACTGAAGGAAGTTGCTCGGGCGCTGAACCGCCCGGTTGAGGTCGTCAAACGCGCTTTGGACGTAATCAAGAAGCTCGATCCGCGGCCGGGCTTACGTTACAACAAGACAGAACCGCGGCTCGTGGAGCCCGATGTTTATTTCCGCAAGGTGGATGGCGTCTGGCAAGTGTTTTTGAATGAGGACGACATGCCGCAGTTGCGCCTTAGTCCTACGTATCGCCGGCTGCTGGCGCGGGACGCCGCGGACAAAGACGTGCGCAATTACGTCAAGGAGCGCTTTACCGCCGCGATTCAACTGCTCAAGAATATCGAGCAGCGCAAGCACACCATCCTGCGCGTTTGCCAGTCCATTATTGCGCGGCAAGGAGATTTTCTTGACCAGGGGCCTGATGCGCTCAAGCCCATGATGATCAAGGAAGTCGCGGAGGAAGTGGGCGTTCATCCCTCGACGGTGAGCCGGGCCGTGGCCAGCAAGTATGCCCATACGCCGCAGGGCGTGATTGAGCTGCGCTCTTTCTTCAGCGAGGCAGTGAATGGGCCCGAAGGCGGCGGGATGTCCCTGCTCACATTGAAGCGCGTGGTGAAGAAGATGATCGAAGAAGAAGACGGCGCCAAACCGCTCACGGACGAGCAGATCGCCAAGAAGCTGGACGATGCGGGCATTCACGTCACGCGCCGCACTGTGGCCAAATATCGCGAAGACATGCGGATTCCCAGCACGCACCAGCGCAGGGTGAAAGCCTGAGCGGCGCCCGGACGTGAGGCGGCGATCCAGTTCCGAGTCACGGCAACTCGTCATCCTGACCGGTCTCTCCGGTTCTGGCAAAAGCACGGTCCTCAAAGCCTTCGAGGACATGGGTTTTTACTGCGTGGACAATCTTCCGGTCGAGTTGATTCCCATCTTCGCGGAACTGCACGCGGCGGGTGAAGGAAATTTTGCGAGGGCCGCCCTGCTTGTGGATGCACGCGAAGGGCAACAACTGGAAAAACTGCCCGGACTTCTGAAGCATCTTCGCAAGGATCATCCGATCACGCTGGTTTTTATCGAAGCAAACGACGAGTCACTCCTGCGGCGTTATAGCGAAACGCGCCGCCCGCATCCCCTGGGAAAAGAGCATTCCGTCCGCGAGAGCTTGCGGCACGAGCGCAGGCTGATGGAGCCGATCCGCAGGCTGGCGGACGTGGTCATAGATTCGACGAAATTCAATGTGCACGAGCTGCGGCATTTCGTCACGGAACGCTTCAAAACCGCCGACAAGCGGCCGATGCTGGTTTCGCTGGTGAGCTTCGGGTACAAGTTCGGAGTCCCGACGGATGCGGACCTGGTCTTCGACGTACGATTTTTGCCCAACCCTCACTTTGTACCGCGCTTACGCCGGTTTACTGGACGCGACCCGGCCGTCCGGCGCTACATTCGGTCGTTTCCGCAAACCGGGGAATTTCTGCGCCGCATTCGGGGTTTGTTGATTTATCTCATTCCTCATTACATCGAGGAAGGGAAGAGCTACTTGACCATCGCCTTCGGCTGCACGGGCGGGAAACATCGCTCGGTGATGCTTGCGGAGTCTGTGGCGAAGTCGCTCGAGAACCGGGGGCATTCGACAAAGGTGATGCACCGGGACATTGACAAGTGACTCGCCGCCGGGCGGAAACTTGACACCTTGCGCTGCGGGCGAATAGCGTACCAAAGTCTGAATCATTCGGCGGGATACAGGGGAGACTGAGGCGTGGCCTCATTGGTATCACCTCAATTGAAGCGGTTGCTCGCTTATGTGCGGCCGTATGGCTTCCGCCTCATTTTGGGTGTCGGGCTGGTGGCCTTTGTCGCCCTGGCGGAGGGCTTGGTCGCCTTCATGGCGCGGCTTGCGTTCGATTATGTATTGAATCCAACTGCTCCGAGTTCGGAACTTCCATTATTGACTCTTCCCGGTGGCCACACCATCTATCTGAATCAGTTTTTCCCGGCGCATTTCCACAACGTTTGGACGATCTTCAGCATTTCGCTGCTGGTGTTGTTTGTCTCCAAGGGGATCGCGGAGTATCTCGGCGTCACGCAAATTCAATATGTGGGCCATGCCGCCATCACGGAACTGCGCAACCAGGTGTATGCCAAAATCCTGCGCCAACCGATTGGATTTTTTCAACATAACCCTACGGGACGCTTGCTCTCCTCCACCATCAACGATGTGGAGAAAACCCGCATCGCCCTCTCTGAATATCTTGCCGATCTGTTCCAAAAGAGCTTCACGCTGATCGTCTTCATCGCCGTGATGCTTTATTTCAGCTGGAAGATGGCGATTGCCTGCGCGATCGTGCTCCCGCTGGTGGTCATCCCCGTGGGAAAGTTCGGACGAAAAATCCGGCGATCTTCGGAGAACAGCCAGCAGCGCCTTGGGGAATTGAGCCAGATTCTTCAGGAGACGGTGAGCGGCAATCGCGTTGTCAAAGCCTTCGGGATGGAGGAGTTCGAGACCCAGAAATTCCGCGCGACTGCGCGTCGATTACTCAGGGAAAACATGCGATGGGTTCGCGCGGCAGTGGCCACGGCTCCCTTTATGGACCTGCTGGGCGCAATCATCATTCCACTGCTTCTCCTGTATGCCCGCAACCAGATCAAACTGCACCTGATGACCCAAGGAATTTTCATGGCGTTCCTCTATGCCATGTTCAATGCCTACATGCCGCTTAAGCGCATCGGCCAGGTCTATCAGCAATTCCAGTTCGCGCAGGGAGCCAGCACGCAGGTCTTTGCGTATCTCGACCGGAAGGAAGAAATGCTGGAGCAGCCGGGAGCGCAAGGGTTGCCGCCGTTCTCGCGCGAGGTTGTCTTCGACAAGGTTTCTTTTGCCTACGACGATGAATCCACTGCGGTGCTGCGGGACATTGATTTGTCCGCGAAAAAGGGCGAAGTCATCGCCGTCGTCGGGTCCAGCGGTGCCGGTAAAACGACGCTGGTCAACTTGATTCCGAGATTTTACGAACCCAATGGCGGTTCGATCCGGATGGACGGATCCGACTTGCGGAACATCACGATTCGCTCCTTGCGCGCGCAGATTGCCATGGTTACCCAGGAGAACATTCTGTTTCACGACACGGTTTGGAATAACATCTCCTATGGAATGACCAACGTGCCCAAGGACAGAGTCATCGCGGCTGCTCAGGCGGCTTTGGCACATGATTTCATCCTGGAGCTCCCGCAGGGCTACGACACGGTGATTGGGGAACGAGGCACCCGGCTCAGCGGCGGCCAGCGGCAGCGCATTGCGATTGCGCGCGCCATTTTGAAGGATTCTCCGATTCTCATTCTCGACGAAGCGACCTCCGAGCTCGATGCCGAATCCGAGATGTTCGTGCAAAAAGCCCTGGCCAACCTGATGGTCGGGCGCACGACATTTGTTATTGCGCACCGTCTTTCGACCATTCGGCGGGCCGACAAGATCCTGGTTCTTGAAGATGGGCAAATCCGCGAAAGCGGCACTCATACGGAGCTGCTCGCGCACGGTGGAATTTACGCCAGGCTTCACGACTTGCAGTTTGCCGATGACGACCTTGAGAGTCCCGCGCAGTCCGCGGCAATTCATCTTCCCTCGGGGACAAATGCTTCATGACCGAAAAAAGTGCAGCAACTGCCCGCAAATCTGAATGTCTTTCCATGACAGGTTACGCGCAAGCCCGTGGAGAAAGCGGCGGCTGGATCGTGCGCGTCAGCGTGAAGAGCGTGAATCACCGGTTCTTGGATTTGAAGCTGCGCCTTCCCGAAGGGTTCGATCTTTACGAATTGCGGCTGCGGCAGATCGTCCGCGAACGCATTCATCGCGGCCATGTGGACGTCTACGCCAACGTCGAACCGGGAACCGCGGTTCCCGTGCAGATGAATCGCGAACTCCTTAGCGCGTACTTGCATGCCGCAGATGACTTGAAACACCAGACCGGAAGCTCTTCCGAGCTGGACATTGTTTCCCTGCTGCGCTTGCCGGGCGTGATCGGCGGCTTCGCCCCCGCAGTTCCAGAAGATGAAGAAGAGCAGGAGAGTCTCGGGAAGGCGTTCGATTCGTGCCTGAGGGAAGCGCTTACGAAACTTGACGAGATGCGGCGGGCTGAAGGGCGGCATATATCGGAAGAGCTCCGCTCGCGTCTGGCCACCATCAGCCAGCAAACGGAAAAAGTCCGTGGTTTGGCCATGTCCCTGCGTCCCGCGTTCGCCCGACGACTGGAAGCCCGCTTAAAGGATTTGCTCGGAAACTCCGCGATTGATCCCGCGCGGCTCGCACAGGAAGCAGCCCTTCTAGCGGAGCGGAGCGACATCATTGAAGAATTAGACAGGCTGCGCAGCCATCTCGACCAGTTCGCCAAACTGCTCGATGGCGCCGGCGAACTTGGGAAGAAGTGTGATTTTTTGCTTCAGGAGATGCATCGCGAGGCCAACACCATGCTTTCAAAAACTCCCGGAGTCGAAAGCGAGGCTCTGGCCATTACCGGGCTGGGTCTTGAAATCAAAGCGGAAATCGAAAAACTCAGGGAGCAGGTGCAAAACATCGAATGAATACGTCGAAAGGGATCGCGCCGCTCGTTCTGATCGTGTCTGGCCCTTCCGGATCGGGCAAATCCACGCTGGTGCAGAGAATCCTGCAGCTGCCAGGGACCATGCCTTCGATCTCATGTACTACCCGGCCCCGCCGGGAGACGGAGTCCACCGGGAAATGCTATGATTTCGTCACGGAAGCCGAATTCGAGGCCATGGTCTCGCGCGGCGAATTTCTCGAGTATGCGCGTGTCTTCGGAAAGCATTCTTACGGCACGCCAAAAAAGTGGCTCGAGGAATCGAAAACCAGAGGGCTCGACCTAGTTCTTGAAATTGATGTGCAGGGAGCCGTTCAAGTCAAGCAAAAGCTGCCCGAGTCCGTGGCGATCTTCATCCTGCCACCGTCGCGGGAAGAACTGGAGCGAAGGCTCCGCGGGCGCGGGCAGGATTCGGCGGAAGAGATCGCGAGGCGCCTGGCGCGGGCTCGCGACGAAATTGCGGCTTTTGGGCAATACGATTATTGTGTCGTCAACGACGACGTGGAACGCGCCGGTAACGAAGTCGTTGCCATCGTCACCGCATTGCGCTGCTCGAGCACCCGGCGTCGCCCGCGGGTCGAAGAACTTCTGGCATCGTTTGGAGGATAATGACTGACATGACCGTGCAGACCAAACCCCCGGTGAGCCAGTTTGCGTATGTCGTTTTGGCGGCCCGGCGCGCTCGTCAACTGATGGCCGGCGCTCCGCCCCTTACCGATAGTGTGCGCACAACGAAACCCACGCGTATTGCCTGTGAGGAAGTTGACATGGGCTTGCTGGAATACGACTTTGAAGAGCCTTTCCATCTTGAGGAATCCAAGGACGACGGCAAGCGCAAGAAGTAGCCCCGCACGGAGATCAGCATGCGCATTACCCTCGGTGTGACCGGTGGCGTGGCTGCGTATAAAGCAGCGGAATTGGTGCGTCTCCTTCAACAGGAGGGCCACACAATCCAGGTGGTGATGACGCGCTCGGCGCGCGAGTTCGTCACGCCTCTCACTTTCGCAGCGCTCAGCGGCCAGAAAGTGATCACCGATCTCTTTGCTGAGCCGGGCGGCGAAGCGAATCTCGAAAGCGCCATTGAGCACATCACTGTGGCGCAACGCACCGATCTCCTTCTGGTTGCGCCGGCAACGGCGGACATTCTCGCCAAGTTCGCGCGCGGCATCGCAGACGATTTCCTGAGCACGCTGTATTTAGCTTCCACAGCTCCTGTCGTGGTCGCTCCGGCAATGAATGTGAACATGTGGAACCACGCGGCCACGCAGGAGAATGTCGCTACGCTGCGCGCACGCGGAGTGAAAATCGTCAATCCAGATGAAGGCTATTTGGCCTGCGGCATGACTGGCGCGGGCCGGCTTGCCGGCCAGCAGGAAATTCATGAGGCCGTGCGCGACGCACTCAAATTGCATCGCGATCTCGACGGCGAGACGCTGCTCATTACTTCCGGGCCGACCTTTGAGGATCTCGATCCCGTTCGATATCTGACGAACCGTTCCTCCGGTAAGATGGGCTATGCCGTCGCCTCTGCAGCCGCGCGCAGAGGCGCTCGCGTCACACTCATCAGCGGTCCCACTTCCCTCGAGACGCCGCAAGGAGTCGAGCGCGTTGGCGTTCGCAGCGCACTGGAAATGCAGCGGGCCGTGAAGGAGCGTTTTGCTGATTGCACGATCGCGATCTTCGCGGCGGCGGTGGCAGACTATCGTCCAGCTGAACCGATGCTGCGGAAACTGAAACGCACCGGAGAAGCGCTCACTCTTCGTCTGGAACCCAACCCGGACATTCTTGCCGAAGTAGCCCGTGAAAAGGGAAATCGTCTCGTAGTCGGCTTTGCCGCGGAAACGGAGCGCGTTGCGGAAAATGCGCGGAAGAAACTTGTCGCGAAGAACGCGGATTTGATCGTTGCCAATGATGTCACCGCAGAAGGGGCGGGTTTTGAGGTGGACACCAACGTCGTCACTCTCCTTTCGCGCGATGGCCGAGACCTGCCCTTACCCAAGATGTCCAAGCAGGAGGTTGCCGAACGCATCCTCGATGAAGTGCTTCGCCTGCGCGGTGCTTTTCACAAAACTGCTCGTGAGTCTGCTGTCTGATGGCTCCCATTGATGGGCCGGTCCTCGAAGTTCTTCGCACAAAACTGGTAGGACGCCTCAGCTTTTACGAAGATCTCGGCATTCGACTTTTCTATCGCGATCGTGAGTCTGCCCTTCCCTCGAAGACGCCCATTCCCGCTTCCAGCGAGTTCTTGGAGGAGACTCCCTTGCCCAAACCAGTACACAAGCCCGCGCCGCTTCCAAAACTCGCGCCGGCATCGCACCCTCCGAAGCCCGCCCCGCTTTCGGTGCCTGCAGGTCTTTCTCTTTTCGAGTCCGTGGACAGAATTGCGGGAGACACGCTTCTTAAAATCCGCGAGGATCTTGGCGAGTGCACCCGCTGCAAGCTTCATAAGGCGCGTCACACCATCGTTTATGGAGACGGCAATCCTAAAGCAGACCTGGTTTTCGTGGGGGAAGGTCCAGGCGCCGACGAAGACGCCCAAGGCCTGCCGTTTGTCGGACGCGCTGGAAAGCTTTTGACCCAAATGATCGAAGCCATGGGTCTCCAGCGCCGCGAGGTTTACATCTGCAACGTAGTGAAATGCCGCCCGCCAGAGAATCGCACTCCCGAGAAAGACGAAGTGGCCACTTGCTCCCCGTACTTGCTCCGCCAGCTTGACGCCATCAGCCCAAAGGTCATCGTTTGCCTCGGGAGCGTCGCGGCGCAGACTTTGCTGCAAACGAACCGCGGCATTTCCCATTTCCGCGGCGAATGGATCGAGTTTCGCGGCAAAAAACTCCTCGCCACTTATCACCCCGCCTATTTGTTGCGAAATCCCAGCGCGAAGAGCGAAGTCTGGAAGGACCTGCAAAAAGTGATGGCCGAACTCGGCCTCGAAGTCCGGCGCACCCGCCGCAGCTGATTCCTCATGGGAATTTTTCTGGGCCTCGTGACGGCTCTTTCCTGGGGAGGCTCCGATTTCATCTCGCGCTTCGTCTCGCGCAAGCTCGGCGCCCTCCGCGCAGTTTTCTACATGCAAGCCTGGGGCTTTCTCCTGCTCTCCGTCGCCCTGTTCTTTCTTCGCGGCCAAAATCACCTCTTTGACGGTTCTGGATGGCGGCCGTGGGCCTGGGGCATTCTTGCGGGCACGATCAACACATTCGCGATGCTCGCGCTCTATCAAGCCTTCACGGTTGGCAAACTTACGATCGTCGCGCCGGTTTCCGCTAGTTATCCGGCGCTGACCGTTCTGCTGTCTTTTCTTTCTGGAGAGAACCTCTCGATCCTGCGCTATATCGGAATCGCGGTGACGATTCTGGGAGTCGTTTTTGTCGCGCGAGGCGAAGGAGCTCCTTCTATGCATCCGGATGAACGGCCTTCATCCCCCAGAGACGGACTCTTTTGGGCGTTGGTCGCTGCTTTTGGCTTTGGCTTGCTCTTCTGGCTCCTCGGTATTCATATTATTCCTGCGACAGGCCCTTTCGCGGCGGTTTGGCTCATCCGAGTCACGGGCGCTCTGATCTCTATGGCGATTCTCTTCTTTCGCAGGTCGCCCGCGAGGCCCGTTGGTAAATCAACTACCTTGCAAACCGCCGGAATGGGTTTCCTCGACACGGGTGCTTTCCTCTTCAGCAATCGCGGCATGCAACTCGAACAAATCTCCGTGGTCAGCGTTCTTGGTTCGCTATATGGTGCGGTGACGGTCGGGCTCGCCACGCTCTTCCTCCGCGAGCGCGTCGGCCGCCTCCAGTGGTGCGGCATTGTGCTGATTTTTGGCGGAATTTTCTTCCTTTCCCGCTGACCCGCTCTTTCCCTCGGCGGCCTGCTGCTACACTACTTCGCGGATGCCCTCGCCCTTCTGCAACGTCGCTTTGCCGGTTCCTCTCCGCACGGCTTTCACTTATGCCGTGCCGGAGCCCTTGCGCGACGCGCTGCAGCCCGGTTGCCGCGTTCTCGTTCCTTTCCGCAGAAAGTCGGTTGTCGGTGTCGCAGTGGACTGGAGGGACGAAGCCCCTGAGAACGCCACGCTGCGCGACATCATCAGAGTCCTGGATTACGCCCCCGCGCTCTCCTCAAAGCTGCTCGAACTCGGCCAGTGGATCGCGTCCTACTACGTTGCGCCACTCGGCGAGGTTTTTCGCGCCATGCTTCCCCCGCTCATGGAACTCCAGGTCGGGCGAGAAATCATCCTGGCGCCCGCGGGGAGTGAAGCTCTCAAGGCAAGCCTGCCCGGAGTTCCCACTTCTCAGCTCTCAGCCGAAGAAATTTTATTTCTCGCGGGGCTTGCGAAGAAACCCGCCACGCTTTCTCTCCCAGCGCTAAGCAAGAAGGGTATTCACTCCGCTTCGCTGCAAAAGTTGCAGCGCCGTGGACTCATTGAAATTCGCGAGAGCCTGCGCGGCAGAAAGCACAGAACGCAGCGCATCATCGCGTGGAAATCCGCTGGGGGTTCGGCAAACCTCGGCAAAAAAGGGCAACGCCTTCGCGCTCTCCTTGAAACCGAGCGCGGCCCTTTGCCCCTGCCTCAACTCCTGCGACTGAGCCAGGCTTCCCGCGCGCTTGTTGACCGCCTCCTGCGTGAAGGCATCTTGGAAAGCTGGGAAGAACCACTTGATCCTGCCGAAGACCCGTTCGACGCCGGCTATACTCCGCTCGGCCACAAGCTGAATCCGGACCAGGAACGAGTCTTCAACGCGATCCTCGCGCGTTTCCAGCTTGGCGAATTCGGCGTTCAACTAATCCACGGCGTCACCGGCAGCGGCAAGACCGAAGTCTATCTCCGCGCCGTTCAGGAAACGCTGGCCCGCGGCAAGACGGCAATTGTTCTCGTTCCGGAGATTGCTCTTACGCTCTGGGTTGGCCGCCAGTGCCGCGCGTGGTTTGGGGCCCGTTTTGAAGGCGTCGCCGTGCTTCACTCCGGACTCAGCGATGTCGAGCGCGCGCGGGAGTGGTGGCGGGTCCGCAGCGGAGAAGCTCGCGTCGTCGTCGGCACACGCTCCGCTGTTTTTGCCCCTCTCGAGAATCTCGGCCTCATCATCGTGGATGAAGAGCAGGAATCCAGTTACAAGCAGGAAGAAACTCCGCGTTACCACGGCCGCGATGTCGCCATCGTCCGCGCCAAATTGGAGAATGCACTCGCCCTCTTAGGCTCAGCCACTCCATCTCTCGAAACTTATCACCATGCGCGCGAGGGCAAATACGACCTTCTCCCTATAGCCGCGCGGGTGGCGGATCGCCCGCTTGCCTCAGCGGAAATCGTGGACCTCCGCACCGAATTCCAGCAAACCAACCAAACCAGCCCGATATCAACGCCTCTCCGTGAAGGATTGAGAGAATGTCTCGCCGCCGGTACGCAGGCGCTGATACTCATCAATCGCCGCGGCTACTCCTGGTCCGTGCTTTGCCGCAGTTGTGGAGCTTCGGTGCAGTGCGTCAATTGCAGCATTTCCATGACCTACCACAAAAGCCGCAACCGGCTCGAATGCCATTACTGCGGTTCGCTTCAGCCCGTTCCTCAGCGATGTCCCAAGTGCCAGTCGAACTATGTTTATTTTTTTGGAGAGGGCTCCGAGCATCTTGAAGAACGCTTGCGAGAGGAGTTTCTCGGCGCCCGCATCGCGCGTCTCGACCGCGACACCGCGCGCACCAAGCGCCAGTTTCAGGAAACGCTCGGCGCCTTCGCCTCCGGCGCGCTCGATATTCTGGTGGGTACTCAAATGCTGGCAAAGGGCCACGACTTTCACCGCGTTACGCTAGTCGGAGTCGTGAGTGCCGATTCCTCGCTGAACCTGCCCGATTTTCGCGCCGCCGAGCGCACTTTCCAGTTGCTTACCCAGGTCGCAGGCCGCGCCGGCCGCGGCGATTTGCGCGGTCGCGTGCTCATCCAGACTTTTTACCCCGAGCACTACGCCATTCAGGATGCCGTTCGCCAGGACTATCCCGCATTCTATGAGCGCGAGCTGCACTTCCGCCGCATGATGGCATATCCGCCGTACACATCGCTCGCCAATATCATTGTCCGCGACACGCGCCTCGAAAATGCCGTTCGCTGGTCGCGAGAACTTTCCGAGTACTTCCGTCCTTTCGACGATCGCGGTGTACGCATTCTGGGTCCGGCGGCCGCTCCCCTCGCGCGTCTCAAGCGCGAACATCGCTTCCAGTTTCTTCTCAAGTCTCCCAAACGTTCGTTGCTTGCAAAGCTTCTCGCTGGCGCGCTCGCCCTTTGCGATAAGAAGGAAATTCCACAAACCGCGGTTCTCGTGGATATGGATCCGCTGAGTCTGCTTTAGAGAAATTTAGGTTGAAGCGGTCTTTCGCCGCCAGAATCCGTAGGCAGGCAGCCCGAGAGCCAGCAGAGCAATTGCCACCAGCAAATCTCGAAATTGCGCCGGATTGCGAAATGCCAGGAACACCGCGTTTCCCACAATTGCCGCGGCCACGAGTACAAATACCAGTGGCGTCCAAGGGTAGCCGGGAACTCGATATGGCAGCGCCCTGCCGCCGGACGCCTTTCGCAAGGGAAAAATCGCCGCCGCTGCCAGCCCATAAAAGATCCAGCCGATAAAGATCACTCCTTCGATCAGCTCGTAAAACTTTCCCGCGCTCGTGAGCACCGCCGCCCATATGCCGAGAGCGAGAATCGCCGCCGCTGGCGTCCGGAATCGCGGGTGCACTTCTGCGAGCGTCTTGAAAAACAAGTTGTCTTTGGCCATCGCGTAGAAAACTCGTGGCGCTGTCAGAAGTACGCTGTTGGTTGCGCTGAAAACCGAAATCAGGATGGTCGCGGCGACAAACTTTCCCGCCCATGGTCCCAGGACTGCTTTCGCCGCCGTCGCTGCAATCGTATCGCTCGCGGTGGCGCCTGCCGGCCCAAGCGCCAGCAGGTAAGCGACGACGGCGATCACGTACAGCCCGATCAGAATCAACGACCCGAAGAGAAACGCGCGCGGAAACACCTTCTGTGGCTCGACGACTTCTCCCGCGCTGTACGTTCCAAACTGCCAGCCTTCATAAGCCCATAGCACCGTGATCATTGCCAGCCCAAAGCTCGAAAATAGCGCCGTTCCTCGCAGCTCCGTTCCCATGCTCGCGACTACATCGCCACCGCGATGTGCCATGGAGAGCAGCACGGCGCTCAGCAGCACCACCAAACCCGCTTTCATCAGGGTTGTCCAGTTCTGCAGATCCGAACTCTCCCTCGTGCCGCGTATATTGACCACCGTCACCGCGCCGATCATCACCAATGCGAGAATTGTCTGTTCCCACGGTGTCAGAGGAACAATCTGCGACAGGTACTCCACAAACGCCCGCGCCAGCGCCGCGATCGTCGCTGCAGCGATCACTACAAACAGGCACCATCCGTATAGAAACGCCGGCAGCCGCCCGAATCCATCCCGGATGTAGCAATACAGCCCGCCAGCCTCCGGATTCGCTGCCGCAAGCTCCGCATACGTCAGGGCCCCCAGCAGCGACAGAATTCCCCCCGCCAGCCACACCAGCAGCGAGAGTCCCACCGAACCGTTCACTTGTCTCAGGATAATTCCGGGAGTGAGAAAAATGCCCGAACCGATAACTGAGCCGACAAAGAGCAGGAGCAGGTCGCGCAGGCGGAGGGTGCGGACGAGTTGCGCCATTCAACTATAGAATGCTTGAACTGATGTATCGATCGCTGCGCATATCAACCGCTTTTGCCGGACCGTTAACACGTCCTAGAAATTCAGGATCGGGACTGGCATGAAACAAACCAGAAAAACGGCCAGCGTCACCAGCGCTCCGATTTTTCTTCCCGTATCCAATGGAGTGTCGTCGTAGACTGGCGCAACTCGCAGGAATCCTAACCCCAACAACAAAACCGCCCAGAAATACCAGACCCCCGATGTGAAGTAGCCCAGCGCGATCAGCCCAATGGGCAGCGCCCGCGTAAGCACGCGATGTGCGCGCGGACTCAACGACCTTAGGATATGCCCTCCATCCAATTGGGCCGCCGGAAGCAAATTGAGCGACGTCGCGAATAATCCCACCCACGCCGCTCGTCCTACCGGGTCCATCAGCAGCAGCCTTGGAGCCACTCCAGGATAGAAAAAATGCGCCAGCCATCGCACGAGCAGCGGCGCTCCGAACGCAATTTCGGCTTGATTCGTCAGTCCCGGCACCACCTTGGCGTGCACCACTCCGTAGATCAGCGCCGGCACGGCAAGCACGAACCCCACCAGCGGCCCGGAAGCCCCCACGTCGAACAGCGCCCTTCTGCTGCGTATCGGGGAGCGAATCAATATGAACGCGCCCATCGTCCCGATCAGCGTCGGCGCAGGCAAAAAGAAGGGATAGCTTGAATGGATGTGATGGTGTCGGCACGCAAAAAAATGTCCCAGCTCATGCGCCAGCAGAATCGTCATCAGCGTCAGCGCAAACGGCAGCCCGGCCAACAGCGCCCTCGGATCCTTGTACAAGAGCGCCATTGAACGCGCGAACTCATCGAAAGACGCTGCCTGATTGTTCGCGTAGGAAACCGCGAACTGCCTGCCCGCCGCGAGGCACGTAAGGAGCGTCAAGCCGAACAGCACGCACGCCAGCACCAGCATCTTCGTCGGCGGCCTCAACATCCGCCTTGCGTCAAACCCGCGGCCGCTCAGCGCGCGCCAGTCCTCTTGCGGCCTTTCGACTGTTTCCGTGCTTGGTGTACTCGGAGTATTCACGTGGGATTGGTTTGTGGCGGGATCCCGGCTGCATCGGCCCGGGCCTTCAAGGTCTCTTTCCTAACTGTGAATTTCGTCTGCAAGCCCCTGCAATTCTTTCCCCGGCTTGAATCGTACGGCCTTCCCCGGAGGAATATTCACTTCTTCCCCTGTGCGCGGGTTCCGGCCGATACCCGTCTTGCGCGGCTTCACGCTGAAGACGCCGAATTTCCGCAACTCGATCCTCTGTCCGCGGCCCATCGCGTTCTTCAGAGACTCGAATACCGTCTCCACGGCCTGCTCGGCCTTCACGCGGCTTATGCCGGCCCCTTCCAGCTTCTTCAATACGGCGTTCACAATATCCAGCTTGATCACACAAGCCTCCGCTGCTACGTGGCCCGATGCTAGAGGCTGCGCCTCGGGTTGTCAAGACGTGAGGGGTAATCTACACTGAACTTCTTTGCCGCGCGCATTTTTGCTTCTAATCATTCAATTCGCCCCAAGGAGGCGTGGATGTCCGTCAAGCCCGATCGCTGGATTCGCCGTATGTCGCTCGAGCACAAAATGATCGAGCCTTTCACCGACCGCCAGATCCGCGAAGGTGTCATAAGCTACGGCGTCTCCTCTTACGGTTACGACATACGCGTCGCCGATGAATTCCGCATTTTCACGAACGTTAACTCCACCATCGTGGATCCCAAGCATTTCGATCCGCGCTCTCTCGTGGAATTCAAGGGCGATGTATGCATCATCCCGCCAAATTCCTTTGCGTTGGCGCGCTCCGTGGAATATTTCCGCATTCCCCGCAACGTCCTCACCATTTGCCTCGGCAAATCCACCTATGCCCGCTGCGGAATCATCGTCAACGTCACGCCCTTCGAGCCCGAATGGGAAGGCTTTGTCACCCTCGAAATCAGCAATACCACGCCGCTTCCCGCAAAAATCTATGCCAACGAAGGCCTTTGCCAAGTCCTCTTTTTTCAGTCCGATGAAGATTGCGAAGTCAGCTACAAAGACAAAAAAGGGAAGTACCAGGCCCAGGGCGGCATCGTTCTCCCGCGCCTATAGCGCTTCCCATGTTTCAACGCTTTCATCCACTTAGAGTCAGAGTCCTTTTCCGCTGGGGCAGAGAATGTTAGGGGCGGAGCGCCGGAATTTCACCGGGAGAATTGCCACTTTGATCCGCGCTCTGCTTGGAAACGCGCGCGTTCTGCATCGGATAGCCCAATTCTCTCCACCCGTCCAGCCCACCCAGTAACGGCCTGATTGTGCGAATGCCCTGTTTTCTCAGCAGCAGCGCCACACGGGCGCTCGTCGCCTCGTTCGGTCAAGTACAGAAGAGAATCACCTCGCGGTCCCTCGGCAGTTTCTCTTTCTGCTTTTCGATATCCTCTGCATCCATTCGAAACGCTCCGGGTATCGTTTCCGGATCTGCTTCGAAATCCATCGAATGCCGCAAATCCACGATCACAATTTCTTCTCCCGCGTCCATTTTGAGCTTCAGCTCTTCGGGAGTGATTCTCGCGATCTTCAAATCTCTCAAGAATTTCGCCCGCGCACCGATCTTCCACGCTAAGTAGGCCCCGAAACTCGCCACGACAATCACGGCCAGCCAGGTTCCCAACCGCTCCGCATGCGCCGCAAGTACTTCGATCTGATCACTGAACACGTATCCAAGCCCAAGCACGCTTCCCGCCCAAAGCGACGCGCCCAGCGCGTCGTACAACAGAAATTTCCGCGGCTTCATGTGAAAGACTCCCGCTAGTGGAGGTGCCACTGTGCCTAAACCCGGCAGGAACTTTGCAACAATGAGAGATCGGGAGCCTTGTTTGGCATACAAGCCTTCGGTGCGCCTTACGCAGGAATCCGGCTCGAGGGAAATCCTGCAAAGAATTCGCAGGATTTGGATGCCTTTCCGGCGCCCTAATTCGTACCATAAAAAATCCGCCGCGATCGCTCCGGTCACAGTCATGCCGAAGGCTCCCAGCAGATTCATACGCTCCGCTCCGGCCAACGCTCCCGCGGCAAGCAACAAGGGGATCGAAGGAACCGGCAAGCCAAGCTGTTCCAGGAAAACCCACCCCAGAAGAAGTACGTAACCGTGCCGGAAAACAAACTCAATGGTTTCTTGCATTGCTTGCGATCAGCGCTCCGTCATTCGCTATTCTACTTGAGGAAGGGCGCGGCCTGGCCCCAGTGTCCCGCCATCACGAATTCGTGCAGTGGCTTGTGCGTTCGCGGCGCGGTCTCCTTGCTCCGGTAAGGCTCGGGAAAGGAATGGGGATCCCCGGGATACCCGATGGCAAAAGCAGCGGTCGCCTCCCACGGCGCCGCCTCAAACAGGCTTCGCAGCGCATCGGATGGAATCGCCTTGTCGCTGAATGCCCTCGGGCTCCAGCGCGCGTGGATGAACTCATCTACCTCAAATTCTGTGGGTACCAGGTACTGCATGATTTCCTCTAAGTGGTTTTCGCTGCGATTACGGAGCCTGCTATCCGATCCTCACCGAGCTCATTTCGGTGCGCCCGCAGCTACCTCTTCGAGCAATCGCTCCAACTCCTTCAATCTTGCCTGGGAGGCGTGCCTCAATTGCTCCCGGTGTAACTCCCGCACCGGCTGGTCAAGCTTTTCCAAGATTTCCAATCCCTTCTCAGTAATCCGCGTCTTGACCACGCGTCGGTCGTCTGTCTGCCTTTCCCTTGAGATCATCCCGCGCTTCTCCATCCGGTCGAGTAACCGGGTCATGTCCGGGTCGTGCGAAATCATTCGCTCGCTGATGCCCCGGCAGGGCAACCCCTCCGGCTCCGCTCCACGCAGAATGCGCAGTACGTTATACTGTGCCCCCGTTAATCCCTGCGATTTCACCACTTGTTCGGCTTCTTGATTGAGAGCGTCCGCCGCCTTGAGCAGGGCTACGAAGACGCGCGTCTCCAGCGGCTGCTTGGCGCCTTTGTCTCTCGTTCGGGGGTTCACGCAAACACTATATTCGTTACAACGACTATTGTCAACACGGGGTGCGGACCGGCTAGGGCTTTCTCACCGGGCGCATCTGCACTTCGCTGATGAAGCTTTGCGGCCCCTGCAGCGCGATCATCGCCACCGCATGCGCCACGTCCTCCGCAGCCAGGACTTTCGTGGCATCCTTCGGCCCCCTCCCGGAAAACCCTGTTGCCACGCTTCCCGGGCAAATCACGCTCACACGGATGCCGTATCCGCGCAGATCTTCTGCCATGCAGCCGCTCAGCCCTTGCAAACCCCATTTGGAAGCGCAGTAAATTCCCCCGCCCGCAAAGGTGTTCTTTCCCGCAAGCGAGCTGATGTTGATGATGTCTCCCCTTCCGTGACGGATCATGGAAGGCGCCACGGCCCGCGAAACCAGAAACACGCTCTTAAGGTTTGTAGCCATCACCCGGTCCCAATCCTCTTCGCTTTTTTCGTGAGCCGGCCCGAAAAGTCCGATCCCCGCGTTGTTCACCAGAATGCTCATTGGCCCCAATTCCGCTTCTGTCCTCTTGACGAGCGCTTCGATCTCGCCTGCTCTCGTGACGTCCGCTTTTTGCTGCAGCACCCTTATCCCCGTGCTGGCGATCTCATCGGCAGCCGCTTTTAGCGCCGCCTCATCCCTCCCGCAAATGGCTACCGCCGCCCCCAGCGACGCCAGTTTCCGCGCAATGGCCTTCCCAATGCCTCTGCTGCCACCCGTAACCAGCGCCACGGTCCCTTCCAACCTGGTCCCGAGTTCCCCCTGCATGGTTTTGCCAATTCTTGCCATTTGTTGATTCCTTTTCTGAGCCACCATTTTGCCTCTCAACTCATCTCAAGTATTACAGATATGGCCTCGTCAATGCGGCCCACTCGCGTTTTCCACTTGCTCTTGGATTTTAATCGCTGGGAACTGGTGCAGAGTGTTATGCTTCAGCCAATCGCTTTCCGAAACACCGCTGCTACACCCTGTTCCTTTTTCCCCCTCCGATTGGCTTGCGATTTCCCTTCACCTTTTCCTATAATCCCAACGATTTCCTGCGCAGTTGCAATGGCGTCGCGAGGTGGCTTGGGCACGACCGATCCGCGGGGCGCTCAGCGGCTTTCCCGGCTGATTCATTCCGGGGTGTACCGGAATCAACTTTTATCCAGGTTTGGAGTCTCTCTTTGAGGAGAATGGGAATGATGGGAAAACAACGAGTGGCGGAGTTTTCACTTCTTGCGGCCTTATGCTTCACTCTGGGCGCCGCCCTGAACCTTTGGGCGCCGCCGGCAACGGCACAGGAAGGCGCGGGCACGAAGCAGCCCTATACCCTGCCCGAATATAACGCTTATCAGGCTTGCGCGACCGACAAAGTGCCCGCGTCGCAGGTGAAATGTTTCGATGATTTTTTCGCCAAGTACCCCAACTCCGCTCTTCTGATCTACGCCTATCCTCTTGATTATCAGGCTTACTATCAGCTCAAAAATTGGCCGAAGGTCATTGAGTTTGCGGATAAACTAGTCGGCTTGGGAGAAAAAGTCGGGCCCAACGAAAAATACGGTGCTCTCTACGCCCGCGCGTACGCCTTCAACGCCATGAATACTCAGGATCCCGCCGTCGCAAAAGCGGAAATGGCTGCTTGCTCCGACGGCTTGAAGCTCATTCCCGAACTCAAGAAGCCTGAGCAGCTCACGGATGCCGCTTTCGACCAGCAGAAGAAGGTGGCCTCGATCTATCTCAACGGCACCTGCGCCCAGGCCGCTATGGTTCAAAAGGACTACACCGACGCCGAGACATACTACAAAGCCGTCCTCGCTCTCGATCCCGATGAAGCCATTACCAGCTACCGCCTCGGCCAGGCTTACATGGCCATGACGCCACCTCAGCAGATGGATGGCTTTTGGTACATTGCTCGCGCGGTGACCGCCAAGAGTGCCACGCAGCAGCAATCCACCGAGATCAAGAAGTATCTCCGCAAACTCATCATTGCCTATCAAGGCGGAACAGTTTGTGACTCGCTCACCGATGCGGAGTTGAACGAACTGCTGCAGCTTGCTGGTAGCTCCGCCGTCCGTCCGGAAACTTACAAGATGGCAAGCGCCGCGGATCTGACTGCCGCGCGCACCAGTATGACCATCGCCTCAGTCGTCACGGATCTCAAAACCGGCGGCGACAAAGCCAAAATGACTTGGCTCGCTGCCTGCGGTCTAGAATTCCCCGATGTCCCCAGCAAGCTGTTCGAAGTCACTCCAGGCGCGACACCAGACGATCCGATTGATCTCAAGGTTGCCTTCGTCACCAGCGATGCAGAATTTCAGGCCGCCACTGCTCCGGATATGGACGTGAAGGTTGTCGGCCAGCCGGAAGCCGCGCGGCTCGAAAAAGGCAACCCCGTACGCTTCACCGGCACGCTCGAGTCCTACGATCCTGCTCCGAGCTTTATGGTTCACTGGGATAAGGCAAAAGTGAATCCGGACGACATCCCGAAAGAAAAGGAAAAGAAACCTGCACCGCGCCGTACCCGTAAGCCGGGTCACTGAACGGACTCAAGTCTCCCGAATATCGCGACGGCCCTCTGAACCATCCAGAGGGCCGTATTTCTTGAAGAATGAGTTTTGCAGTTTCTCTTGGTAGGAAACGCTTTCAGTTTCTGCCCCGCCTCTAGCGGCTCTTCTTGTGGCCGTTGTGATCCAGCTTGTACTCACCGATTTTTCTGCTTAGCGTGTTCCGGTGGATTCCCAGCATCTTCGCAGCCTGGCACTGGTTCCCGTTGGTCCGATCCAGCGCCCGCTTGATCAGCCGCTTCTCGAATTCCCCCACCGCTTCATCGAACAAGATTCCCTTGTCCACCATCTGTGCTACAAGTCCTTCCAATTGATCTTTCACAATGGCACGCTCCGCCCCTCTCCATTTCGATCTGGGCCGGAAATCTTCTTGCTAGTCGAGATCGAGTCCCGCCAGGATTCGGTACGCTTCCCGGTATTTGGCCCGCGTCGCCGCAACCACGTCGGGGGGCAGGGTTGGTCCCGGCGGCGTCTTCGGCCACTGGGTCCGCTCGAGGTAGTCGCGCACAAATTGTTTATCGAAGGACGGCTGCGGCCCGCCAGGCCTGTATTCCGCTGCGGGCCAGAAGCGCGAGGAGTCCGGCGTCAGCGCTTCGTCAATCCACATCAACTCATCTCCCAGCAGCCCAAATTCAAATTTCGTATCCGCGATTACGATCCCCCGCGGTTCTGCGTATGCCGTCGCGCGCCGGTAGATCTCGAGGCTCACTTCGCGAACTCTTTGTGCCAAAACCTTGCCCACCAGCGCAGCTGCCTGTTCGAACGAAATATTGTCGTCGTGTCCCCTCGTCGCCTTCGTCGCCGGCGTGAAAATCGGCTCCGGCAACTTCCCGGACTCCTGCAATCCCGCGGGCAGCGCGATTCCACAAATCTTTCCCGTCGCTTGGTAATCCTTCCACCCGGATCCGCTGACGTATCCGCGCACTACGCACTCGATGGGCAGCGGCTTCGTCTTTTTCACCACCATCGTCCGTCCCGCCAGCTGATCGCGGTACGCATCGAACGGCGCGGGAAACTCCGTGCCGCTGAGTACGTGGTTCGGTATCACATCCTTCAGGAGTTCGAACCAGAAGAGCGAAAGCTGCGTCAGCACTTTCCCCTTATCCGGAATCGGCGTGGCCATCACCACGTCGAATGCCGAAAGCCGGTCCGTTGCCACGATCAGTAGCTTGTCGCCCAGATCGTAGATGTCGCGCACCTTCCCGCGCGCGCTCGGCTGCAAGCCGTCGAATTGAGTTTCCCTCAATACTTTCATGGCAGGATACGAAGACACGGACCGTTTTCCCCCGACGAAGTGGAAGTCATTCTAACGCACCGCTTCATCAACTCCAAGGTGCCGCCGGTGGATTTCTCTGCAAAACTTTTTTCTTCGGGATAAAAAAAGCGCCCGTACATTCGGGCGCCCCCTTCCTGAAAATCCTGGGCTCCGAAATCTTTAAGCCGCCGAAGCCGCTGCCGCCTGCTTCTTTCTCGGCGCCGGTGCTTCGTCTCCCTCCCATCGCACGCTCACGATTTTTGAAACTCCCGGCTCCTGCATCGTTACGCCGTAGAGCACGCTCCCCGTCTCCATCGTCTTTCGGTTGTGCGTCACGACGATGAATTGCGTCTGCTCGCTCATCTCCCCGATTAATTTCGTGAACCGCCCCACGTTCGCTTCATCCAGCGGTGCGTCCACTTCGTCCAGGATGCAGAACGGGCTCGGCTGGTAACGGAAAATCGCGATCAGCAGCGCCAGCGCTGTCATCGCTTTCTCGCCGCCCGAGAGCAGCAGAACATTCTGCAGCCGCTTCCCTGGCGGCGAGGCCACAATGTCAATTCCCGCGTCGCCCGAGCTGTCGGGCTCCGTCAGCCGCATCTCCGCCATCCCGCCGCCGAAAATCGTGTGGAACGCCGTCGAGAAGTGCGCATTCACCGCTGCGAACGCCTGCTCGAATTTTTCCTTGGTGATCTGGTCCAGCTCCGCGATCGCTTGCTGCGTATCCGCAATGGAGTGCAGCAAATCGTCCCGCTCTCTCGTCAAAAAGTTGAAGCGCTGTTCACACTCGTTGAACTCCTCGAGCGCCATCATGTTCACCGGGCCCATGGATTCGATCCGCTGCTTCATATCCCGATAGCTCGCTTCCGCCGCGGCTAGTTCTTCGCCGCTCATGAATGCCGTCTCGCTCGCGATCAAATCTTCCGGCTGCGCATTCACTTCCGTCACGCACGTCACGCGCAGGTGTTCACGGTCGCTGTCGTTCTTCGCCCGCTCCACTTCCGCATGGCTCCTTTGCTCGCGCAGCTCTTGCAGCGATTGCCGCCCCATCCGCAAATGATCTTCCATTTGCACCAGCCTCGTTCGGCGCGTCTCCCACTCTTGTTCTAATTCCTTTTGCCTAGCCTCCAGCCTTGCCTTTTCCGTTCGCAGCCCCTCAAGCTGCTGCGCCAGCTCTTCACTTTGCTTGGCAAGAGCCTCAGTCTCATCCATAACGGATCTTTCCTGTTCGCGGAGTGCAGCTTCGCGCCGTTCCAGTTCCGCGCGCTCTTCCGCCAGTCGCTTCGCCAAAGCCTCCGCCGCCATCAGCCTTTCCTGCCTCGCCGCCAATTCTGCGCGCCCGTCCGCCAGTTCATCCTGCCCGGATTGCACGGACCCGCGCAGCAACGTCAGCTCTTCACTCAACCGCGCTCCTTCTGCTTCGGCTTCCGCGCGGCTCGCCGCCGCCGTGGCATGCTCGTGCTTTGCGCGTTCTGCTCGTTCCCGCGCGTTGTCTGTGTCCCGCCGTAGCTGCGTCAGCTCGTTCTGACAGATCGTCAATTCCAGTCCCAGCCGCGCAAGCTCGCTCTGCATCTGTTCATGCTTGTGCGCCGCCCGGATCGTTTCGCGTTCCGCCTCGCGCTGTTTCGCGCTCGCCTCTTCCAACGCACGCTCCGCCCCCTGCATTTCGGTGCCGTTGCGCTCGATCTCAGTCTGCATCTGCTGCACGCGCGCTTCGAGGTGCAACGATTCCGCGTCGAGCGCGCGCAGCTCCCGCTTCATCCCCAGCGGCCCTGCTTCATCCGGCCGCCCGCCAGTCACCATGCGTCCCTGGTAACACGTTCCCTCCGGCGTCACGAACGCGAACTGCGGATTCTCCTTCGCCAACTTTTCCGCCGCCACAGCGCCGTCCGTAAGATATGCCGCCCTCAGTCTCGGCAAAAACTGTTTCGCCGCCGCTCCCAGCGGATCACGGAACTCCACCAGCTTGTCCATTCGCCCGAGCACGCCTTCCTCCGCCCGGAACGGAACGATCGGCTCATACTCCTGCAACCGCAAATTCTTGGTCGAATCTACAAAAAACGTCGCGCGGCCTCCCACCTCGTCCCGAAGCAGGGAAATGCCCGCCTTCGCGTGATCGAACGTTTCCACCACCACGTATTCCAACTCATCCCGCAAATATTGTTCGATCGCTCCCTCGTGTTCCTCCGGCACTTCGGCGTAATCCGCCAGCACACCCACGGCACGAAAATCCCGCCCGCCTCTGCGTTCGTTCGCCGCAAAAAGTTTCTGCACCGCTTCCGCCGTGTACGACCGGTCGTTCAAAATCCGCGTCAGCGTCGCGTGCCGCGCCCGCGTGCCTGCTAGCGAATCACGCAAACTCTCCGCGAGCTTGGCCGTCTCTTCGCGTTCACCTCGTAGTCGCGTGATCTTCCCTTGCAGCTCTTCCGCTTCTGCCTTAAGCGCGGCAAAATGCCCATTCGCTCGTTCCAGCGCATAGGCCGCCTCTTCAGCCTCATCCCGCGCGTGAATGGAAGTCTCCAGCAATTCGTGCTCGCTGGCCTCGCGTTTCCTCAGCGCTTCGCCCTGATGCACCAGTGCCTCTTCAGCCTGCTTCTGCTCTCCATGCAGTTGCAGCAAGCTTTCGCCCGCTTGCGAGGCCGTCCTTCGCAGCGTTTCGATCCGTCTCTCGGAGTCGGCAATCTGTGCCGCGCGACGCTGCGCCCTTTCCGCCAGCTCCTCCACCATCGCGGCCAATCCCGCCGCTTCCTCGCGCAACGTGCTCACGGTCTGCTGCTGCGAAGCGCTCCGCGTCTCCCACTCCGCCGCCTGCGCGCTCACCTGGCTCGTTTCTGCTCCAATCTGCCCCCGCCGCGCCGCCAGTTCCTCCGCTCGCTGCCGATTGAATGCGATGCGATTCTCCGCACGGTCCGCTTCCAGCGCCGTCAGGTTCAACTGGTTCTGGTTCTGCCGGATTTCCGTATCCAGCTCGTAAGTTCTCTGGTTCAGCCGGTCCTGCTCGCCTTCTTGATGCTGAATCTCTCCTGCGTATTTCAATTCCTCGGCATTCAATTCTTCCAGACGCGCCGCGATCCGCTCCGCCTCCGCCTCGAGTTCCCGCGCTTTTCCCGCCAGCATCTGCCGTACAATCCCGCGCATCTGCTCGCGAATCTCCGCGTACCGCCGCGCTTTCGCCGCCTGCCTCTTCAGCGAACCCAACTGCTTCTCCACTTCCACCACGATGTCGTTCACCCGCGTCAGGTTCACCTTCGACGATTCCAGTTTCGCTTCCGCCAGCCGCTTTTTCGTCTTGAACTTTGTCACTCCCGCGGCTTCTTCGATGATCGCCCTTCGCTCCATCGGCTTCGATGAAAGAATCTGCCCGATCCGCCCCTGCTCGATGATCGCGTACGAATCCGGCCCCAAGCCCACGCCCATGAACATTTCTTGAATATCCCGCAGCCGCCCCACTTTTCCGTTAATCAAGTACTCGCTCTGTCCGCTCCGGTACAGCCGCCGGCTCACCACTACCTCTCCCGGTTTCATCACAATCTCCGGCTTATCCGCTCTCTTCTTTCTCTTACCCTTGAAAGCGCCGGTCTTTCCCTGTGAATCGCCGGCTTCATCTGAAATTTCAGCTGGGTTAGCCGCATCTTCCACGGGATCATCGGCTCCCGTCCCCGGTAAGGAACCTCCCAGCGGCTTTATTTCCTCCGCGCCGCTCTGCGTACTTTGCGCCTTTGCGTTAGCTTCTTCCGCCACGCTCTCCATCACGAACCTTGCCGCTTTCGCCAGTTCCGGGTCTTCCATCGTGATGGTCACTTCCGCCAATCCCATGGGCGGCCGTTTCGTCGTTCCGTTGAAGATGCAATCCGCCATGCGTTCCGCGCGTAGGCTTTTGTGGCTCTGCTCGCCCAGTACCCAGGAAATCGCGTCCACCACGTTTGATTTCCCACAGCCATTCGGTCCCACGATGCACGTCGTTCCGATTCCGCTAAACGTCACCACCGTCCGCTCGCAGAACGACTTGAACCCGGTAATCTCAACTTTTCTTAGCTTCAGCAAGGTTTCCCCTCTGTTTCTTTGATGCGCAATCAGCTTCCTGCTTTTGCAGCGTCCGCCGGCTTAGCCTAAACAAAAACAAGCCCTTGCGGCGCGCACTTCACACACCAAGAGACGGCTCTCTATTCCTCGAGTGGAGGTTTCTTCTGCGACAGGCCAATCTTCCTGCGATTGACCAGACACACGTTTGGCAGGTTCTCGTTCAGAGGCCCAGCCGCCTGGCGCGGCCACCTTTCGGTGGCACTTAACTACGGATGGCGGTACGGGAAGCAAGCCTAGCATCCGTTTTCCCCGCTGTAAAGCCCTCCGCTATCCCTTGTGGCCTTCTCGTCTCCGCCACCACTCGTTCCTGGCGGCGGCGTCCCGCAACGGCTTCGTCTCTCAGTTTGAGTGGCCGCCCCCGCCGACGACCTGCGGATCGTCCACGATTTCATGGTCAACGATCATGAAGTAGGTGTAGACGGTTACCTGGACGTCATTCTTTGCCGCCGCGGATTGATTGTGGTGCTCGTCGAAGAATTTCTGGCCGTCCACGAATGGCGACTTCTTGAAGATCGCGATGAACTGGTGGCCGTTCGCATCCCACGTCAGTTTATTTCCCGCACACAGAAAGACCGCTTTCGGACTTGTCCCATCGGTCGGATCCACCGTGACGGTTTGATCTGCACAAGAGAGCCGTACAGATTGCCCTGAAGTCTGCTCTGAGCTTACTTCTTGTCCAGCGCCAAATTTGAATGGCAGTAACAAAATCACAGCAAAAGCAGCGACGAAAAAAGTAGCCCGAACGTACGCAGCCTGAAAAAAACTCATGGTTCCTCCATCATTTTCTTAATTTGGTTTCGATGAGCCTCGCGAACCGTGGATTGCCCCTGAGCCCTTGAAAATTCGGTGTATCACGCACCATCTCTCGCGAAATCCCTAGCTGGACCGCCCTCTCCAGCGCATCGAGCGCATTGTTGATATCGCCGAGTTGCTCGTAGGTCAGCCCGGCATTAAAAACCATCCCCGGATTCCTCGGCTGCAGGCGCAGCGAAGCTTCAAGATTCTCGAGTGCCGGCTTCCGTTCCCCTCGCATCGCGTGATACATCGCCAGGCTGCTCAGTAGTTGCGCATCGTTGGGATTGAGCTTCAGAGCTTCTTTGCCTAGCGTGATGGCTGTCCCGTACGCGCCGGCCGCCTTCGCGCGTTCACCGGGAGTCCAGTAGTATGCGTCCCCTAAATTGCCCCATAAGATGTAATCCTTCTGGTCGAGTTTCACCGCTTCCTCAAAATTTCTTGCCGATTCCGCATACTGCCGCATCTGGAAGTGCGCCATGCCGAGATTCGACCACGCATTGCCAGTGGGTTGAATGCTCAGCGACTGCTCGAGTATTGGAACCGCTTCGACGTATTTCCCCTGCAACACCCGCACTCCGCCGAGATTGTAGTAGCCCGTAAAACTATCCGGGGCCAGCGAAATCACCTGCGAGAACATCGCGGCGGCTTCTTCATACCGCGCATGTTTCATATAAAACAATCCCAGCCAGTTGTAGGTGGCCCAATAACTGCCGCGCGCGGAAATCGCGTTTTTGTAGAGCTGCTCCGCCTCGCTCAGGCGGCCGAGTTGCTCGTACGCCGTGGCCAACCCGCCGTACGCGTCGTCGCTCGTAGGCTCCAGCTCGATCGCCCGCCGGTACTCTTCCGCGGCCTTCGCGTAGTTGCCTCTCGAACCGAACACTCTGCCAAGGCAGACATGAGCGGCGCCCAGATTTGGCCCCAATTCGGCCGCCTTTTCGCAATTCTGTGTAGCTGCCTCAGCCCATTCGCTCTCGTGCGTCAGTTGGTACTTCCGCCAAAACGCCTCGCCGAGCGCGGCGGTCGCATCCGCATAAGCAGGATCCTTTTGCAGCGCGCGCTGAAACAACGTGATGGCATCTTCCACGTTTCGAGCGACGGTATAGTCCTGCAAGTACCCTCGGCCTTCCACGTAGTAGTCGTATGCCGCTGGTGCCGTGGTTCCATGCGAAGTCAGTGTTTGCCTTTCTTGGGCTCCGAGCTGCAACTCGAGCGCTGACGCTACGCTCTCGACCACCCGATCCTGCAAGCCGAACGGATCGCTCGAATCCGCGGTCACTGTGCCGCCGCGCGCCTGCTGGTGTGTCTTCGCATCAATCAGGGCATAGTTCACACGCACTTCATTCGCCGCTCGTTGCGCGTCGAGGACAAGGACCAGATTGACGCCGAATTCCTTCCGCGCTTTATCCACCGTTGTCACGTGGTGGTCGATGTTCTCGCTCATGGGAATTACCGCAAGTGCGTGACGCGCAGTGAGATCTCCTAAGCGCGCACTCACGGTGTACGCCAACCCGCTCTCGAATGCCTCTTCCGAACTCTCCCTGCTGCTCGTGGGTGGCAGCACGCTCAGGATCACTTGGGAAGGCACCGCGGCCTTTCCGCGCCTCCAGAATCCGCCGTCCCTGAAGCCCGCTGTCGCTACGCCCGCCGCCACCGCCGCCGCAATCCCCACCGTCACAAGAATGGCGCGTCTCCCGCCCCTCGGCTGTGGCACCGGCGTCGGCACCCCTCCTTCTTCCAGAGAAGGACTCAGCGCCTCCAGCGCCGCCCGCGTCTCGCTGGCTCTCTGATACCGCCGCGTCGCTTCCTTCTCAAGGCATCGCGAAATGATGGTCTTCAAGCCTTGTGGCACCTGCGGAGGCAAGGTACTTGGGGAATCGTGAACGATCGCATTGCACAGCAAGTAGAGATTCTCCCCTTGGAATGGCCTCCTCCCCGCCGCCATTTCGTAAAGCATGATCCCCAGAGACCAGATATCCGTGCGCGGCGAAGCATCTCCTCCTTCAATCTGCTCCGGCGCCATATAGGGAAACGTGCCCGGCACGCCCGTGGCAGGCTCTGCCGTCGCCGTTTCCAGCGTTTTTCGGTCCATCTCCGCCGGATTGCTTCTCCGTGCGAGCCCAAAGTCTAGGACCTTGGCGTCTCCGCTCGGCGTAACGATGGTATTCAGCGGCTTCAAATCGCCGTGGATCACGCCGCGGTCATGAGCGTGTGCCAGCGCCGAAGCCAGTTGCCGCCCGTAGCGCATTACGGTCTCGATGGGCAGCGCTCCCTGCCCCAGCACCTCCGCGAGCGAACGGCCCTCCACGTACTCCATGGCAATAAACGTTTCTCCCGCTTCCTCGCCCACTTCATAGATGGTGCAGATGTTTGGATGGTTCAGTGCCGAGGCGGCCCGCGCTTCGTGCCGCAATCGCTCGCTTACTTCTCGGTTGGTCTTGGTTTGTCCGCCAAGAAACTTCAGCGCCACCGTGCGCCGCAGCGTCGTGTCCTCGGCGCGGTACACCACTCCCATTCCCCCGCTGCCGAGAAGACCGAGGAGCCGATAGTGGGATACGACCTGGGCCGGCACCGCTTTGTACCTCGGGATTCAATCACTTCTAGGGAAGGTGAAAACTATGCGGCGCACCAGCCGCTTGTAGGGGGATGTTACGTCCCGCTGACGGTCAAGTCAATGCAATGACCTGGTTACCCAATCAAATCCAATTCTGCTTACTCCATTGCTTAAGGCTCGCTTGAGTCACCCGCCCCAGCTCGGCCACGAGCGCCGGTTCCGGCTGCTCCTTGAAGTTGAAGCACGCCTTTCCCTGCATCCGTTTCTTCAACGCCGGTGAGATCGTCTTGGTCAGCGTTGGGTTCATGTACAGGGGCAACAAATGAAAGCTCACATAGGCCTTCCCCAGCCGCACCGACCCGAAATACATGGGCTGCCCCTTGTGCTGATGGAACGGTGAGGGCTTGCTGGTGAGCAACGTATACTCCTTTGCCGTATCCGCCTTCACCTTCAGCTGTTTCTCATGCTTTCCTAGCACTTTTTTCAATGCCGCAAACACTTCCTCGAATTCCTTCCCCATCGAATGTCCCTCCTACATTCCCTGAGTACCTGGTCTGCCATCAGCCCTTTTCGGCGACAATACGCAGTCTCCGGTAATCCAAAATCCATCGCCCTTCCCGAAACAGTTCCCCCCTCGCCTCGCGCTCAGTTTCCCCAAGCAGCACCTCCCGTTTCCCTTCTGGCACTGCGCTGAGAATCGCTCCCCCAAACATCTCCATCCACACGCGCAATCCGCTCTCTCCATCCTCGAGCGAGGTCGGCCGCTCAAACAGCGCCGCTTGCCGCACTTCCAATCCATGTTTTTCCAGCAGCCCCGCATATTCCGCCACGCTCGGGAAATACCACGGCTCCATCTCTTCGGAAAACTCCATCCCCAGCTGCTTGCACGCCCTCTGTAGCGCGGCAATCAGTCCCGAGATGTTTCCTTTTCCTCCAAACTCCGCCACAAATCGTCCGCCGGGCCGCAGCGCCCGTGTAATTCCCGCAACCACTCGTTCCGGCTCCTTGATCCAGTGCAGCGTCGCATTCGAAAACACCGCGTCGAATTCTTCCGCAAACTCCAGCTCCTTTGCATCCTTCACTTCAAACCGCAGCTCCGGAAACTTCTTCCTCGCTTCCGCGATCATCTCCGGTGACCGGTCAACCCCCACCACCTCCGCCCGGCTCGCCGCAATCTCCGCCGTCAAATGTCCCGTTCCGCATCCAATGTCCAAAATCCGCTCGCCAGACCTCGGCCCCAGCAGCGGCACCAAATCCTTCGCCAGTTCCCACACAAACGCGTGCTTCCCGTCATACAGCCCCGCATCCCACTTCTCTTTCGTCACCATCCCCTCATTCTACACGGGTCTCAAACTCAATCTTGTGCGCTACGACCGCGCAGAAATCTCC
>DATJAD010000118.1:0-7619 GCA_035516615.1 Candidatus Acidiferrum sp.
GGAGGCGTACCTGAAGGCGCTGGCGTGCGATCCGGTCTCGGCGTTCGGGAGCGTGATCGCGCTGAACCGGACGGTGGATGCGGCGACGGCGGAAGAGATGGCGAAGCTGTTTGTGGAATGCATCGTGGCGCCGGGATTCGATGCGAAAGCGAAAGAGATTTTTGCAGCGAAGAAGAATCTGCGGCTGCTGGAGCTGGGTCCGGATGGATGGAAGCCGGAAGCGGGATTGCAGTTGAAGAGAATTTCCGGCGGGATGCTGGTGCAGGAAGCGGATTTGGGGGAGCTGAGCAACATTGAGTTGCGGACGGTAACGAAGCGCGTGCCATTTGCGGACGAGATGGCGACACTGCGGTTTGCATGGAAAGTAGCGAAGCATGTGAAGTCCAATGCGATCGTGTTCGCGAAGGACGGAGCAACGCTGGGAGTGGGCGCGGGACAGATGAGCCGCGTAGATTCGGTGAAGCTGGCGGTGATGAAGGCGCAGAGCCCACTGGCGGGGAGCGTGGTGGCTTCGGACGCGTTTTTTCCGTTTCCGGACGGCGTTGAGGAGGCGGCAAAAGCCGGAGCGACGGCGGTGATCCAGCCGGGAGGATCGGTACGTGATGCGGATGTGATTGCGGCGGCGGACCGGCTGGAATTGGCGATGGTGTTTACGGGGATGAGGCACTTTTTGCACTGAGAACAGCGACCCGCGTTCCGGAGAAAGAGAAAAGACTAACGCCGAGGCGCGAAGGACACAGAGCAACGCAGAGCAGAGCCACGCAGAATCCGGAAGAGAATCATGCGGGGAATAGACACCGTGCGGCGGACGCGACAGTTGCGACACCGGTGACGATTCAATCGAGATCGCGCTACAAAAAAGGATCAGGAACAGCAGGATGGGCCGCAGCACGGCGACGAGGCGGCGGGCTTTGTGGCGCGGATGAAGGCGCTGATGAACTTGCCGTCCACAAGAGGAGCCAGGGCGTCGGGATCGAGACCGGCGGAGACCAGGAAATCGCGCGCGTCCTCGACCTTGTAGATGCGAGTCGGCTCGAAGGAAATGTTCGAGAAGCCAGCACGAGCGAGCTTTTCCCGGTAATCGCTCTGCTCGAGGGCCCCGGCGACGCAGCCGACCCAGAGCTCAATGCTGCGGCGAATTTCGGTGGGAATCCCTGCGAGGACGACGACGTCGGAGATGGCGAGACGCCCGCCCGGCTTGAGGACGCGGAAGGCTTCGGAGAGGACGCGGTCCTTGTCGCCGGAAAGATTGATGACGCAATTGGAGATGATGACGTCGGCGGTATTTTCGGGAAGCGGAATATTTTCTATCGTGCCTTTGAGGAATTCTACGTTGGCGACGCCGGCTTTCTTTTGATTTTCGCGGGCGAGAGCGAGCATTTCGTCGGTCATGTCCAGGCCGTAGGCTTTGCCGGTTGGGCCGACACGTTTGGCGGACAGAAGAACGTCAATGCCGCCACCGGAACCAAGATCGAGAACGACTTCGCCGGGCTGGAGTTGGGCGAGCGCAGTGGGATTGCCGCAGCCAAGCGAAGCAGCCACTGCTTCGGCGGGAAGACCGGCCTTCTGCGCTTCGTCATATAGATTGCGCGTGATCGGATCGCAGGCGCTGAGCTCCGCGCCGCCTCCACAGCAGGCAGTGCCGCCGCGGGTGACCTGCTTCGCGGCTTCCGCGTATTTTTGCCTGACGACTTCCTGAATGTTTGCTTCGGACATGACGACTCCTTATTTGGAAAGTTGAACGATGGATTCCGCAGGCACGGCGCGGGAGCGGGTGCAGCACTCCTCATAGAGAAAACCCAGGAGCTCGCGGAGAGCGTCCGTGCTGGCGGAATACCAGAGAAAAGTGCCATCGCGGCGGACGTGGACGAGACCGACTTGCTTGAGCTTTTCGAGGTGATGGGAAAGGGTTGAGGCAGGGATATCGAGTTCTTCCTGAATTTCGCCCGCCACCAAACCTGCGGGATGTGCGGAAAGAAGCAGGCGGACGATCTGGAGGCGAGGCTCGGAGCCGAGGGCGGAAAAGCGGTCCGCGGAGCGGGTCACCAGGATGGGGTCGGGCTTGCTCATGTTTCGATTGTTGCAGAATTATAGAAACAGTGTCAAGCTCATTTCCAACAATTTTGCTCACCTGCGCATCCAAATTGTTTTAGGTATCGCTTCGTTGGAAAATGCGGCCATTTGGCTTTTGACCGCGTTCCCGCCGCATGGGATACTTGAGTTTTTCAGGGCGGCTCATGAAACCTATCAAAGCACTTTGCATCCTGATTTTGACCGCGAGTGTCGGCTACGCGGCTTACGGACAGGCAAACATGCCTGCCAATCCCTCCCAGACCAAGGCTCCCGATCAGAATGTGGCTGCGGGAAGCAACACGCCGGAAACGGCGGATTCTTCGCGCGCCGAGGCGTATTACAACTACACCATGGGCCACATCATGGAGCAGCAATACGAATCCACGAGCCAGCCGGACTATGCGACACAGGCGATCGAGTTTTACAAAAAGGCGTATGCGCTGGATCCGGAATCGCCGGTGATCGGCGAGCGGCTGGCGGAAATGTACTGGGAGTCGCAGCGGGTGAGCGAGGCCGAAAGCGAAGCGCAAGCAATTCTAAAGGCCGATCCGAACAACGTGCAGACGCGCCGGCTGCTGGGGCACATTTACCTGCGAAGCCTGGGTGATCCGGGCGCGGCCAGCGGGCAATCGAGCACGGTGGCGAAGGCGGTGAACCAGTTCAGCGAGGTGGTGCGGCTGGATCCGACGGATACGGAATCCGGGCTGTGGCTAGCGCGACTGTACCGGTTGCAAAACGATCCGGGCAAGGCCGAAACGGTTCTACAAGGGATTTTAAAGGATGATCCGGAAAACGAACCCGCACTCGAGCAGCTTACTCAATTGTTGCTGGATGAAGGGAAGTCCTCGGAGGCAGTGGGTTTGCTCGAGGGAATTACAGCCAAGGCACCGACGGCGACGCTGCTGGATTTGCTTGGCGACGCCTACACGCAGACGAAGGATTACGCAAGAGCGGAAGCGGCCTACCGGAAGGCTGTGGACCTCGATCCGAGCGAAGTGAGCCACTACCGCGGGCTCGGACAATCTCTGGTTTCGGAGGAAAAGTATCCAGAAGCGCTGAAAGTTTACGAGAAGCTGATTGACCTGATGCCGGATGATCCCGACAACTATCTGCGGGTCGCGCAGATTTACCGCGAACTGAACGAATACGACAAAGCGGAAGAGAATCTGCTGAAAGCCAAGCAGTATTCGCCGGGGAGCCTGGAGATTCTTTATAACGAAGCGATGCTCTACGAAGCCGAGGGACGTTTCGACGACGCGATCAAAGTTCTTTCGCAAGCGGTGACGGACGTGAAGGAGCAATCCGCGGAGATGCCATCTCGGGAGCGGTCGCTCGCGGTGCTCTACCAGCAACTGGGCCAGCTCTACAAGGACGCGCAGAATTATCAGGCGGCGGTGAACACCTACGAAGAGCTGGGCCGCATGGGGGACGAAGAGGACCGGCGGGCGCGGCTGTTGCTGATTGACACTTATCGCGTTTCCAAGGATTTGCCGCGGGCGATGCAACTGGCCAAGGAATCGTACACGAAATACCCGAGCGACACTTCGATTCGGACAAGCTATGCCCTGCTGCTCGGGGAGAACATGCAGACGGACGAGGCTGTAAAGGTGCTGCAGCCGCTTTTGAACGGGAAGGCCGCCGACCGGGATACGTATTTGAATATCGCGCAGATTTACGAGCAAGGGAAGCAGTACAAGCAAGCAGAGGAAGCCGTCAATGCGGCGGAGGCTTTACCGGGCAGCGCGCAGGACCGGAAAATGAGCTGGTTCCTGCTCGGGGCCATTTACGAGCGGCAAAAGATATATGACAAGGCCGAAGTGGAGTTTAAGAAAGTGCTTGCAGTGGATCCGGCGAACGCTCCGACACTGAATTATTACGGCTATATGCTGGGGGACCTGGGGCAGCGTCTGGATGAGGCGCAGGCGATGGTGCAGAAGGCGCTCAAGGAAGAGCCGTATAACGGGGCGTACCTGGACAGCCTGGGATGGATTTATTACAAACAGAACAAGCTGCCCGAAGCGGAAGCGACTCTGCAAAAGGCGATCGCACGGGAAAGCCACGATCCGACGATTCTGGCGCATCTCGGCGACATTTACGCGAAGATGGGGCGTGGCGATCTGGCCGCGGCGCAATGGGAAAAGTCGCTGGCGGAATGGAAGCGCGTGCTGCCTGCGGACGTCGAGAATGACAAGATTGCCGAGACGGAACGGAAAGTGAACCAATCGAAGCACCGCGTCGCGCAAAAAGCTTCAAACGAGAGCGCCAAGCCGCAATAAGCGCATGCGCGAAGTCCAACTTCCTGCGTTCGCAAAAATCAACCTGCGCCTGGAAATTTTGGGGAAACGCGCCGACGGCTATCATGAGCTGCGGACGATTTTCCAGACCATATCGCTGCATGATGATGTGCGGCTGCGGAGGGCTGGCGGAAGCGGGATCACACTGACAGTTCGCGGCAATGATGGGCTGGCTCAGGAACCTTTCGAGAAAAACCTTGTGTATCGCGCCGTGGATGCGCTGCGTCGGGAACTGAAGATCGGGCATGGCGTGGAAATTGAGCTCAAGAAGAAGATTCCGGCGGGACGCGGCTTAGGAGGCGGTTCGAGCGACGCCGCGGCGGCACTGCGGGGTTTTTTGAGGCTGACCGGGAAGAAACTGGCCGAAGAACGCTTGATGGAAATTGGCGCATCGCTGGGAGCGGATGTCCCCTTTTTCTTGCAGGGTGGGCGAGCACTGGGAATCGGGCGCGGGGACGAGATCTACCCCCTGCCGGACGTCGAGAAGCTTGCGATCTTGATTGTTTCGCCGCGTGAGATCCACGTTCCTACGGCGGATGCCTACCGCTGGGTGAACGCGCAGGAATTGACAAATCTGCCCGGAAACCCTAAACTTTGGAAGTTCTGTGCCCTGTGCTGGAGCCTGCAGGGAAGCGGCCTAGAGAACGATTTTGAGAGGCCGGTTTTCCAGCGGCATACCCGGCTTGAGCGAATCAAGCGGGAGTTGCTCCGGGAAGGGGCGCGAGAAGCCTCGTTGGCGGGTAGCGGTTCGGCGGTGTTTGGAGTATTCCCGAGCCCAGCGAAGGCGCGCCGAGCCGCTGTGGGATTTCCGCAAGACCAGACGTTCGTTTGCGAGAGCATCTCGCGGCCGAAGTATGTACGTCTGATCCAAGGGCGCGGGGGTAGAGCGCGCTTGCGCTGAACCGCAGCGATTCGTAAAAAGCCGACAGCCAACTGAACCGTAAATCGGGAGAAACGCGTCCGCGTCTTTCATCCGGGTTTGTGCCGTTTGCCGGCGCTGAAGCAACGTTCGCCATGGGGACGATGCGATTGGAAAGCGGATCAACGGGCCGAAGAAAAAAATCGCCAGAGGAGACAGCGCGGCGTGAATGACGAGCGATTCAAGATTTTTACCGGAACCGCGAACCCCGTCTTGTCGGAAGCCATCTGCAAGCACCTCGATGTGCCGCTGGGAAAAGCGGAAATGGGGCGCTTCAGCGACGGCGAGATTTATTTCCAGATTCTGGAGAATGTGCGCGGCGCGGACGTGTTCGTAGTGCAGCCGTGCCATTACCCGGTGGACAACCACCTGCTGGAACTGTTGCTGATGATTGACGCGTTCAAGCGGGCTTCGGCTTGGCGAATCACCGCGGTGCTTCCGTACTACTGTTACGCGCGGCAGGACCGCAAGGACAAGCCGCGGGTGCCGATTTCGGCGAAGCTGGTGGCGGACCTGCTGGAAACGGCGGGAGCGAACCGCGCACTGACGCTGGACCTGCACGCGCCGCAGATTCAGGGATATTTTGACGTGCCCGTGGATCACCTGTTCGCTTCACCGGTGCTGGTGGAATATTTCAAGCAGCTGCATTTGCCGGATTTGACGGTGGTTTCGCCCGATGCAGGCGGCGTGGAGCGCGCGAGGTTTTTTGCGAAGAAGCTGGATGCGCCGCTGGCGATCGTGGACAAGAGGCGCGTGGACAAGGACGTAAGTGAAGTGATGCACCTGATCGGCGAAGTGAAGGGCCGGAGCACGCTGATCGTGGACGACATCATTGATACCGCGGGAACGCTGGTGAAAACGGTGGACGCTCTCTTGGCGGAAGGTTCGACGCAAGTTTACGCGGCGTGCACGCACGCGGTGCTGTCGGGTCCGGCAATCGAACGAATCAAGAAGTCGCGCATCAAGGAAGTAGTGGCGACGGATTCCGTGCCGCTGAGCCAGGAAGCGAAGGCGATCGGGAAGATCACGATTTTGAGCGTGGCGGACTTGCTGGCGCGGGGAATCCGGTCCATCCACGAGGAAACGTCCATCAGCGCGCTTTTTATTTAAGAGCCGGACCGTGAATCAGAGAATAGAAGAAACTGGATCCAGGAAGGAAAGAAGGCCATGGCAGAGAAGATCGTAGTGGAAGCGGCGCCCCGGGTAACGCGGGGCAAGAACGAAGCGCGGCGGCAACGTCTGAGAGGGAACATCCCCGCAGTGCTGTACGGCGCGAAAGGGGAAGCGCTGACGCTGAGCGTGAACGCCAAGCAGGTCGGACAGATTCTGCGCTCCGCGACTGGACACAACACGCTGTTCCAGGTGGCCCTGGGAGGGAAGGAACAGCCCGCGATCGTAAAGGACTGGCAGGTGGACCCAGTGTCGGGAAATCTGCTGCATGTGGACCTGTTGCGCGTGGCCATGGACGTGAAGATGCGCGTGAAAGTGCCCGTGCACACCTTTGGCGAGCCGGCAGGCGTGAAGCAGCAGGGCGGCATTTTTGAGACGGTGACGCGCGAAGTGGACATCGAATGCCTGCCGAGCGATATTCCGACAGAGTACCGCGTGGACGTGAGCCACCTCATGATCGGAATGCACCTGCGCGCCGCGGATCTTCCGATTGATCCCGCAAAAGTCAAACTGCTGACCGACCCGGAACGCGTGATGGCCCACGTTGTGGCGCTGCGCGTCGAGGAAGAAAAGCCGGCGGAAGCAGTAGCGGCGGAAGTGGCGGCAGCACCCGCGGAGCCGGAGGTCATCAAGAAGGGCAAGAAGGAAGTGGAAGGCGAGGAAGAAGCCGAGGGTGGCGAGAAACCGGAGAAGAAGAAGTAAGCAACGCGTCCGGAGTTTGCCCGTTGAAGCCAATTTGTTTCTTGGGATGGCTTGCCGTGGATGCACGGGGCGGGATCGAGGGTTATGCGGCTCATCGTAGGGCTTGGCAATCCTGACCCGGAATATCAGTGGACGCCGCACAACCTCGGGTTTCTCGCCGTGGATGAACTGGCGAATCGCGGCGGGATTCGCGTGGAACGTCCCGAGGGGAAAGCACTGGTGGGGCGGGGCAAATTGGCCGGGAAAGAAGTGATCCTGGCCAAGCCGCAGACGTACATGAACCTGAGCGGCGTCTCCGTTCGAGAGCTGCTGGGGAAGTACGAATTGGCCACCGACGAACTGCTGGTCCTGTGGGATGAAGTGCAGTTGCCCTGGGGCACGATCCGGATCGGGGCCGAAGGAAGCGCCGGGAGCCACAACGGAGCGAAATCCGTGATTGGCTCACTCGGCACGCAGGAATT
>DATJAD010000119.1:0-14734 GCA_035516615.1 Candidatus Acidiferrum sp.
ACGCTTGGGGTGGAAGCAAGGATGCTGTGCCAGCATTCCGTTTTTCATAGGATATACATGCTGGTGTAGGATTTTTAGATATAAGGCTGGAATTGACTCAAAGGGGCAATCTAAATCATACAAAACACAAAGATTATTCAATGTGGATTTATATTGCATTTGGCTAATTTTGGAGACAGGATTGCACCTCGCATGTGCCTAGAAGTTCGGGTTGTTTTAGGTGTGGTGGTCTGTCGGGGGCTTTCTCAGTCTGGAAGTGGTTGCAGGTTGCAAAAGGTCGGTTGAAGCAAAAAACAAATGCTGAGTGCAGTAGGAGGGGGCATGAATCGGAGTTCTGGAATTCGATTTGCATTTTTTGTGCTATTCCTTGTCGCGGTTCTGGCTCTGGTTGTAGTGCCAGGTTCTCGGGCACAGAACCTTTACGGCAAGATCCAAGGAGTCGTAACAGATCCTTCAGGCGCAGCAGCGCCGGGTGTTAAGCTAGTCGCCACGAATACGGGCACGAATATCACTTACGAGGCCACAACGAATGCGGATGGGGCCTATCAACTGCTGAATCTTCCAGTGGGGGTTTATGCGATCAAAGCAAGTGGATCCGGTTTCAGGACCGTGACGTCAACGACGATCACCCTGTCGGTGGATCAGATTTATACCTGGAACATTAAGATGGAATTGGGCCAGGTCTCTGAAACGGTGACCGTGGAAACCAGCAATGTTCAGGTGCAGACCGTGAACACTCAATTGGGAACCACTATCAGCGGAAGTACCATCGTGGATATGCCATTGAATGGCCGGAACTGGACGCAATTGCAGCAGTTGCAGCCCGGCGTGATGTCCTCATCGGACCGGTTTGGCACCTATTCCACCAACGGAAGCCAGACGCAGCAGAATAGCTTTTTGATCAATGGCCAGGACTCCAATGACTTGCCGCTGAACACCCCATTGATTATTCCCAGCCCCGATGCGATCGCTGAGTTTGACATGGTAACGAACACGATCAACCCGGAATACGGGCGGAATTCCGGCGCGATCATGAACGCGGTGATCAAGTCGGGAACAAATTCATTTCATGGAGATGCGTTTAACTTCTACAGAGACACTTTCCTGAACACGAAGGACTTCTTCACGGGGGCTGCTGCCGTGTTCCACCAAAATCAGTTTGGCGGAACGATTGGTGGGCCCATTTGGAAGAATCACACATTCTTCTTCTTTTCTTACCAGGGTTCGCGTTACCGGCAGCCACAGGCGTCGAGTGATCAGACGGTCTTCACGCAGGCGCAGCGCGGCGGCGACTTTAGCGACTATGATTTTAATGGCGCGCCTCCCGCAGCTCCCGGTGATGCACCCACGAATCCAAACGTCTCGCCGTTTCCGATGTACGGAGATGCAAGTTCCACGTGCCCGGTCTCTGGTGGTGTGATGTGTCCGGCGGGCACTTATTTTGGCCAGGCCTATGACAACAACGGGAACCTGTTGACGAACGGGCTTTTCAGCACCGGCGTGATTCCATCGCAGGATCTGAACTCTGTCGCTGTGAATCTAATGACCACGTACGTGCCGCTTCCCAACAAGGGAACAAACCTGTACTCCTTCAATGCGGTCAGCCCAGGGAAGGTGGACCAATATCTCTATCAGGTGGACCACACTTTCAATTCGAAGGACTCCATCAGGGCTTACGGCTTTATCCAGAGCAACCCTTCGCAGGACACTCTGCCCTTCACAGGAGCGACCCTGCCAGGATTCCCGGAGCTCGCCCAGCGGCATGCCAAACAATTTACCGCCTCTTGGAACCACATTTTCAGCCCGAGCGTGTTGAATGAAATGCGCTTTGGCTATACCCGGTTCAATTTCGTTGCGGTGCAGCCAGTGACGCCTGTGCTCCCGTCCAGCGCGGGCTTTGACATCAACCCACAGAGCCCGGCCGGTGCCGGTATTCCTCTAATTAACCTGACCGGGTTCTTCTCCCTTGGATTCAGCAACAATGGTCCACAACCCCGCATTGACCAGGTGTACCAGGTCGATGACAATTTCACCTATGTCATGGGGAAGCACTCCTACAAATTTGGTTTTGACGGGCGCCGCATGCACGTTACAAACCCCTTCTACTTCGATAACAATGGCCTCTTTAACTTTGGCGGATCGGGAGTCTTCAGCACCGGAGATCCTGGAGCGGATTTCCTGCTGGGGATTCCGGACTCCTACGGCCAGGCGAGCGGCGGCTTCATTGATGCCGGCGCGCAAATGTTCTACCTGTACGTTCAGGATTCCTGGAAAGTACGGTCCGACTTTACTGTCAATTACGGTTTGGCGTGGCAAATCAACACGCCAACCACCGATCACTTCAACCACGACCGTGCGATCAACTGTTTCCGTGCGGGGCAGCAGTCGGTCATTTATCCGACAGCTCCGGCTGGACTCGTGTTCCCTGGCGATAACGGTTGCACGCCTTCGGGCTACCAGACTGGGTTCAATCACTATGGGCCCCGGCTTGGATTGGCTTGGTCTCCTCAAGGATCGGGATTCTTTCAACACCTCACCGGCGGCCCCGGGAAGTTTTCTGTTCGGGCTGGCGTAGGCATCTATTACAACCAGTCCGAAGAGGAACTCACTCTGCAAAACTTGACCTCCCCTCCTTTCTCACTCAGCGACGGAGGAGTTGGAGACGTTGGTGGCAATCCCAGCTTTGCGGCGCCTTTCACAACGGTGAATCCTGCCACTGTAAATTATACAATTTACAATGGTACCGGTACGACGGCCGCGAGCATCGCGTCACAAAGCATCGCGAATAAATATCCGTTCGTGCCACCGCCTGCTGGCAGCAACGTGGACTTCTCCTTTTTCGAGCCCATGTCGCTGAACCTTCTTGATCCAAAGTTCGCGGTGCCCTATTCCGTGAACTACAATTTAACCGCCCAACGAGAGCTGCCCGGACAGATGATTCTGTCTGTGGGCTACGTTGGATCGCAAGGCCGCCACGAGGAAAGGGCATTCGAGCTCAACCCCGGAATCGATCCTGCGGCTTGTGCGGCCAGTCCGAGTTGCGTGGCGAACCGCGTCTATCAAGGCTTTTACAATCCCGAGAATTTTAAATACGATCCAACCGTGTTCGGTTCCTTGGGTCAGCAAGCAACGGATGGGAACTCGGTTTATCACTCGTTGCAGGCCAGCTTGCAGAAGAGGGTGTCGCACGGACTTGATTTCCTGTTCTCGTACACCTATTCCCATGCTCGTGACAATGGGTCCAGCCTTGAAAACTCTTCGTTCGGAACTCGCGGGACGAACGCGTTAGTTCCCGGCCTCAACTGGGGCGATTCGGCGTTCGACGCGAGGCAGAGACTGGTGCTGAGCTATACCTACCGCATCCCAGTTCTTCGCTCGATGAGTTCCGGGGTATTGAGCAAGATCTTCAAGGGTTGGATGGTAGCGGGCAATACGACGTTCCAGACGGGCTTCCCCATCAACCTTGCCGACTCCAATTTCACCTCTCTGACGTGCTGGGCCTGGTCGTTCTACGGCTGCCCGGACAACCCGGATCAGGTGGCACCGATCGTGAAATACGATGCGCGTGACTACCAGAGCCTGAACAACTGTGCAGGGACCCCACATACCGGAAACTACTACTTCGCGCCGGCGTCGGTATGCCATGCCGCATTCGGCACATTCGGCAATTCGGGAAGAGACTCGTTCCACGGTCCCGGACAGAATGTGACCAACCTGGCGTTGATGAAGGATACCTACATCACGGAAAGTATGTACTTCGAGTTGCGACTCGAAACTTTCAACACCTTCAACCACGTCAACTTCAACGCTCCGACCAGCAATGTGAACTCCAGCTTCTTCGGGCGCGTGACCAGCGATAGCACGATCGGCCCTCGCCTGGTGCAGTTGGCGGCGAAGTTCTACTTCTAACACTTTCAGAAAACGAAGAAAGAAAAAGGGCGCCCTGCGGGAACGCCCTTTTTCTGTTTTATAGGGGCAAATCCGTTTGAATTCTGTTCGCTCGATTGCCAGGGCAGGCTAGAATGTCCGTGGCACATGCGACGCGATTTCCGAAGTAGACCGGGGAAGAGCCGAGTGTGCGCTCTTGGCCATCTCAGCTAGGGGGTCGAACAATGAGAAAGAGGCGGCTTTTTCTGTTTGTTCTCTGCGGATTTGTTGGATGTGTGGCGGTGGCGAGCCACGCGCCCCGTCCTGGCGCCGAGAAAATCGAGGCAGATGAGATTGTCTCCAAGCATCTCGACGCGATCGGGCCGGAATCAGCGCGCGCAGCCGTAAAGTCACTGTCGGTAGAGGGCAACATGCAGGTTCGGTATTTAATGGGAGGAACCGGAGAAGCGGGAGGCCCGTTCACGTTAATTTCCACTGGCCATAAGCTTTCGTTTGCCGCCAAGTTCAACATGACCAACTACCCCGGCGAGCTCTTCGCTTTCGACGGCGACAAGAAATCCGTGGGCTATATGACGCCGGGACAGCGTTCCCAGCTCGAAGATTTTTTGAACAACAATGGAGAAATCGTCCAGGAGGGGTTGATCGCGGGAACACTTTCCACCGCGTGGCCGATGTACGATTGGCAGTCCAGAAAGGCGAAGCTGGATTCGGACGGCTTGAAAAAGGAAGAGGGGAAGGAACTTTATAGGGTCACTTACCATCCGCGCCATGGAGGCGGAGACCTGAAAATCTATCTTTTCTTTGATCCATCGAGTTTCCACCTCGTCAAAATCATCTACACCGAACACGTTGCCCCTCAAATGGGAACGAGTCCAGGATTATCGTCTTCGGGCGGGTTGGCGCGACTTACTCTGGAGGAGAATTTCGGCGGCTTCACGAACTTGAACGGTCTTATGCTGCCAACTCAATGGTCCATGAAATACTCCTCTGAGGGAGCGGGCTACGGCACTTCAATTCTCGAATATGATCTAGCCGTGGGTAAAATCCAGCCTAACGCTGATATCAACGGACAAACATTTCGAGTTCAGTAATAAGCTTTCCCGGGTCGGACGAGAAATCCGGTCTGAGTCTGCAGTGGGCTCGGTCACCACACCCGCTCTTGATGGTGCCTCACTCGAAAAAGGCACGATGCGGCATGTCGATCCTGAAGATGAGGATAGCGATCACAAGAACAGCTTTCCTTTGTTGAGGCACGCCCCTCAGTTTAGACAGTTTCCTAGTGGGCTGTTTGTATCCTGCGAAAAATTTCGAGAGGAGCGCGCGCTGGTGTTGATTCACTCAGTAGGATGTGCTGGCGGCCTAGTGCGACACTCATGAGAAAACATCCAAGGCATGGTCCTCAAACTGAACCAATGATGGTTCCGATCAAACCAGCTTTCTGCTAGCAACTCCCTTACTACTCCATGCGCACGGCGAGGATGCGGTCGTCCTTGATTTGGATTTCAATGCCGAGCGGCGGGCGCAAATCGGAGCCTTGCACCATGGCTCCGCGAACCCATACGTTCCCAGGCAAATTCGACATTCTCAGCGGATCGAACAGTGAACGCGTGCAGGGATTTCCAACCATGGGATGCCGTGCCCCGCGATAATCGTAATCGCTCTTCAGCTTCTTGAGATCCGCAACGTACTCGAGCTGGCAATCGCCGAACGCAGCCTTGAGTTGCAGAGCCCAATATCCCGAAGGCTGCGACGCCGAGCTATCGGGGAGGCGAATCAAGATTGCAGGAATGTTTGCGCCGGTCACTGGGCTGCGAAAGAAAAATTGTTGTGAGGACCACGGCTTCGCCATGGCCGCAACTGCAGCTACTTCAGGAGCACTTTCACTGACGTGCGGTAGAGAGGCCGCGGGATCGGGGGCAGGCGGAGGAACCTCAATCTGCGGCGTGGCCTGGACGACCGGCGTGTCCGCCGGTTTGGAACGAAAGAGCCAACGCCCGGCCAGGAAAAGCACTAGAACGAGTGCAGCTAGGCCTCCGACCACCAATACGGGCGTCATGTTTCTTGGCGCCGATTTGCGGTTATGCGCAACAAGGCCCGGGATTTCCGGCATGTCGGGCTTGAATCGGTCTACCGGGGGCTGGTCCGCCATCAGGGTGCACTCCACAGGAGATCCATGTTGAAATGCCATTCCTGTGCGGAGCTGCTGCGCAGGAACAACAAGGACCTCTCCATGTCATTGTATGACCGAGCTACGCGATGAGCAAACGCAAGCTGGGGATTGGTCGCCGGCCTTTCACCACCGCGTGGGAAGGCACACTTTCCCTAACCGAGTATTGGCCGTCTGAGTACAATGCTCTTCGTCGTGCTTGTCACTCGCACCTTAGAGCACTAGTGTAGTAAAGAGTATGTGCAGGGAGGGGATTCCCTGCGCCCACGAACATGAGCGGAGATACCAGAGCAGCTGCGCGCCAATTTGTGCGCAGCCTCAATATTCTTTTGAAGTTCGCGCGGCTGTACGAATTCGGCCACGTGCGTACCGCTGCGCAGTTCGAGACCACCTGGAGAGAATTGCACACCGCGCTGAACGAAAGCGGTGATGGTGGATTACTGCTTGGTGCTTCCGGAGCTCAGATCCTTCTGGACGGAGTGCCACTGGGCGCGGCCGCCGCAGAGCGCAGTTTTGCGCAGCTCCTGTCTGCTTCCGGCATCGCCAGTATCCACTTTGCATCGGGACTGACGCAGGCGCAGTTTTCCCGGTTTGTACGCGCTTTTCCTACCGGCAATGCCAAGCCGGCTGCGCTCGCGGAGCAGCTTAAGGCTGCGCTCGCGGGAGAATCCACCATCAAGGTAAACGAGATCCGCTATGTGGCGGAAGACTCTTCGATTGCCGGTGTAAAGATCGCCGCCCAGCTTACTGCCAAGGCTTTGGGCGCACAGGGCGATAAGCTGCGGGATTTCTTCGAGGATCCCAACAAACTCCTGCAAATGATCCTCGCCGCGGAAAGTTCGCGCGGGGGAGGCGGTGGTGGTGGAGGCGCGGGAGGCGGTCCTGGTTTTGGCACGGGAGGAGGAAGCGGGCAGGGAGGCGGCCCGGGGCTTTGGGAAGGCGGAGGTGTCGCCGGGGGAGGCTCCGGCACTGGATCAGGAGGGTCGGGCGGCTCAGGCGGAGGATGGGGATCCGGAGGTAGTGGCCCATTTCCGCTCGGAGTACCTGGCAGCGGAGCCGGTGGAAGCGGTCATGGAGGCTTTGGCCCTGCGTTGGGTGGACCTGAGGGTAGCGGTGGAACTGCTGATCCGGGAGGCCCTGGCAGTGGCGGACCTGGAAGTGGCGGCGGACCCGGGAGTGGTGGTTCGGGCGGTGGCGGGGGATTTGGTCCAGGCGGTGGTGGAGGGTTCGGCCCTGGAGGTGGAGGTCCGGGAGGTGGTGGAGGCGGGTTCGGCCCTGGAGGGGGCGGTCCGGGCGGTGGTGGAGGCGGATTCGGCCCGGGCGGTGGGGGTCCCGGAGGTGGATCGGGAGGCGGAGGATTCGGCCCGGGCGGAGGTGGTACCGGCGGCGGCGGAGGCGTTGGCGGACGACCTGGAGCAGGTGGAGGCGCCGGCGTTGGCGGACTCGTGGGAGGTGGAGATGAGCGAGCGCCCGGAAAATGGTTGACGGCTTCGGCTTTGCTACGCGGCGGGGGTGTGGGTGTCGCTGGAGGGATAGGTGGGCAAGGCAGCGGGTTCAACGTCGCCGAAGACGACGTGCGCCAAATGCTCTCGCTCTTCGCGCAGCTCGGCAAATCGCGCAAGGATCCGGAAGCGCGCATGGACGTTCCTACTTTTCAGTCCCGTCTCAGCGCCCTGCCCGTTCGTGCCCAGTACACTCTGCAGCAGGCTCTGGCGGGACTCGCCGCGCAAGCTCCGACCGAAAAGCCGGACAAGCCCATGCTGCTCAAGCTCGCAGAGCATGTGGCCATCCGGTTTGCACTGGACAGCTACGAGCGCGGCGAACTGCGCGTGAACGCGGTCAAACAACTGCTGGACCGCATGAACTCGGAGATCGAAGCGCTGCGAAAAATATTGTCCAGCCAGGAAGAACAGATGGCGGCCGCGGGAATTCAGATGCAGTCGTTTACCGAATTGCTGGATCAGGAATTCTGGGGGCAGGTTCCCGAGGAAAACAAAAAAGAAGTCCTTTGCTCCGATGAAGCCTGGTGCGTGCCGCCGAGAAATGTCCGCGCCTTTCTGGAAGAGATGCTGCGGCGCGGCGAACTGAAGGTGGTCAACGAAATCCTGATGAAGTACATCGGCTGCATCAGCCTGGAAGCGCCGGAAGCACGCAAGACCACGGCCATCGGGATCAGCGAATTGGCGGAGCTCTACGGCAGCGGAGACGGAAGTGCGCTGATGGAAGCGATCAGTAAGGTCGGCAAGCAGCTTGCGGTCGAGCGCGAGCCGGAACTGCAGATGCTCGAGAGCGCGGCGTTTGTGAGGCTCAGCCAGGAGGCCGCGTCGAAGCGCTGCTATCCCGCCATGCAGCAGGCGCTGGCTTCTCTGGACAGCGTGGAGGCGCAGCGGCCAGGCTCGACGCAGAGCTTGCGCCCGAGGATCGGCGCCGAGGACCGTATTCCGGAGTTTGTGGAAGAAACGGTTCGAACCGGCCAGATTCCCGATGGCCTGATCGAAATTTTGAACCTGATGCCGAAAGCCACGATTCAATACGTGACGAATCGCTTTGGGCATTCGGGATTCCGCGAGGATTGCGAGCTTCTGGCAAGCGTCGTCCGCGGATTAGGCGACGAAGCAGTCAACCAGCTTGCAGAGACTCTGCAGACTGCGCCTGCCTCCGAAGCCGCGGAAGTGGTGGGATTGCTCAGCCAGCTGATGCCGGAAATGGTGGAGAAGATTCTGCCGGTTCGCCTTTCGCAGTGGCCCCGTTCAGCGCACGATCGCACAATTCGCCAGCTCTCTTGTGCGCCCGCGGAACCCCGCGTGCGGCTTCTGGTGGCCTTGTACGATTCCCTGGACGTGATGATTCGTCCCCTGGCAATTGACGAGATGGGGATGAGCGGTAGGCCGGAGTGCATCCAGAAGCTCGTTGACCTTGCCGAAAGCGATGCGACTGAGGGTTTTATCCGCGTGAAGGCGATCGAGGCGCTCGGGCGGCTCCGCGCCGCAGGGGCGAGTGTGATTCTGCAGAAAATTCTTGAGGCCCGCCAGGTGTGGCGCTGGCAATATCCCTCGGAGTTGCGGATTGCGGCTTTGCAGTCGCTGACGCGCATTGATCCGCACGGCGCGATGGAAAGGCAGCCCGCAAGCGGCATTGATCGCCGCGAACTCGCGCTGGAGCCAACCGATCCGGAGCCCAACCCTTCTGTGATTCGCCAGAGGCGTTACGCGCGCTTGAAGCTTTCCCGCAATCTGGTCATGCACACCGTGAATCTGAGGGAGAATTTCCGCCTGTCCATTCCGGAGCTGAACCTTGGCGGGGGGATCGGCTCGGGAGAACGCCATCTTGCACCCGGTTCGCTTTTGACGCTCAAGTTCACGCAGGGAGTCCGAAGCATCAAGGCCCAGGCGATCGTCCGCGGGGCCCGGCCCTCCGCCATGGCGTTCGAGTTCGTGGACATGGATTTGGAAGATCGTGCGAAGCTCCGGAAGATCCTGCTCGATCTTGGCGGGTTGCCCCAGGTCGCAACCGTGACGAACCGCAGCCGCCGCCGCGCGCGTATCACCATCGCGAAATCGTGACCGTTAGCGACCGGCGTCGAGTTTAGTGTTGCCAGGCTCTGTAGACGCGGCACCCCTTCCCACCTGTTCTCCCCAAAGCGCGTCCTGTCCCGTTGAGCAGGGAGCCGTGCCGTCCCGAAGGCGGTTTACCAGGACGGGCCTATGGAACCTCGGTACCATTGCCGGGGACAGTGCCCCAGCCTACGGTACTAGACAGGGAGTCCCATGCGGGACGCGGCAGGAGCGGGATGAGGGTAGATCCAAAAAACGCGGCGGCGCGAGCTTTCGTGCGCAGCCTGAATATTTTGCTCAAATTTGCCCGGTTGTACGGCTACGATCACGTACGTACATCCGAGCAACTAGATACGGCCTGGCGCGAACTCCGAACCGCCGTTCCCATCGGTCATGAAGCGGGGCTGCTCCTGGGAGCAACCGGTTCTCAGTTGTTGCTCGATGGAGTTCCACTGGAAGGCGCGCCCGCGGAGAAGCAATTCGCTCAGCTTCTATCGGCGGCCGGCCTGGCAAGCGTGCAGTTTTTCTCTTCTGTGACCCAGGAAGAAATTGGCCGCTTCGCTCGCGCTTTTCCCACTGGCAAGGCCAAACCCTCGGAGCTTGCGCAACAATTGAAGAGCGCCCTCGCGGGAGCGCAGGGTATTCGCATCAACGAGATCTGCTTTGTGGCTACGGATTCTCGTTTGAAGGACGCCAGCGTTGCCGCGCAGCTTGCTGCCGCCACGCTCGGCGAAGACCAGGACCAGTTCAAAAAGTGGCTCAACGATCCGCATAAACTCCTCGAACTCATCGCCGCTGCGGAGGGCTCTTCGGGCGGCGGCCACGGGGCAATCGGCAGCGGGCCTGGCGGTGGAGGTGGCTACGGTTCCGGGACGGAACAAGGATCCGGAGGAGGCAACGTTTCGGGCGCTGGTTCTGGAATAGGGACCGGAATGGGTGCCGGCGCAAATGGGGAGGGAATCGGTTCCGGAGCGGGAGGGACCGGGTCGGGATTCGGTGGAGAGTCAGCCTCTGGCAGCAGTCAAAATGTATCTGGAGGCGCGGCCCTCGCGACATCCGGAACAGGTGGCACGCTTGGCTATGCGCCCTCCTATGCCGGGGCGGTAGGTGGCTCTGGAGGCGGCATCGGTTCCGGCCCGGGTGCCTCTGGCGGCGGCTCTGGACTGCCTTTTGTTGGAACCGGGGGAGGCAAGCGCTCCGCGGAACCCAGCGAAGACGAAATTCTCAGCATTCTCGGTGCTCTGACCAGTTTCGGCAATGCCGCGGCGGGTCCGGGACAAGGAGGCATGGCGGCAGCGGGAGTTTTTCAGCAGCAGATTTCCGAATTGCCGGGGCGCGCGCAGGACACTCTGCGTCAGGCGCTCGCGGGTCTCGCTGCGCAGGCCCCCGAGGGGAGGACGGACGAATCCGTCCTCATCAAACTCGCGGAACATCTTGCCATCCGTTTTGCGCTGGAGCGCTACGAACGCGGCGAAGTGAAAGTCAATGCCGTGCGCCAGATGCTCGATCGCATGAATCAGGAAATCGAGAATCTCCGTAAAATCCTCGGCGCGCACGAAGACAAGATGACGGAAGCGGGGATGATGGTCGAGTCACACCGGGAGATTCTCGACCGCCAATTCTGGGCTGCGGTGCCGGAGAGCGGCAAACGGGCCGTGCTGCTTTCGGAAGAAGCCTGGTGCATTCCGCCGAAAAACGTGCAGTCCTATGTCGCTTCGCTGATCGAGCAGGGCGAAATCTCGGAAGCCATCAGTATTCTGCAGAACTACGCTTCCTGCGCAGACAACGAGGAAGCCGATGCGCGCAAGAAAACCGCGGTTGGGTTATCCGAGCTCGCCGAACTCTATGCCAAGGCCGATCCCAAACTTCTCAGCGAGGCTCTGCGTCATCTCGGCGTGCGCCTGAGTGTGGAGCAGGATACGGAACTACAGGCGCTGACGAGCGCCGCTTTCGTGCGCCTCAGCCAGGAGGCGGCTGCCAACCGGTTGTTTCCAGCGATGGAGCAGGCGCTCGATCTCGTCTGCGGAGTAGAAGCGCAACGGCCGGGGATCGCGCGCGATCTTCGCGGGAAGATGGGCATCGAAGAGCGCGTGCCGGAATTCGTGGACGAAGCGCTCCGCGCGCGCCGGGTGTCCGCCGGACTCACGGACGTGTTGAAGCTGCTTCCGCAGACCGCCATGGAGCAGATCGCATCCCGGTTCAATCGGTGTTCCCTGCGGGAGGATTCCGAACATGTCGCCAACCTCGCTTCCGACGTTGGCGAAGCCGGGCTGCATTATCTGCGCAGCACGGTGCGGGGCGGCCCGGCAGCGGAAGCCACGGACATGGTTGGGCTGCTCTGCAAGCTCGATCCCCAGGCTGTGGAAGTCTTTTTGCCGCCTCGCATGAAGGACTTTCCTCGCACTTCGCAGGACCGCATCGTTCGCCAAATCGCTTCGAGCAACGCTCCCGGTCGTTGCCGCATTCTGCTGGAGCTCCTCGACCACGTGGACCCGCTGCTGATGCCTCTCGTCATTGACGAAGCCGGCGTCAGCGGAGATCGCGAGGCGCTTGGCAGGCTACTCACCATCGTGGATGGTGACTTGCCCGCGGGTGCGGGGCCATATTTGCAGGTGAAAGCCATTGAAGCGCTGGGCCGCATTCAGGCTCCGGAGTCAATCAATTCGCTCCGCCGGGTTGTGGAAGGCAAAAAGATGTTTGGGTGGCAGCATGCTCAGGAGCTGCGCATCGCCGCCCTGCAAGCTCTTGAGAAGTTGGACCCGGAATGGGCGCGAGAGTTTCTGCCCAGAAGTGGCCTGGATAAGGCGGACCTGGTTTTGGCTCCTCTGGATGCAGTCATCAATGCGAAATTTGTGCGCCAGCGGCGGCATACTCGCGTCCGTCTGCAGAAGTCCGTCGTTGCGGTCAGCACCAACCTGAAACAAAACTGCCGCATGGAAATCAAGACCGCGAGCCTTTCCGGCGGTGTGGCCACAATTGACCGGCACATGCAGCCCGGAACTCAGGTTCAGTTGAAACTACAGCTCGGCCTGCGCAATCTCCAGGCCACGGCGCTCCTCCGCGATTACCGCGCTCAGGACATGGCGTTCGAGATCGTGGATATGTCCCTGGATGAGCGGGTGAAGTATCGCCGCCTGTTGGCGGAGCAACTCGGCGCTCGTATAAGCGAACGGGAAGCCTCCGATCCCATTGCCGAATCGCCCGTTTCTCGTTGAACCTCGCGCTTGCTCGGAAAGTCTCCATTTTGCACCCGAGTTGGCGCATTTCCGCATAACCCGTTAAAATGATAGTTTGCGCGGAGGGCGCCCGTCCGGCTTGTGAGACGCTGGCGGCGCGCCGGCTCAAGGGAAACGGCGAACCAATTCATGGATTTCACCAAATACGTTGACGACTTTATAGCCTTTTTCATAGGCACCAAGCACGAGCGTGATATCAAGAAACTCCAGCCCCTCGTCGCCGCCATCAATGCGCTTGAACCAGAAATCAAGCCGCTCAGCGATGAGGAGTTGAAGGCGCGGTTTCAGCAGCTCAAAACGGTCGTGCAGGACCCGCTAAAAGACGCCGATCCAAGCGAATCGACCTTTCGCAACTTGATGCAGGAAGCCTTCAAGCCGGCGCTGGTTCCGGCTTTCGCCATCGTACGCGAAGCAGGCCGCCGCTTCCTCAACATGCGGCACTTCGATGTGCAGCTTATCGGCGGCATGGTGCTGCACGAAGGCAAGATCGCCGAAATGAAAACCGGCGAAGGGAAAACGCTCGTCGCCACGCTTCCTGCAGCATTGAACGCGCTTGCCGGGCGCGGCGTGCACATCGTCACCGTGAACGATTATCTTGCCCGCCGCGACGCGGAATGGATGAGTCCGCTTTACAAGGCCTTGGGGCTGAGCGTCGGCGTGATCGTCCACGATCTGGATGACACCCAGCGCCGCGCAGCCTACGGCGCCGACATCACCTACGGCACCAACAACGAATTCGGATTCGACTACCTCCGCGACAACATGAAGTACGATTTGTCGCACTGCGTCCAGCGCGGCCACCATTTTTCCATTGTGGACGAAGTGGACTCGATCCTTATTGACGAAGCCCGCACGCCGCTGATCATTTCTGGACCTTCGGAAGAGTCCACGGACAAATACTTCAAGATTGACAAGATCATTCCCAAACTGATCCAAGAAATTGATTACACGCTCGACGAAAAGCTTCGCACCGCCACCCTGACCGAAGAAGGATTCACCAAGTGCGAGCGCCTGCTCGGCCTTCCCAATCTTTCCGATCCTGCGAATATCGAGTACATGCACCACGTTTACCAGGCCCTCCGCGCCCACGCTTTGTACAAGAAAGACGTGGACTACGTTGTGAAAGAGGGCGAAGTCATCATCGTGGATGAATTCACCGGCCGGCAGATGCCCGGTCGCCGCTGGTCGGACGGCCTGCACCAGGCCGTGGAAGCCAAGGAGAGCGTCAAGATCGAGCGCGAAAACCAGACCCTCGCCACCATCACTTTCCAGAACTATTTCCGCATGTACAAGAAACTCTCCGGCATGACCGGTACTGCGGAAACGGAGTCCCAAGAATTCGGCAAGATTTATGGCCTCGATGTCGTGGTGATTCCCACAAACAAGCCGCTGGTCCGCAAGGAACATCGCGACGTAGTGTACCGGACGGAACGTGAGAAATTCGAGGCCGTCGTCAACGGCATTTTGCAGGAAGACAACACCTACGCCCACGGCATTCGCCACTATCATGAACGCGGCCAGCCGGTTCTCGTCGGAACGATTTCCATCGAGAAGTCCGAGAAAATCGCTGCGCTTCTGAGAAAGGCCGGCGTCCCGCACGAAGTGCTCAACGCCAAGCAGCACGAGCGCGAATCGCGCATCGTCTCGCAGGCGGGCCGCAAAGGAGGCGTCACTGTGGCCACCAACATGGCCGGACGCGGCACGGACATACTTCTTGGCGGAAATCCCGAAGCGCTCACTCGCGAGCACTTTTTGAAGAACAAACTGGCGCTTCCTTACGCACAGGCGCCCGCGGTGATCGGCGCCGAAACTTCGAACGGCGACGGGGCTGCAGCTGCCACGGTGCCGATGGTTCTCTTTCAGCACGAAGGCAGGATTTTTCAGGTTCC
>DATJAD010000120.1:0-20910 GCA_035516615.1 Candidatus Acidiferrum sp.
CCGAACGATAAATTTTTGCGACGGCTTCAGAGGTTGCAAGGTCATTGAAGCTGAGAGCGAGAACGGATCGAAGCGTTTTCTCCTGAACCTGGGCAGCGTGCTTCTGACTCTCCGTCAGATTGGATTGAGCGAGGGTGGAAGGATCCACTTGCGCGAATAGGTCCAGGGAGCTTGCTGAGATTGGGACGGCCTGCTTTTCGGCAGAGGAGCTGAGGGGCAAGACAACGGCAGCGGCTCCGGCGCCACCTTCAAGAAGATGCGAGCCGACCTGTTGCTGCGTTAATTCGAGGACCTTGTTCTGAAGATCGCGCGCCTTGGTGAGGTACTTTTCCGCTTCCTGTTTGCGGCCGGAAGTCAACAGGAGACGGCCAAGGTCAATATAAGCGCGCCGAATCTGATAGTTGTTGCGGGATTCGTCCGATCCGCTCAAGAGAATGGCTTTGCGGAGAGCGGCTTCCGCGGGCTGCATCTGGCCCAAAGCGTAGGCATTCAATCCAATATAGAGCCATGGTTCCGGAGCGCCCGGGTTCAACTGGGAGGCCTGCTTGAGAAACGGCTCCGCTTCAGCATATTTGCGTTCCGAGGAGTCTATAAATCCGGTCATATAGTTGGCCAAATAATCATGCGGGTCTATCTCAAGCTCCTTGGCGAATTCCTGGTGCACTTCGGGAGTGGGAACCCATTCATTCGAAGCGAGGCGCGCAAGGCCGAGGAAGTAATGTGCGTGAGGAGTCTTCGGGTCAACTGCAATGGCACGCTGAAATTCGCGGATGGCAGCAGGCAAGTCGCTGGCATCGCGATAGGCTCTACCGATGATGACGTGGATCGAACCGCTGTCTCCCACGAGGCGAATCATCTGATCCAAAACCCGCGTCGCACGAACATTGTCTTGCGGATCGTGTGAGTTAAGGAGACACACGGCCAAGGTGTAGAGCGATTCCAGACTCGGTTGAAGGGCGGCAACGCGAGAGAGAGGCTGCGCAGCGCCGGTGTAATCCTGCTTCAGAATCCTGGCCCTACCGAGAACCGTAAGGGCGCGGATGTCGTCTGGCGAAGAAGCAAGGACGCCGTTCGCCTGGGCGATGGCGGCGTCCGGCTGATTGGCGGCGACTAGAGCGATGGCCAGATCCACATGGGTTCCAGGCTCATCCGCAAAATCCAGGGAACGCTGATAGAGCTCGATGGCTTGCGGAAGGCTGCCTTCAAGGTACCTCAACTGGGCGAGTTCGCGAAGGGCCAGCGCAATAACTTTTCGGTTGGCTTCAGCGACGCGGTGAGGATCTCCGGATGCACGAGCAGCGCGAGCTGCTTCCAGGAGTTTGTTCAGGTCGGCCTGAGTTTCCTTCTGCGCAGCGTGGCTTGCTGACTTGGCCCCATGTTGCTCCAAGCGAGCCCACGGCAATGTGGACGAGAGTGCAGGAATACCCAAGCCGAGGATGAGCAGGAGAACCGGGGACCGGGGGCCGGGAACGATTATTGAAGGAAAGGTGGATGGCACGAGGCTGCCGTTCGGAGATTCGGATTCTCGAAAGTACATATTAAAGGTAGACGGCGGGGCTCGAAGATTCAAGCCCCGCCGTTGGGGTGTAACGAACGCTTGAGGGAGCGCGCGTTAGAAAGTGAACCTAAGTGTGTACTGCAGTTCGCGGCCCGGATGGACTGCACTAGCTTGTCCGAAGCCGTTCTGTTGACCCGGTGCTTGGCCGGTCACGACGTTGTTGATTGGGCTGCAAGCAGTCGTACCGCACTGCAAGTTGTTTGCACTGAAGCCGACGCCTTCGAGGTTGTTGCCGAAGAAGTTCGCATGGTTGAAGAGATTGAAAAAGTCCATGCTGAACTTCACGTTATAACGTTCCTTGAAGGTCCAGTTCTTGGCGAGCTGCATGTCAAAGTTGCGGTAGTCCGGACCAAAGCAATACCCGCGAGGGGCATTGCCCACGGTGCCGAGAGTATAACCGACGAACGTGAAGGCGGCAGGGTTGAGGATCTGCTTGCCGCTTTCGCCGGCGTTGCAACTGGTTCCCGTGATGTCCGGGCGCTGGTTGTTACCAAAGCCGGAACCTTGTAGAGAGTTCAGCTGGTAATAGCCGTTGCCGCTTGTGGCGCAGGGAACCACGGTGGCTCCGGGGATAGGCTCCGGGCTCACGCAAGCATTGATGTCGCTGGCGCCGTTCGAGAAGACGCTCAACGATGCCCCTGACGTAATGGTGATGATGCTGTTGAGTTCCCATCCGCCGAGTGCCTGGCGCATGGCCATGCTCTTGTTTGCAAGCTTGGGAAGGTAGAAGACTTCGTTGGCAACGAAGATGTTGGGCCGGTTGATGTTGGTATTGCCCTTGTCCAAACCCGGATTGCTCTGGTCGGTGACGGCCTCCTGGTTAACGCTGCCAGAGGAGTTGTCGAGCTCGACGTCGCCGATCGAGTGGGAATAGGTGTAGGACACCTGGAATTGAGAGAAATTACTCAGCTTCGTGCGGAACTGGACTTGAAGCGAGTGATAGGTCGCGTGGCCCATGCGGGCGAATTCGCCAATGCTGCCGAAGTTCCCTGCAGGACGGAAGGTGTTGACGTTTGTGTAGCTCGAAGTCGACAGGAAAGCAGTTTGATTCCAGTCTGTCGAGGGAACAGCGTTTAGATCCAACATGGAGGTCAGGTGAATGCCGGTGTTGCCGACATAACCGACCTGGAGCGCCGTATTGCGCCACAGTTCGCGCTCGACCGACAGGTTCCACTGCCAACTGTTCGGTGTAACGCCCCTGGGATCCTTAGCGGCGTTCGGCGAGACAGAGGGACTAACCAGGGGGACAGCGGCCTCAAGAGTGCGGCCATTGTCGTTCGCATTGATCTCGAAAGGAGCAGTGCGAGCGAGACTCTCGTCAATGCCCACGAGTTCGCGCTGGAAGAACTGGCCGATTCCCAAGCGAACGGCAGTCTTGCCATCGCCGCGGACGTCCCAAGCCAAACCGAGGCGGGGGGCTATATCGTGGTTATTCTGGTTGACGAGGGCACGATTCGGACCTGGAGTGCCATCGGAGAGAGGAAGACTGATGCCCAGACTAGCAAGCTGAGTTGCGGCATCCTGGCAAGGCGTGGTTCCCGGAACAATGATGACGCCGTTGCAAGCATCCGAGGCAGGCAAGGACGCATTGTAGTCGGCCAAGCTGAAGGAAGCCCAGTGGTTATCCTCGCCAAATGGCTCGCGGTAGAAGGACCACCGGATACCATAGGTCAAGGTCAAGTTCTTGCGGAACTTCCATGTGTCTCCAACATACCATTCAAAGTCATGCCAGATGACCCTAGCGGTGGGGTTTACGCTGTTTTCGGAGGTATTAAAGGTCTGACCGGGAAGCAAGAGGTTGGCCAGCTGGTTATGCATTTGCGTGCCAACGGCGTAATCCGCAGCCACGAAGAGAGGCTGGTCTGAGCCGCCATTGTTGTTTTCGATCTTGGCGTTAGTGCTGTAGTAAGCCCCGAACTTAAAGAGGTGGTTGCCTTGGACCTTGGACAAGTTATCCTGGAAGGCGTACAGGTCTTCGTGGTTGCCGTAGGGAGCAATCGTCCACATGTTCTGGCCGTTGCCGTAAGGTGACAGGCCGCCCCATCCAACCTGCGGGTAGGCAGGCAGAGACTTAAGAGACGTTGGCCACGCCGTAGGAATGTTCGCATTAATCTGAGCAACGATTGGCGCACCACCACTCGTTAATGTGGTGATGATTGCGTTGTGGCCATAACCAAACTCGACGTCGTTGACCATGCTGGTGCCAATTTGAGAGGTCAACTTCGCCATGACGCTCTTGGATGGCTGGCTCCAGTCGGAATTGATTGTAGGGAAGATACTGTCGCCCCAGAAAAGATTGGGGTTCGGTGCGGGGCTAGTCCAGGAATCTTGAGTCCAACGAAGAGTTACGCGGTTTCCCTTGGTGACGTCATAGTCGCCGCGGACATTCCATTCGCTCCAGTTGGGCTGGGTCCTCTCTTGATCTAGCCAATTCTGGCCATTGATGAGAGTGAGTCCGCCGTTGCCGGTCGTTGGAGCAGGATAGAACGAGGCGAGTAGCTGAGCGTTGGCGTCAGGATTCGCGATGGCAAACGGGTTTCCGGAAGCTTGATCAGCCACGGGGATCAGGGATTGATACGTGAACGGCCCACCCGTGGGGCCAACCCATTGCGCCGGTTGCAAGGCGCCGCACTGGTCGGTCGCGACGGTGCCTTGAGAGGCGGTAGACGTCGCTCCAGCCGGAGGGGGAGCGGCGCCAGAAAAGCCCTGGCTGAAGTCGCCAGCTTGCTCGGCCACAGTCGGTACGCAAGCGCCCACGGAAACGCCGCGGACTTCGCGGTTCCATTCCTGGTTCCACCAGAAGAAGAGCTTATTCTTAATGACGGGCCCGGCTACGAAATAGCCCCAGTCGTTGCGACGAAGTTCGGCTTTGCCTGTGCCGTTATTGTTGGAGAACCAGTCGTTTGCGTCGAGCTTGTCGTTGCGGCCGGCGTAGAACGCGCCGCCATGCCAAGTGTTTTCGCCGGAACGAGTGGTGATGCTAATGATGGCACCGGTGGCCTGGCCATACTCCGGGCCATAGGAGTTCGTGAGCATCTTGAATTCCGCGATGGAATCCGTGGCGGGGTAGATCAGGATGGTGCGGTTCGAGCCGACGTCGTTGTTGTTGACGCCGTCCACGAGGAACAGATTGTTCGTGTACGGGTTGCCGTTGACCGAGAAGTCGCTGCCGCCAGTGAGGCCCTTGTCACGCGCATCGAAATCGTTGGCCGGCGAAACACCAGGAGCAAGAGTAACCAAGCCCATGAAATTTTCGCCGTTGAGGGGCAATTCGCGAACCTGCTGGCCCTCAACGACGTTGCCGACGGAAGCCGACGCGGTTTGAACCTGAACGTCGCTGGCCTCAACAGTGACCGTTTCGGTGGCGGCGCCCAGAGCAAGCTCGGCATTGACCTGCGTGACCGAGGAAGTGTGAACCTCGACGCCCTTGGCAACGAACTCCTTGAAGTTGCCCTGCTTGACGTGGACTTCATAGTATCCAACGGGCAATTGCGCGACAGTATAAACGCCCAGATCCGTGGTGACTGCAGGATAGGACGCGTTGGTGCCGGTGTTGATCACCAGAACGGTTGCTCCGGCAACGGCGGCGCCGGAAGGATCGGTTACCGTTCCAGTGATGGTTCCAGAATATTGTTGTGCGAGAAGAGGAAGCGGAGCAAAGGCGAGAAGCAGAGCAAAAAGAAAGAAAAGTGAGCCGGGCCACCATGCCAATCCACTCACTCTCTTCCCAGAACTGCGAAAGAGATTCATCATGCGCAACACCTCAAGTTTCAGATAGAGTCTTGAAATCACTGAAAGGCACCCCTGACAACATGAATCGTCCCGAAGCCAAACGACCGAGTTTTGCAAAAAGAACAACGGGAACTGTAACGATACCTACCCCAGGCTAGTTACAGAACCGATTCAATGGACCAGCATTTAGCGACAAGGCAAGAAGGATGTCAAGAGAAAAATAACGATATTCTAGGGCATGCAAAGGATGTTTCAGCTGGCGGTGGCGCCCGGGAAATGCAAGGCGCAAGGAAAAGCCCCCAAAGTCCTATATAGCAGTACTTTAGCGATACCGGAAGGGTGCAACGAGGATCCGGTTCTGCCGGGTTCCGCCGAAAAACCGCGGGCCAGAATGCGACACGCCAGCCACTCCTCGCACCTGGGATTGGGCTACAATGAGCGCCTCGCCAAACGCCGTCGAGGCATCTCTGTGCGAGATTTCCGCGCCGAGTTCAATGCAATGGGTGGCGGCCCGACTGGCAAACGGGCCCAGGAGCCCCAATGAAAACGTCGAAGCGCACGAAGAGCAAACGAGAGAATGCGGTGACGCTGAAAGCGGTGGCGAATCACCTGGGGCTGACGGCAGGCACAGTTTCGGCGGTGCTGAATAATTCCGCGGCATCGAGGTCCATCCCGGAGCGAACCAGGAGAAGAATTCTGGATGCGGCGCGCGAGCTGAATTACAGGCCGAATTTTTTCGCGCGGTCGTTGCGGGTGCAAAGAACGTACACGATCGGAGTAATCCTGGAAGAAATTGGAGACGGGTACGGATCCATGGTGGTGAGCGGGATCGAAGAATACGTCCGCGAGAAGAATTATTTCTTTCTGACGGTGGCGCACCGGCACGACAAGAAATTGCTGCAAACCTATTCGCAGATGTTGCTGTCGCGCGGAGTAGAGGGATTTATCACTGTGGACACCTCCGTGAGCGAAGCGCCTGCGTTGCCTACCGTATCGGTTGCCGGGCATTATGCCGTGCAGAATGTGACGAACATTGTCCTGGATCATCGTAAGGCGGCGGAACTCGGGCTGAAGCACCTGAAGGAATTGGGACACACGGAAATTGCATTCCTGAAGGGGCAGCCGCAGAGCTCGGACTCCGAGGTGCGGTGGAATGCTATCTGTGAAAAGGCGAAGGAACTTGGAATTGGGATTCGGCCGGAACTGGTGGTGCAAATAACGGGTTTGGATTCCACGCCGGAGCTCGGGTATCCGTTTGGGAAAGAACTTCTGGCGCGGAAGGCGCCCTTCACCGCGTTATTCGCCTATAACGACATCTCCGCCATCGGAGCGATGAGGGCGTTTCAGGAAGCGGGATGGCGTGTGCCAGAAGATATCTCCGTCGTGGGCTTCGATGACATTATGATCGCGGCGCTTTGCATGCCGGGACTGACGACTGTGCGGCAACCCCTGAAAAGGATGGGGCAGATTGCGGCGCAAACGTTGCTGGGAAGGCTTGATGCAAATGAGGAATATACGCCGGAGATCGCGGTGGCGCCGGAATTCGTGGTGCGGAAGTCCACTGCGGCGTTAGGCTGTAGTGGTGTGAAGATCGCTCGAGATTGTTGAAAAATTTTCCCGAAGGCCTGAAGCAAGAAGCCATCACCGAAGTCCGCCCACCGGATGTATTCCTCTTTGCGGCCCGCAATCAGGGCGGCTACATTTTCGCTGAACAGTTTGAGAAACCTCGAATTTATGGGTCGTCCGGACGTGAAGCAAAAAGTCCACAGAGACTATGCCGGGCCCAAAAAGCTTCCCATAATTCATATTGGGTGGAATAAGTACAATATTTGGTATGCCATAAAGGATTTCGACAAATACGCGGTCTACTCCTCAATTGCTGCAACTTACTGAAAATTAGATGCTAAGGCCAAATTGGCAGGTTCGGTCATTTCGCTGGAAGGCGAATTGCTCGATTCCAAGACGGGAAGAAATGGACCCGAGATGGGGGATAAGTACTTAAGGTAGATTTCTTCCTGTCCGCAATTTCCGAGTAAGTGTCAGTTCCTGCGTTGGCTCCAGGCGTGTCCGTTCTACGTTTGAATTAAGAAATCCAGGTCGGAAACGGGTGGTGTACTTGCTCTCGAGACGTGAGACGCAAATCGCTATCGCCATGTTCCGGCAGGATTTTTTCATGATTCATAAAGTCCAGAAATCCTGGAGAAGTTTCATCCTGGGAGAAAGCAGCAGGGGGTAAAGGAATGATTGGATCGCAAACTTGGAAACGTCTGGAGCTGTTTTTTGCAGTGCTCACGATGGTGCTTTGCTTTTTTATTCCCACCAGCGTTAGGGCACAAACCAGCAGTTCAACGGGCAGCTTGAACGGTACGGTAACCGACCCCGAGAACGCTGTAGTGCCCGATGCGAAGGTAACAGTGTCCAACCTGGCTACCGGTACGTCCGTTGTGGTCTCAACAAACGCAGTCGGCTTTTACAGCACTGGTGCGCTCACACCGGGTGTATACACAGTGCGCGTTACGGCGCCGAGCTTCAAGACCACGACGACGACCGTGACGGTGCAGGTCGGACAAGCAGCCACAGCCAACGTAAAACTCGAACTCGGATCTTCCAAAGAAGTTGTCGAAGTAAGCGCGTCGGCATTGACGGTCAACGAGACGCAGCCCGAGGTTCAGGACGTGCTGACAGCGAAAGATATCGCGGAATTGCCGGTGAATGGCCGCAACTTCCTGGATCTGGCGACGCTGGAACCCGGTGTCCAAATTCAGGACGGCGCCACTTTCGATCCCACGAAGAACGGCTATTCCTCGCTTTCCTTCGGCGGGCGATTTGGCCGCACGGCGCGGATCGAAGTAGATGGCGTGGACATCAGCGACGAGACCGTGGGCACCACGACGCAGAACATTCCGCAGAGCGCGATTCAGGAATTTCAGGTCGGTGAGTCCACTTTGGATATGTCGACTGAACTTACCTCCTCCGGCACGGTAAACGTCGTCACCAAATCCGGAACGAACACCTGGCACGGGGAGGCCTTTTACTATGGCCGCAGCGACCAGACCTCGGCGCGCATCGCTCCTGAACAACTCAATTTCGGACGGAAACAGTTCGGCGGGAACTTTGGCGGAGCGATCATCAAAGACAAGCTCTTTTTCTTTGCGGACGTTGAGCGGACCGATCAAAGCCTGCAAAATCCGGTGCAGCTTGCCGGAGATTTTTCGAGCCTCTCGGGCAGCTTCAATTCACCTTTTAACGAGCGCGAGTACCTGGCGCGGCTGGACTACAACATCCGGTCGAACTGGACGATGTTTTACCGGTTCAATTACGACCAGAATCTGAGCCTGCGTGGCTTCAATCCCGGCGTCTATCAGCCATTTGAGAATGTGGATCATGTGCCCACGCATGTGCTGGGTACGGACTTCTCCACCTCGCGGACGACAAACAGTATCCGCTTCGAGTATTTGAAATTCCGCAACGCGATCGTAGACGGCGTGGGACTTTCCGGCGCGCAGAATCCGGTGCCGGGAATTTCGCTGAATATCACCCCGGACGGGAACGATTTTACCTGCCTTGATGGCGGCGAGGCCTACTGCTCCGGAACGAACATTCTTGCGCCCCAGGCCACTTTCCAGTCGGACAAGCAGACCAAGTACGACGGAAGCTACTCGCTGGGCAGGCATACTCTGCGCTACGGGATTGCGTTCAACAAGATCCTAGGCGGAGGTTATGCAAAGTTTTTTGGGATCGAACCCATGGTGCAGTCGGTGTTCAATTCCGCGAACGAAACGATTGCCGCCGCCGGCCCGTATCCCGATGGGGCCAGCAACCCACTCAACTGGCCAGTTGACACCATTCTTTTTGGGAACGGCCAGGGATATTTCACGGAACTCTCCGGATTTGGACTCCCGGCCGGAGGGCAGTACGACAATCGTTTGGAATGGTACGTCGGCGACCAATGGAAGATGAAGTCGAACTTGACTGTCACCGCCGGACTCCACTACGGGCGCGATACGGGGCGCTCGGACAGCGACTTGCCGGGAATTCCCGCGCTGGCGCAATTTGACAACCAGTATTACCACGGACTGGAAGATCCCGTGAACCAACCAAATCTGAACTTCGGCCCCCAGCTAGGGATCGCGTGGGACCCCTGGAAGAGTGGCAAGACCGTTTTTCGCGGCGGGATCGGGCTGTACTACGAAAACGCGATCTTCAATAATGTGCTCTTTGACCGTCCGGCCCGGTTGCAACAGGGACTCTTTTTCGGGACAGCGGCACCCTGCTTTGGTGGACAAGCCACCGGAGCGGTGCAAGGCGTGAATAATGGCAACCCCGTCGGGTATTGCGGAGAACCCATCGGGCAAGCAGCTGCACAAATTGCGGCGGATCAAACGGCCTACCAGGAAGCGGTGGAAGCGGCGGGACCTCAGTCCAATGGCTCGTTTGTCGGGAACGCCCTCGCTGAGGGCGTGCAGTCCACAGGCGACCAGTTAATCAGTCCAGACTATATTTCACCGCGATCGGTGCAGATGAACTTCGGACTGCAACGGCAACTCGGGAAAAGCTCCGTACTGTCAGTTGATTACGTGCGGAACGTCTCGACTCACTTCCTGATCGGACTGGACACGAACAAAGACGGAGACGCGCGCTTCCTGAACGTCCCGAACGCGCAGGCGGCAATCTCCGCGACCAACAGTTCCCTCGGCTGCGGAACAGGGACAGACACTGCCGCGATTCAATGCGCTATCGCTGCAGGGGCGACCATGGCGGACTATGCGGGCAATGGATTGGACTCCGGTGTGGACTACGCTGCCGGTTTCCCATGCCCAACTTGCGCCTTTCCGGGGGTTAACCCCAACGTCGGGCAGAACCAGATGCTCTTCCCGATCGGGCGATCCGTTTACAACGGATTGCTGGTTTCCCTCAAGTCCAATCTAAGCAACCCACTGCCCGGGATAAGGCGCCTGAGCCTGATTACTTCCTATACGCTTTCCCGGTTCGACTCCGAAGTACAGGACCAGGATTTTGTGAACAACGCGACAGACTTCAATAATCCTCTGAGCTACTTTGGTCCTTCGGCGTTGGATCGGACGCACCAGGTGAGCGTCGGAGCGGTCATGGATCTACCTGCGGCGACAAGGTTGGCGCTAACAACCCATTGGGATACCGCGCCCGCCCAAACCCTTCTGCTGCAGCAATCCGGCCTGCCGGGAGAGATTTTCTACACGGATATCACCGGCGACGGCACAACGGGAGATGTCGCTCCGGGTACCAATGTGGGGGCGTTCGGGCGAAGCATCAAGGCCAGCGACTTGAACAATTACATCAACATGTACAACAGCAAGTATGCGGGCCAGTTGACTCCCGCGGGACAAGCTCTGGTTGCTGCGGGTCTGTTTACCCAAGCCCAACTGGTCTCGTTGGGAGCAGTGACACCTACGTTGCAATTGGCCCCGAGCGGGAATGTCGGGCTTTCACCGCTGTTCACATTTGACGCGCACATTTCCTGGGAGATCCACCTAGCCAAAATGCTGCATGCGTTGCCGGAACGAGTGGTGCTCGAGCCGCAAATCGCCCTGTACAACGTGTTCAATTTCCACAATTACGATCCGGGAGGAAACCTGTTGAGCGGAGTGCTCGGCGGTCTTCCCGGCCAAGTGAACGGGACGACCAAGTATGACCAAGCAGGGTGCCCGGCAAACGTCGCCGCCTGTACCGGCCGCACGAACCTGATTACTCCCGGCTCCGCGTCCGGCGTGAACTGGTACGCGGTGCCGCGGCAGGCGGAGTTCGGCGTCCGGCTCTCTTTTTAACTCGAACCTGCACGCAGAAGCCGAAACGGCGGGAGGATGTTTCCTCCCGCCGTTTCCCTTTTCATGCGCGCTGAAGGGCGCAGTAGGCAAGAGAAGGATCGCTCTTCTACATCCTATGCAAACAGAGTCCTTCTGAAATGCTGTGCCCCAGCCATCCCCGCCGATGGAACGATTCCAGGGAACCAAGAGGGCATGTGGGTACGCCGCAGAAGCGGTCCGGAACTGGCGGGTAGCCGTGTGAACCGCAGGAAACCCGGATGGAGCTGCGCGGAGCGGGAAAATCCATTGGGCGGTTTCATTCTCCTTGAAGACAGAGCAGACTAGAAAAGGCAACTCAAGGAGGTGCGAAACGATGCATGGCCTAGTAGCGGACACAAGGATGTGGTTGATTGCTGCGGGAATGTTGGCAGGTGCCGTGGCGGTGATGGCAGCGGCGCATTTTTTGGTGTTCTTTACGGCAGGGAGGCTAGCGAAAAGGAAGGAAACTGCGGTACTCGCCAATCTTCTGAAAGCGATTGTGGAGCCGGCGCGGGTGATCGCCGTGCTGACAGGATTGTTGGTGGTGCTGCCGCTTACAGGAATACCGGAGAAGATCCAGGGTGGCCTGACACATCTTCTTGAATTGGGGGTGATCGTCGGGCTCGGCTGGCTGTTTGTGAGGCTGGCAAGGTTTTTGACTAGCTTGATCGAATCGCGATTCCGAATCGATATCGCGGACAACCTCGCCGCAAGAAGAGTCCGAACGCAGACGCAGGTGATAGAGAGAGTGCTAACGGCCGCGATTGCGATCGTGACGATCGCGGTGATGTTGATGACGTTTCCGAGCGTGCGGCAGATCGGAGCGAGCGTGCTGGCGTCGGCGGGGATCGCCGGACTGGTAATTGGCATGGCGGCGAAGAGCACATTTTCCAGCCTAATTGCGGGGCTGCAAGTAGCACTGACACAGCCGATCCGGCTCGAGGACGTAGTCATCGTGGAAGGGGAATGGGGCTGGATCGAAGAGATCGAGACGACCTACGTCGTGGTGCGAATCTGGGACCAGCGAAGGCTGATTGTGCCGCTCAGCTACTTTATCGAGCATCCTTTTGAGAATTGGACGAGACAAACAGCGGATTTACTGGGAACGGTGATCATTTATGCGGACTACACGGTGCCCGTCGAAGACGTGAGACAGGAACTCTTTCGCGTGTTGCAAGGAACCGAGTTGTGGAACAAGAAAGCATGGGGGCTGCAAGTGACGGACTTGACGGAGAATACAATGCAATTGCGCGCACTGATGAGCGCTTCCGATTCCGGAAAGGCATGGGACTTGCGTTGTCTGGTGCGGGAGAAGCTGGTGAGTTATTTGCAGGAGCGGCATCCGGGAAGCTTACCCTTGCGGCGGGAGCGCGTGCTCTTGCACAAAGCCGAAGAAGCAGTGGCGTAATGCCAGGCGCTGCGCTCAGCGGCGAGAAGATGCGGCGAGGGCATCCTTACGCTGCAAATCTATGAGGTAATCGGAATAAGGACCCTTGAAGTCTTCGATGTGGCCGTGATCAAAGTGCCAGATGCGCGTGGCGACCTCGTCAAGGAGGTCATAGTCGTGGGTGACGAGGAGAAGGGTGCCCTCGTATTTCTGCAATGCGATGTTGAGAGCATTGATGGATTCGAGATCGAGATGGTTCGTCGGTTCGTCGAGGACGAGCACATTAGGCTTCTGAAGCATGAGGCGGCAAAAAAGAATGCGCGCGGTTTCGCCTCCAGAGAGAGCTTTGATCGGTTTGTGAACGTCGTCACCGCTGAAGAGCATTTGGCCGAGGAGACCGCGCAATTCCTGCTGACCGGCGAGCGCATCGAACTGTGCAAGCCATTCAATCACAGTTATTTTTGATTCCGCGCCGAGGTCGTGCTCCTGGGGGAAGTAACCGATGGAGACTTCGTGGCCCCAGCGGACGGTGCCACCGTCCACGCCGAAATGGCGCTCAGATTCATCGATAAAACCTGGGCCGTTGCGAATCAGGGACCTGAGCAGAGTGGTCTTCCCTGCCCCGTTGCGGCCAAGGAGGCCAATTTTTTCTCCGCGATCGAGATTTGCCGAGAATCCCTGGATGACTTTCAGATCGCCATAGGACTTGCGAACGGCTTTGAATTCGAGCGGGTGGCGGCCGGAAGGTTTCTTCATGTCAAAGCGAATGTAGGGGCGCTGGATGTTAGACTTGGCGAGCTCCGTCGTCTGCAGTCGCTCGACTTCCTTTTTTCGGGAAGTGGCTTGCGCGGCTCGCGTGCCGGCGGAAAAACGGGCGATAAATTCCTGGAGCTGGACGATTTTCTTTTCGCGATGCGCATTTTCCGCTTCGATGCGCGCGCGTACAGAGGTTTTCGCAACGACCATGTCGTCGTAGCCGCCGACGTAATTGATGATCGTTTGGTAGTCAATGTCGGCGGTATGCGTGCAGACGCTGTTGAGGAAATGCCGGTCGTGGGAGATGACAATCAGCACGCCTTCGTAGGCGCAGAGATAATCCTGGAGCCAATGAACGGAATCGAGGTCGAGATAGTTGGTGGGCTCGTCCAGTAGAAGAACAGAGGGATTGCCGAAAAGCGCTTGCGCAAGCAGCACGCGGACCTTTTGGCCGCCTTGCAGTTCGCCCATCTTGCGTTCGTGGAGGCTTGAATCGATGTCCAAACCGTCGAGGAGAATCCCGGCGTCGGCTTCGGCTGTATAGCCGCCTTCTTCGCCCACAATTCCCTCGAGTTCTCCGAGGCGCATGCCATCCGCATCGGTGAGTTCTTCATGAGGCTTAGCGTAGAGGGCGGCGCGTTCCTGGAGGGCGTTCCAAAGAGCGGAGTTGCCCATGATGACGGTGTCCATAACGCGAAAGTCGTCGAAGGCGAATTGGTCCTGGCGGAGGACGCCGAGCTTCTTGGGACGCGAAACGGTGCCCTTTGTGGGCTCGATCTCGCCCGCCAAGATCCTCATAAGAGTGGACTTACCTGCACCGTTGGGACCGGTGATGGCATAGCGACGGCCGGCCATAAAGGAGCAGGTGACATCGTCGAATAACACCCGCCCTCCATACTGCATGGAGACACTATTCACCGAGAGCATAACCACCAATTATACCGAAGAGCGGGAAATATTCAGCCCGGCAAATCGGGGATCAAGAAATCTATCCATTGGATTCCGAGGAGAGCGGAGCAAGCGAGGGTGCTAGCGGTGGCGTTGGCCTCAAGTGTTGTGCCCGGAGATTCTCCGTGTATCATTGCATGGCCTGAGGCATCGAAATAGGCGATGAGAGTCCTGATTCTCAATCTTACGGCGCAATCCCTCACAGCGGCCAACGAAGCTCTGTCCGGGCAAGGCTATGAGACTGTCGTCAAAGACGGACTAACAGTGGATGAGGTCTTGGCGCATGAGCCGGAGGTCCTCATCACGGAGGCCACTCCTTCGGACCTGAGCTGTTGCGGACTTATCACGCAGCTCAAGTCGCGGCCCGACACGGCATCGTCCGTCAAGATCGTCATGATAGTGCACGGCGATGCGTTGGAAAGGGCCCGGGCGCTGGATTTGGGCGCGAATGACGTGATTTCTTTTCCGTTTGACGCGACGGAATTCGCCGCAAGAATCAGAACGCAGTTTCGCGAGCGGCAACCGGAAGAAGAACTCAAGACGATGCTGAAATACGCGGTGCAAAGGGAAAAATACGCGGACATCGCGGTGGAATCGCTGAGCGAGGATATTGGCAAACGGAGGGCGTGGCTCATCCCGACGATCTTTGTGTTTGGAGCCATCGCGGTCCTGGCGGCTTTCGTCACCGTGATTTCCTTGCGGCACACCAGCAACGACACGCTGCAACTGCGCGCAGAGATTGCGCGATTGGGCAGCGGTCTAGGGCAGCAAGGTGACCTGCTGCGACGAGCGGAGGTCGCGCGAAACTCGATTGATGCGCAGACTCGCTCTGCCGCAGCAACCAGGGAGTCACTGAAAGCCGAATCCGTGGATCTTCGCAAGAAGATGGCATCCGCGGAAGGCGCCGACGCCGATTCTTTGCAGAAACAGCTCCAGGAAACGCAGGAGCGGTTGAAACTTCTGGAAAATGAAGGAAAGATCGCGGAGACGGTGGTTCGCAAGTATGGGCCGAGCGTTTGTTTGCTGCACGTTGTGGTTGAATTTCTGGACAAAGGTTCGGGCAAACCAATCCGAGTTGCGGTGGATTCCCTGGGCAAGCCGCAGGTGGATCAGAAGGGAATGGTGCAACTCACCACTGAGGGCGACGGGCCACATTTGCAGGTGGACATTTTTGGCACGGGCTTCCTGGCCAGGCGCGATGGCATGCTGCTTACGAATCATCATGTCGCGGAACCCTGGTGGAAAGACGAGGATATGAAGCAACTCACCGACCATGGTGCCGCGGCGTATGCTCTGTTTTACGAGGCGTACTTCCCGGGGGATACCGTCGGAATCCGAGCCAAGCTGGATCGAGTCTCCACAGAAGCCGATGTTGCCACGTTGAAACTCGAGAGTCCCCCGCCCGATGCGGCGGTTCTACAACTTGATGGAAGCAGCGGCGCTAGTGTGACGGGTGATCCGGTCGTGCTCATCGGATACCCTACGGGCATTGACGGCATCCTCGCCAGAGCAGGCTCCGACGTTGCAGAAAAGATCGCGGGTGGAACACAAAACGTAAACCAGATCATGCTGCAGCTGGCGGCACAGAAGTTGATACGCCCGACGACGACGCAGGGGCACATCGGGGACATCCTTAAAGACAAGCTCGTATATGATGCGGCGACGACGTCGGGCGGATCCGGGGGACCGCTGTTCAACCGCGATGGAAAGGTTATAGGAATCAACTTCGCGATACTCAACGGATTTGGGGGCTCAAATCTCGCTGTGCCGGCGCGCTACGCGAACGAACTTCTTAAGTAGGAACTGCGTTTGGCGTCACCCGGGGCGCGTAGCACGGGCCTTTCGCCGCTCCGTAATTAGCCGTTCGTATACGGCACCCTTCTTCCAACGCTCTCGTATCTCGGCAAGGAATCTCGACTTGTCTTTCTGCATCAGCCGGACCAGCGGCTGGTTGCCCGTCTTTTCGTGAGCAGCGGCCCACAACACCAGTTCCGTGAGGACGGGGGCAAGGTCTATGCCTTTGCGGGTCAGCGCATAAATCAGTTTCCGTCCGTCTAAAGGATCGTGCCTGGTCGTGAGGATTCCGGAGGCTTGCAGAATGTGCAGGCGGTTCGCCAGGATATTCGTAGCGATACCCTCGTAGGATTCAAGAAACTGTTTGTAGGAGCGGAAGCCGCGCAACATGATGTCGCGGATGATCAGGAGCGACCAGCGATCCCCGAGCATTTCCACGGAGGCGTTCAGGGGACACTCCGATCGGCGCTTCGGACCAGCCTTCCTCTGTCCCATAAACAAAAAATAACACAATTTCACTTGCAAATTGCAAGTATCTTGCCCATAGTTCCTCCGGGACTCATCCACAGGGCTCATGCCTGGAGGGCGGTGCCATGAAACTTCAACCGCACGCGGCGTTCAGCGGACAATGCGAGACGGCGTTCAAATTTTATGAACAATGTCTCGGAGGCAAAATCACGTTTATGATGAAGTACGCAGAAAGCCCGATGGCGGAACAGGTGCCACCGGACTGGCGCGGGAAAATCATACATGCCTCGATGCAACTCGGGGATTCCGTGCTGATGGGAGTCGACGCTCCACCGGGAAGGTTTGAAAAGTCTCGGGGAATCACTTTGAGCTTGAGTGTTGAGGACGCAGCGGAGGCGGAACGCATCTTTCACGGGCTGGCGGAAAAAGGGGAAATCTCAATGCCCCTCGCAGAGACATTCTGGGCCATCCGTTTTGGAATGCTGGTGGATCAATTCGGAATACCGTGGATGGTGAATTGCGAAAACAAGGCGTAGCCTATTCCGCCGGACAATGCCATACATAGAGGATCTGAACGTGGGACGGGAGCAAAATCGTCGTTTCGGTAAAAGGGTTTTGCATTGAGCGAATTTCGCCGAAGTCAACGGGCGCAAAGCCCGAAAAGGAGCATGCAATGAGTGGAGTCCGAGTGCTGGTGGGGACGCGCAAAGGGGCATTCATTCTCTCGTCGGATGGCAAGCGGGAAAAATGGGACGTCAGCGGACCGCACTTTGCGGGGTGGGAAATTTACCACATGAAGGGTTCGTCCGCCGATCCAAACCGGATCTATGCATCGCAGACCAGCGGCTGGTTTGGGCAAATCATTCAGCGCTCGGATGACGGCGGAAAAACATGGATCCAGCCGGGGACCCCACCTGGGGAAACGACCACCACGCCTGAAGGGATGCCCAAAGGCGAGAGCAACAAATTCGTGTATGACACTTCGGAGAAAACCGGGAAACCTCTCACCACGCATCAGTGGTACGACGGAACTCAGCATCCGTGGGAATTCAAGCGCGTTTGGCATCTCGAGCCCTCGTTGAGCGACCCGAATACGGTTTACGCCGGAATTGAGGACGCGGCGATATTCCGCTCGATAGACGGCGGACAAACATGGCACGAACTCTCTGGTTTGCGCGGCCACGGAACCGGGCCGCGCTGGCAGCCGGGCGCCGGGGGGATGTGTTTACACACGATTGTGCTGGATCCGAGCAACGCAAACAGGATGTACATCGCGATTTCCGCGGCAGGAGCATTCCGCACGGACGACGGCGGCAAAACGTGGAAGCCCATCAACAAAGGTTTGCACTCGCAATACATCCCCGACCCGAATGCGGAGGTTGGGCACTGCGTTCATCACGTGGCGATGAATCCAAAGCGTCCCGGCGTGCTGTTCATGCAGAAGCACTGGGACGTGATGCGCAGTGACGACGCCGGAGATTCCTGGCACGAGGTGAGCGGAGATCTGCCGACGGACTTTGGGTTTGCAATTGATGTAAACACAAATGAGCCGGACGTGGTGTATGTCGTGCCCATTAAAAGCGACTCGGAGCACTATCCCTTGGAAGGAAAATTGCGCGTCTATCGTAGCCGCACCGGCGGAAACGAGTGGGAAGCGCTGACCAAAGGATTGCCGCAGCAGAATTGCTACGTCAATGTGCTGCGCGATGCCATGGCGGTGGATTCGCTCGACAAGTGCGGCGTCTATTTTGGCACCACCGGCGGACAGGTATATGCGTCCGCCGATTCCGGTGACACGTGGGCTCCGATCGTTCGCGATCTTCCGGCCGTGCTGTCGGTCGAAGTGCAAACGCTGCGATGATTCGCGTCGTACTCCCGGTGCATCTGAGGACGCTCGCTCACGCTGGCGCTGAAGTGCAGCTCGATGTGCAGGGAGAAGTGACGCAGCGGTCGGTTCTCGACGCGCTAGAGGCAAGCTACCCGATGCTGCGCGGCACGATTCGCGACCACGTCACGCAAAAGCGCCGGCCTTTCCTTCGATTTTTTGCCTGCGAGGAGGATTTGTCACACTTGCCGCCGGAGACGCCGCTGCCTGACGCGGTGGTGTCCGGAAAAGAACCTCTTCTGATCATTGGGGCCATCGCCGGCGGATAGGAGCCGGAGGACGTCCGAATCGAATGAGCAGCAGGCCCGCTCAGACCGGCAATATTTCAGTTCCCTCTTTGAGGGATGCGCCGCTGCATTTCGTTGCTATCATCCGCGCGGCGAGATTCGTGATGCGGTCCAAGGCATCCACAACCCGAACACCGCGCGCGTGAATATTAGAGACGAGATTTCTGTTCGCGTCCGTGTGTCCTGAGCGCGGCTGGTAAGCCATGTAGGCGGAGAGACTCTCTGCGGTTGCCAGACCCGGGCGCTCTCCGATTAACAAGACCAGCACCCGTGGAGCGAGAAGGTCGCCAATCTCGTTCATGATGCCGACGCGGCAGTAGCGCACGGCGAAGGAATGCCCGACCGACCATCCCCGTGAGCAGGCTCGCTCCTGCAGCAGTGGAAACAAAGCAGGAATTTGTTCCGAAACTGCGGCCCCGGATAGGCCGTCGCCGATGACGATCTGGAAGTCGGACGCTACTGGACATTTCTGCGTGATCAGAGACTTTGCGTCGTCGGGCAGCCTTCTTCCAAGATGAGGACAAAGCAGGAATTGCGACTTCGATCCCGCCCTGCTCGACACCTGGAAGAGCTTCCACTGCGCGACGAGCTCTTGTGGGAGATCTTTTTCCAATTCAAACTCCCTCCAAACGGCATCCACGGCAGAGGCATGCGCTCGGCGAAGCTCCAGTTCCATTTGAGTGCTGTAGGCTGTTCCCCGGTCCACAAAAATGCGCGCTGGCGTGCGCTTCCTGATCTCCTCGATGGAATCAGGCAACGAGGCGGGCGGAGAAAGATTGTGATCGTGCCTCATCTATAAGATCACGCCGGGGAAGCCGGTGCGGTTAACACCCGTTCGAGGCCGCGCAACAACTTTTGTTTCATGGCGGAATCAAGTGCCATCGGGGCGCCATCGCGATAAATGCCGACTTGTTCGAGCCAGGCAAGGAATTCCGGGGCCGGCCGCAAGCCAAAGATTTTGCGAACCGCCAATGCGTCATGAAAACTGGTTGATTGGTAGTTGAGCATGACGTCGTCGGAGCCGGGTACTCCTATGAAGTAGTTACAGCCTGCGGCAGCCAGGAGAAGCATGAGATTGTCCGCAGAGTTCTGGTCGGCGACGGCGTGATTGGTGTAGCAGACGTCGCAGCCCATCGGCAGGCCCAGCAACTTCCCCATGAAGTGATCCTCAAGACCGGCACGAATGATCTGACGCTCGTCGTAGAGATACTCCGGGCCAATGAAGCCGACAACACTGTTCACCAGAAAGGGATCGAAAGCTCGTGCGACGCCGTAGGCGCGAGCCTCCAATGTTAGTTGGTCAACTCCATGATGGGCTTCCGCCGAGAGAGCACTGCCCTGCCCGGTTTCAAAATACATCATGCTGTCGCCGACCCACGAAACATTGCGCGTGCGGTGATGTTCCAGAACGCGCTCGCGGCCCTCTCGCACCAGGGAAAGACTGATGCCGAAGCTTTCGTTCGCCGCCTGGGTGCCTGCGACCGACTGAAAGAGAAGGTCAATGGGCGCACCCCGTTCGAGACAGGCCAGCTGTGTCGTGATGTGCGCAAGACAGCATGCCTGCGTGGGAATGCTGTACGCCGCGATTAGGCGATCAAGAGCTCTTAGGATAGCGGCCACGACTTCTACGGAGTCCGTGGCTGGATTCACGCCGATCACGGCATCGCCACAGCCGTACATCAGGCCGTCGAGCGCCGCCAGGAGAATGCCGCCAATGTCATCCGACGGATGGTTGGGCTGCAAGCGAATCCCAAGAACGCCAAGCTCACCCATCGTGTTTCGGCAGCGCGTGACATTGCGAATCTTTGCAGCCGCCAGCACCAGATCCTTGTTGTTCATGAGTTTCGCCGCAGCCGCGGCCATCTCCGGAGTGACACCCCACTTGAGCGCCTTGAGTTCCTCTCCCGTTGTTTGGTCCCTGAGAACGAATTCGCGGAATTCCCCGACGGTCATGCTGCGCAAAGGCTTGAAAGCCGAAGCGTCATGCGACTCCAGGATCAGGCGGGAAACTTCATCCGTCTCAGGCGGAATCACGGGACGGTTAAGCAGATTTGTAAGCGGCAGATCGGCAAGTGCGCTCTTGGCGGCGACGCGCTCGCGCTCCGAACAAGCGGCAATGCCAGCGAGCTGATCGCCGGATTTCTCTTCGTTCGCCTTGGCGAGCAGTTCACGGATATCCGGGAAACGGTAGTTTTCACCCATTGCCGGTGGGACTAGTATGTCTGGCTCTGATCCGGAAGAAAAGCGGCAACGAGGACTTCCGGCTCGGGCTC
>DATJAD010000121.1:0-17293 GCA_035516615.1 Candidatus Acidiferrum sp.
GAGAGTTCCACAGCCCCGCGCAACAAGAAGTAAATTCAAAAGAACACCGGGCACAGGGTAATATGGAGCACCGCCAACGCCTCATTCGGGCCGAGGAGAAGCCATGATGATCAGGTCAACCGAAGCAGACGAACGGATGCAGAGGACGCTAGAAACCGTCGATCCGCAAATTGCCGAAATCTTGAGGGATGAAGCGCGACGGGAAGCGACCGGACTCGAACTGATTCCATCGGAGAATCTTGTTTCCGAAGCAGTGCTGGAAGCGATGGGCTCGGTGTTCACAAATAAATATGCGGAAGGGTATCCCGGGAAAAGGTACTACGGGGGATGCGAGTTTGCCGACAAGGCGGAACAATTGGCGATTGACCGAGCCAAGGAACTCTTCGGAGCGGAACATGCGAACGTACAGGCACATTCGGGCACGCAGGCGAACATTTCCGTGTACATGAGCGCTCTGCAACCCGGGGACACGGTTCTGGGGATGAACCTGGCTCATGGCGGGCACTTGACGCACGGGCACCCGCTGAATTTTTCCGGGAGAATGTACAAATTCATCGCGTACGGCGTACGGCAGGATACGGAACAGATTGACTACGACGAGATCGAGCGTCTAGCCAAAGAGCACAAGCCGAAGATGATCGTGGCGGGTGCCAGCGCGTATTCGCGGATCATTGATTTCGAGCGGATCGCAAAAGCCGCGAGGGCTGTTGGGGCGCTGTTCTTTGTAGATATGGCGCACATTGCGGGATTGGTGGCAGCGGGGGTTCATCCCAGTCCAATCCCGCATGCGGATTTCGTGAGCACGACCACGCACAAGACGCTTCGGGGACCGCGGGGCGGAATGGTGTTCTGCCGAGCGCCATACGCGAAGGAACTGGACAAGCTGACGTTTCCGGGGACGCAAGGCGGGCCCCTGGTACACACGATCGCAGCCAAGGCGGTGTGCCTGAAGGAAGCCATGGAGCCGGCCTTCCAGGAGTACCAAAAGCAGGTGGTTGTGAATACCAAGGCGATGGCAGCCGCCGTGGCAAACCGCGGGTTCCGGATTGTCACGGGCGGCACGGACAATCACCTATTCTTGATTGAAGTGCATTCGCGGGGAATCACCGGAAGCGATGCCGAGAAGGCCCTGGATCGCGCCGGGATCACCGTGAACAAGAATGCGATTCCCTTTGATCCCCTGCCGCCAATGAAAGCGGGCGGAATCCGGCTGGGAAGCCCGTCTGTAACGACGCGTGGAATGAAGGAACCGGAGATGGCGATGATCGGAGGATGGATCGCGGATGTGCTGGGGAGCATCGGGAACGAAGAGGCGGAGCGGAGAGTGCGCAGCCAAGTGGCCGAGCTTGCGGGACGGTATCCCATCTATGCATCGCGTGTGAGGGGCGGGACGCGAATGGAGCACGCGCGAGCCTAGCTTGCAGACTGGGCGCCAGCTGCGTGACGGTAGCGGAACTATTGCTGTTGGCCGCTGTTCCGAAGGCAAATCTCTGTCCGCAAGGTCAAATCCCCCAGAACCACTCGTGCGGCTGTCCCAAGACTGGCCGTCGGTCCAGTAGAAATCGCGTAAGTCCCGGAGTAGCTTGAGATTGGACCGGGGGACGGGCATTGAACTCACGCTGCTGAGTTCCCTCTCCAGAGTGGCGCGGCCAAGCAGGGTCAGGGAAATGGGACAAATCCAACGGTATTTCCTCTTTGCTTTCGTGAGCCACATTGAGAGTGAATCCTGCCACCATCACCCGGGGGTGAGTCTGAGGGCGTGAGCGGGGGACGGAACTCCGCGACGCCGCGAGGTGAAACGATGATGGACACGGAAGCCTTCCGCGAATTCAAACAAGGTCTGGCGCTCTTGCGGGACAACTATGCGGTGAAGGCGCTGCCTCACATGAAACGCGCGGTGGAACTGGAGAAGAACAACCCTTATTACATGTCGTATCTTGGGGTGGTCATCGCCAGGTCGGAACAACGCTGGGCCGATGCGGAGAAGCTCTGCGATAACGCGGTGCGCATGAAGAGGAATCAAGCGCAACTGTACCTGAATCTGGCCGAGGTTTACGCGACCGCGGGTCGCCGCGACGATGCCGTGGAAGCGCTGCAGGCGGGATTGAAATTCGCGAGACGCGACGTAAGGCTGAACATCGCGCTGAACCGCCTGATCCGGCGGCGGCCGCCCATATTCACATTCCTGGGGCGGAAACATCCGATCAACAAATCCATCGGAAAATTGCGCCACCGCACGCTGCAAATGATCGGAAGGGCGTAAGAACCAAAACGATTTCCCCAACCCCCCAAACACGGGAAAGGGCGTCTCGACTTCGTCGAGGCGCCCTTTCTTGATTTTAGGCCGTCTTCCGCCGCGGAGGAGTCTTACCGCGGGCTCAAAGGCGGTTCAAACGAGTAGTTGTGCTGGAGCCCCATTTCCATCAGGAGCTTGACTCCGACGCCCCTGAGACCGTTGTTCAGGCCTTCCATTCGGACGACCTCGGCCAAATACTCGCGATTCATGGCCGTGGGATCCCTGGTAAAGGGCATGGTGACAAAAAGCCGCATACCAACTTCGTAATTCTCCTCGTTGGTCTGGAAGTATGCTCCACCGCGAGAAACGCTCATGCTGCCGCGAATGTCCTCGAAGTGCTCCTTCTCCGGATCGGAAGGACGGATGCGCATCAGTTGAGTGATTTTACAACGACGGCTCGTCCGGCGCTCGGAATGCGAAAGCGCTCGGGGAGACGACATGCCGCTGGGTTTCATGTTCGTCAGATCCTGCATCGCCATGGGGAATAAAGCCCTTTCAATCTACAACTTCTTCCAACAAAAGTGTACAGGGAAGAGAAAGGAAAAACCTATGGCCGGAAAGTACTTGGCCGGAGGTGAGTGGGCGGAGGAGGAAATTAGTACGATGGTACTAGCGAGAAGAGAGGTGGGAGGGGAGAGGCAAAATTCCAGAATGGAATTCCAGAGCGGAATTGGTACCAAAAACAGGGGCCGGTGGAAATTTAACGGGGGAGAAACATTCTGTAAGTCTCATGCAATTAATATCTTACAAAGCTTAGCGGGGAGGGAAGGCAAGATTAAGAATTCGGATGTGTAAGTGCACAGTTTTGCACTAGACAAACTAAGATTTGGTACTTAGGATGTGACGTGGCGCTCGCATTACTGGCAATGTCCCGGAGGATTCTACCATGAGCGATGCTGCGCGCCCCAGCCAGGTCAGCCTGCAGAAGAGTTTTCGAAATACTGCCACTGCGGGCAGCTCACAAACCACAAAAGTCACCAAAAGAAGCGAACTCCAGATCAATGGGCGGGCCGAATGCCGCGCGGAAGGAGCCCGCATTGCACTAGCCGTTGAAAACCGGCTTTTGCGAGAAGCACTGGCCCGAATGCTCGCCAAGCGCGGGGGATTTGAGGTTGTTGTCCTGGAGCAAAAAGAAGTTGCCGGAGAACGGCCGCACGATCTTTTCATTCCGGAGGACGAACTGGTACTGCTGTTGGCGTCGCGGGGCCAACTGCAGGAGGATCTGCTGGTTATCCGCAGGATGCGCTCGACGGCACCGGAAGTGAAGGTAATTCTGATGGGCGGGTCCGGCGACGAACTTGAATTCTTGCAATGTGTGCGCGCGGGAATCAGCGGCTACCTGCTGAGAGACGCGTCCGCGGAAGACATTCTGGAAGGGGTGAAGGGAGTACAGCAGGGCGAAGCAGTATGCCCCGGAACGTGCTGCGCGGCGCTTTTTCGGCTCTTTGAGCGGGAGGCAACGAAATTTCCTTCGGCGAGCATGCAGCGGGAACTTGGTTTGACGCGGCGGGAACAACAGCTGATTCCGCTGATTGCCGAAGGGCTGACCAACAAGGAAATTGCGAATCATTTCTGCCTTTCGGAACAAACCGTCAAGAATCATCTCTATCGCATGAAGCATAAGATTGGAGCCGGCGACCGGCTTGGAATCGTGCAACTCTGCCATCAGCAAGGTTTCCATCTCTAAAAATTCGTGCCGCTTCTCCGGCCATGAGCGAGCTGGCGTGGCGACTGACTTCCCTGCCCTTTGCGCCACCCACGGCTTGTGAGATGACTTCCCGCGGCGAAGTATGCGATTCTTCTCCCCTGCAGTTGCACAGGACGGATGGGAATGCAGAAGAAATTCAAGGACCTAACCGACCGCGAGATTCTCGCGCTGGCCATCCAGTCTGAAGAGGAGGATGGGCGCATCTACGGAGAGTTCGCGGATCAGCTGCGGGAATCGTATCCGGCGACTGCGCAGATGTTCGAGGAGATGCGAGAGGAAGAAGCGGTGCACCGGGACCGCCTGACAGGAATGTTCCGCGAGCGGTTTGGGGACTATATCCCGCTGATTCGCCGAGAAAACGTAAAGGGATTTCTTCAGCGCCGGCCTGTATGGTTATTGCGTCCGCTGGGGGTGAAGACGGCCCGGAAGCAGGCGCGGGTGATGGAGATGGAAGCAGTGCGCTTTTACCAGCGCGCAGCGGACCGGACGAGCCACGCAGCAACGCGCGAGTTGCTGAACAAGCTGGCGGACGAAGAAAGAAAACACACCGAGACGGCGGAGAGCCTCGAAGAAAAGCATTTGACCGAAGGGGCCAAAGCGCAGGAAGCGGAATCTCACCAGAAGCTTTTCCTCTTGCAGGTGGTACAGCCGGGCCTGGCGGGACTAATGGATGGTTCAGTGTCCACGCTAGCGCCTTTATTTGCCGCGGCGTACGCGACCCACAGAACCTGGGAGGCTTTCCTGGTGGGATTGGCGGCTTCGGTGGGCGCGGGGATTTCCATGGGTTTCGCGGAGGCACTTTCGGATGATGGATCGCTGACGGGCCGTGGATCGCCTGTGATTCGAGGAGTGGCAACCGGATTGATGACCACCGCGGGTGGATTGGGACACACGATGCCGTTCTTGATCCACAGCTTTCACCTGGCGATCACCATTGCTGGACTGGTGGTCGCCGTGGAACTCGCGACGATCAGCTACGTGCGTCACCGATACATGGATACGCCGTTCCTGCAGGCCGCTTTCCAGGTGGTGGTCGGTGGAGTGCTGGTTTTCCTAACGGGAATTCTGATTGGCAGTTCCTGAGACGGCGCGGGGGAATTCGCGATACCTGGCAGGCAGAACTTCCGGACTTCTCACTTCCGCAGACATCACAAGATTTCACTAATGAGTCTAGCTGCCTTAGTCCGACTGCGCCGGCGCGGTGGCCGGGACGCGCGCAGGCGCATGGAGCCTGCGGATCGCACTCTGCAGGCGGTCCAGGTATAGGTACACGACAGGGGTGGTGAAGAGTGTGAGCAACTGGCTGAAGATCAGGCCGCCGACAATGGCGATGCCGAGTGGTCGGCGGATTTCGGAGCCGGTGCCGGAGTCAATCGCCAGCGGGAGAGCGCCGAGAAGTGCGGCCATGGTGGTCATCAAAATGGGGCGGAAGCGGAGCAAACAGGCCTCGTAGATGGCTTCGACAGGGGTTTTCCCTTCCTTTGTTTCGGCTTGCACAGCGAAGTCAATCATCAGAATGGCGTTTTTCTTGACTATGCCGATGAGGAGGATGATGCCGATGAGGGCAATGACACTGAGCTCCGTATTCGTAATTTGCAGAGCAAGAAGCGCTCCGATTCCCGCAGAAGGCAAGGTGGAAAGAATTGTGATGGGATGGATGTAGCTCTCATAAAGAATGCCCAGGATGATGTAGACGGCTCCGAGAGCGGTGATGATGAGTATCAGCTCGGAGGAGGCGGAGTCCTGAAAAGCCTGAGCGGTGCCTTGAAAGCCGGCATGGATTGTGGGGGGCATGCCAAGCTCGAGTTCAGCCGCTTCAATGTGGGCTACGGCGTTGCCTAATGCTGCGCCCGGCGCCAGATTGAACGAAAGTGTGATCGAAGGATACAAACCCTGGTGATTCACGGAGAGCGAGGTGTTGGTATGCTCGTAATGGGCAAAGGTACTTAACGGGACGAGCGTGCCATGGCTTGCGGGAACGTAGATGTGGCGCAGCCCTTCCGGACTTTCAGTGTACTGGGGAAGAACTTCCATCACCACGTGATACTGATTCAGACCTTTATAAATGTTGGAGACCTGGCGCTGGCCGAAGGCGTCGCTGAGCGTGTTGTCAATGACGTCCATTGATACGCCCAGACGGGCGGCGGTATCCCGGTCAATCACCAGAGAGCTCTCGAGCCCGCGGACCTGCTGGTCGGTATTGACGTCACGGAGTTCGGGGATTTTGGCGAGGCGCTGCTGGAGGATGGGAGCCCAACGATCCAGGTCAGCGAGATTTTCCGATTGCAGAGTGTACTGGTATTGAGCGCCACCGAACCGGCCGCCGATGCTCAGGTCCTGCACGGCTTGCATGTAGAGCGCGGCCCCCGGGATCTTGGAAGCTTTCTTGCGCAGGCGCGCAATGACCTCATCAGCGCTAATCTTGCGCACGTCAAGCGGCTTGAGCTGGCAGAACATGCGAGCAGTGCTGGTGCCGCCGCCACCGCCAGTGAAGGACGTAACGGTATCCACGGCGGGATCATTCATGACAATGTCGGTGAACTGCCGCAACTTCTGGGACATGGCGGCGAAGGAAATATCCTGATCGCCCTGGATGTAGCCGGTGATGCGCCCGGTGTCCTGCTGGGGAAAGAAACCTTTGGGAATTTCGGCGTACAAGTAGGCGGTCAGAAAGACTGTGCCGATGGTAATGAGCAGGACCGCAAACTGATGGCGCAAGACGACCCGGAGACACCGGTCGTAAGTGTGAAGAAGGCCGTTGAAGGCTTTCTCAAAGAACCGGTAAACGAAATTGTGAGGCCCCTTCTCTATTCTGAGGAAGTGCGCGCACAGCATCGGCGTGGCGGTTAGGGAGACGAAGAGCGAAACGCCAATGGCCACGCTCAGGGTGACGGCGAATTCCCGAAAGAGGCGACCGACGATGCCGGTCATTAGGAGAATCGGAATGAAGACGGCCACAAGCGAACTGCTCATGGAGAGGACGGTGAAGCCGATTTCGCTGGCGCCTTTCATCGTGGCAGCGAAAGGCTTCATGCCCGCTTCCATGTGGCGCGCGATATTTTCGATAACGACGATGGCGTCGTCCACGACGAAACCCGTGGAGATCGTGAGGGCCATGAGAGACAGATTGTCCAGGCTGTAGCCACACAGATACATCACTCCGAAGGTACCTACGAGCGAAAGCGGAACGGCGACGCTGGGAATGGCGGTGGCCCAGGCATTGCGGAGGAAAGCGAACACGACAAGGATCACGAGAATAACGGCGATGGTCAGAGTTTTCTCAACTTCGGAGATGGAAGCGCGGATCGTGATGGTCCGGTCGTTAATGATGTTCAAATGCAAGGAAGGCGAGATGGAAGCACGAAGTTCGGGGAGGATGGCTTTCACGCGATCCACGGTTTCGATCATGTTGGCGCCGGGCTGGCGAAAGATGGGGATGATGACGGAGCGCTCGCCCTGGGAGAGGCCGAGGTTGTAGATGTCGGCCACGGAATCCGTAACCGTAGCCACATCGGAAAGACGAACAGGGGCACCGGCGTGGCCAGCGACGATGAGCGGGCGATATTGATAGGCTTTGAAGAGCTGATCGGTGTCGCTGATGGTCCAAGCGTGATAGACGTCGGAAATCTGGCCCTTGGCGAGATTGGCATTCGCGGAGTGCAGAGCGTTGCGAATCGTTTCGAGACTCAGACCGTAGCTATTCACCAGGTCGGGGTTGACGCTCACCCGGACGGCGGGCTGCGAGCTGCCCCAGACAAAGACCTGGCCGACGCCTTCGACTTGCGCAAGTTTCTGAGCGAGGATGGAATCCGCGGCGTCGTAGATTTGCGGCGGAGGAATATTGTTGGAAGTCAGAGACAGTAAAAGAATCGGAGCGTCCGCAGGATTGACCTTGCGCCAGGTAGGCTGAATGGGCAGATCGGCGGGAAGATTGCTGCGGGCGGCATTGATGGCAGCCTGAACGTCGCGGCCGGCGGCGTCAATATTCCGGCTCAGATCGAATTGAAGAACGATACCGGTAGAGCCCATTCCGCTGGAGGAGGTCATCTGGGTGATGCCGGAGATGCGGCCGAACTGGCGCTCGAGAGGCGTGGCGACTGTCGCGGCCATGGTTTCCGGGCTGGCACCGGGGAGGCCTGCACCAACGGAGATTGTTGGAAAATCAATTTGCGGCAAGGGCGCGACGGGAAGAAAACGAAAAGCAACAGCTCCTGACAAGAAAATCGCGACGGTGATGAGCGACGTGGCTACAGGACGCCGGATGAAGGGAGCGGAGAAGTTGGAAGAGAAATTCACGTCTCAATCTCCCGGCGCGGCCTCTTCAATCACATTGCCGATATGGAAAGCGAACCGGCGCGAGATCCAGTCAAACGCCAGATAAACGACCGGGGTGGTATACAGCGTAAGAATTTGGCTGAGAATCAGGCCGCCCACGATGGTAATACCGAGCGGGCGGCGCAGCTCCTGGCCAACGCCGGAACCGAAAGCCAGGGGCAAGCCGGCAAGAAGAGCAGCCATGGTGGTCATCATGATGGGCCGGAAGCGAAGCAAGCAGGCTTCATAGATCGCATCCAGCGGCAGCTTGCCTTCCTTGCGTTCCGCATCCAGTGCGAAGTCAATCATCATAATGGCGTTTTTCTTAACGATACCGATCAACAGGATGATGCCGATGAGCGAGATGATGCTGAACTCCTCGTGGAAGAGGAGCAGGGCGAGAATAGCACCGACACCTGCCGAAGGAAGAGTCGAGAGAATGGTGATCGGGTGGATATAGCTTTCATAGAGAATGCCCAGGACGATGTAAACGGTGACCAGCGCGGCGAAAATCAGCACGGGCTCGTTCGCCAAGGCGCTCAAGAACGCCGCCGCAGTGCCTTGAAACGAACCGCGAATGCTCGCAGGCATGCCCAGATCTTCTTTCGCCGCATTGATTGCATTCACGGCATCGCCGAGAGAGCTGCCCGGGGCCAAGTTGAACGATAGCGTGACGACAGGAAACTGGCCCTGGTGATTCAGCGCCAGCGCGGTGAGCCCAGTTTGAACGGTGGTGAACGCGGCGAGCGGAACCTGCTGGCCCGTGGAAGACTTGACGTAGATGTCCTTAAGCGAGTCCGGAGTCTGCCGAAATTGCGGGTCCACTTCCATGACCACGTGATATTGATTCAATTGCGTGAAGATGGTGGAGACCTGGCGCTGGCCAAAAGCGTCGTACAGCGTGTTGTCAATGTCCGCGGGCAAAATGCCGAGACGGGCCGCGGAATCGCGATCAATGGTGAGATTGACGTAAAGACCGCCAGTGAGCTGGTCGCTGGCGACGTCGCGGACCTGGGGCAAGGTTTGCAGCTTGGCGATGAAGCGCGGGACCCAACTGTCCAGCTCCTTCTGGTCCACATCCTCAAGACTGTATTGGAATTGCGTGCGGCTGACGCGATCCTCGACTGTCAGATCCTGAACCGGCTGCATGAAGAGCGTGATGCCGTCCACTTTTTCGAGCGCGGGCTGAAGACGGCGAATGATGTCCGAAGCGGAGAGCTTGCGATCCGCAAGCGGCTTCAAATTGATCTGCAGCCTGCCGCTGTTCAAAGTGACGTTGGTGCCATCAATGCCGATAAAGGAAGAGACGCTCTCGACGGCGGGATCCTTCAAGATCACGTCCACGAGAGCCTGCTGGCGCTCGGCCATGGACTTGAATGAAACGCTCTGAGGAGCCTCGGAAACGCCGAGGATCAAGCCGGTGTCCTGCACGGGGAAAAAGCCCTTGGGAACGTAGATGTACAAAAGGATCGTGCCCACAAGCGTGGCAAAAGTGATTATCAACGTGGTGGTGCGGTAGCGTAGAACAACCTGAAGAGTGCGGCCATAAAAAGCGATGACGCGGTTAAAAAGATGCTCGGACTTGCGGTAGAACCAGGTCTGTTCCTCTTCTTTTTGATGGCGCAGGAGCCTGGCGCACATCATCGGAGTCAGGGTGAGCGAAACGACGGCCGAAACGAGAATGGTCACGGCCAGGGTGACGGCGAACTCGCGGAAGAGGCGGCCAACCACTTCGCCCATGAAGAGAAGCGGAATAAGCACGGCGATGAGGGAGACGGTCAGCGAGAGAATGGTGAAACCAATTTGCTCGGAACCTTTTAGAGCGGCCTCGAGGGGCGAGTCGCCAGCTTCAAGGTATCTGGAGATGTTTTCGATCATGACAATGGCGTCGTCCACGACGAACCCGGTGGAAATGGTGAGCGCCATCAGCGTGAGGTTGTTCAGGCTATAGCCAAGCAAATACATGAAACCGAACGTGCCGATCAGAGACAAAGGAACGGCAAAACTGGGGATGATGGTGGCGCGAATGCTGCGGAGGAAAAGGAAAATTACCATTACGACGAGAGCGACGGTGAGCGCCAATTCAAATTGCACGTCATTCACGGAGGCGCGAATGGTAGTGGTGCGATCCGTCAGGATTTTGAGGGAAATAGAGGCGGGAAGCGTTGATTGCAACTGGGGAAGAAGTTTTTTGACGCGGTCTACCGTGGTGATGATGTTGGCGCCGGGCTGGCGCTGAATGTTCATGATGACCGCGGGTGAGCGGTCAGCCCAAGCGGCTTGTTGCACGTTCTCGGCCCCGTCAATCGCCGTGGCGATATCGGTCAGGCGGACGGGGGCGCCGTTACGGTACGCAATGATGACGGAGTTGTAGCCGGCGCTGGAGAAAAGCTGATCGTTGGCGCCGATGGTGTATGCCTGATGAGGGCCTTCGAATGTCCCTTTCGCGGAATTGACGTTCGCGCTGCCCAGAGCGGTACGAACATCCTCGAGACTGAGCCCATAGGACGCCAGGGCTGTGGGATTAACCTGAATGCGCACAGCGGGCCGCTGTCCCCCGCTCATGCTCACCAAGCCAACGCCCGGAAGCTGAGAAATCTTCTGGGCCAGATTGGTGTCCGCGAGATCCTCGACTTGGGAAAGAGGAAGAGTATCGGAGGCCAACGCTAGCGTTAGAACAGGCGCATCGGCTGGATTCACCTTGCTGTAAATGGGCGGATTTGGCAGCCCTTGAGGAAGCAGATTGGACGCGGCGTTGATGGCGGCCTGCACTTCCTGCTCGGCGACGTCAATGTTCAGATCCAGGGTAAATTGCAGAGTAATGAGTGAGCTGCCGAAGGAGCTCGTGGAAGTCATCTGATTCAGGCCGGGGATTTGGCCGCACTGCCGCTCGAGGGGCGCGGTGACGGAAGAGGCCATGACGTCAGGACTGGCGCCCGGGTAGAAGGTTTGAATCTGAATGGTCGGGTAATCTACCTGGGGAAGCGCGGAAACGGGTAGCTGCCGGTAGGCGACGAAGCCCACGAGGAGCACGCCAACCATCAAAAGACTGGTGGCGACCGGCCGCAGAATGAACGGCCGTGACGGACTCATTGACGCTTGCCTCCCGAATGTGCGGCCGAAGGCTTGGAGCCGGCAGCCGTGGTTGACTTTTGCACCGAAGAAGGCGTGGAGCTCGTATTTGTTTCGGCCGACGTTGCGTTGTCCGCCGGAGAAGAGTTTGGAATCACCTTGCTGCCATCCTGGAGTTTGTCCTGGCCATCGGTTACGACCACTTCCCCGCCCTGCAATCCGGCGCTGATCCCGGTGATGCCTCCCGTGGTTTCCGCAACTGTCACCGGTTGAATCTTCACGGTATTCCCGGCGACCACCACGTAAACATAGGAGCCTGAAGGGCCGCGCTGAACCGCGGCGACGGGAACCAGAGCGAGATTGTGCTTGGTGTCCACGAGAAGATGGACGTTAACGAACTGGTTCGGAAAGAGACTGCTGTCTTCATTATTGAAAACGGATTTCAGCTTGTAGGTGCCCGTGGTGGTGTCAATCTGGTTGTCAATGGTCAGGAGCTTGCCGCTGGCGATTTTCTTGATGTTGTCGCGGTCGTAAGCGTCCACGGAGAGTTGTTCTCCTTTGCGGAGTCGGTCGTAAACCTGAGGAAGCTGGTCCTGGGGAAGGCTGAAAATCACGGCGATCGGCTGCAACTGGGTAATCACCACCAGTCCGCCTGTATCCGTCGCATGAACGATGTTGCCGGGATCCACCAGGCGAAGCCCCACGCGGCCGGTCAACGGAGAAGTAATGTGGCAATAGACGAGCTCCAACTTGGCGTTATCAATCTGCGATTGATCGCTTTTGATCGAGCCATCGAATTGGTCCACGGTGGCTTGCTGCGTGTCCAGCTGTTGCTTGGGAATGACGCCTTCCTGATAGAGCAACTTATATCGCTCGTAGTTGACGTTGGCGTCCTTGCGCTGAGCCACATCCTTGGCAAGCTGGCCCTCGGCTTGTTCCAACTGAACCTGGTAGGGGCGAGGGTCAATTTCAGCAAGAAGATCGCCCTGGTGGACGGTCTGGCCCTCCTTGAATGCCACGTTGATGAGCTGGCCGTCCACGCGGCTGCGGACCGTAACCGTATTGAGAGGGGTTACCGTGCCCAAGCCATTGAAAAATACAGGCAAGTCGCCGCGCTTGGCCGTGGCGACAACAACTGGAACGCTGAAGTTGCCTCCGCCCGCGCCCTTGCCCCGCGCACTGCTTGAACTAGAAGCCGATGCCGTGGCGGCTTTGCTGCGAGAGCTGCGGAAGATCCAGAAGCCCAAAGCAAGGACGGCAATGATGACGATCCAGATCCAAGCCCGGCTGCCACGGTGAGCCGGAGCAGCCGACTCTTCTGCTGCCCTACCCGTTTCGGGTAGACCCAAGGATTTCAGTTGATCCATTCCATCGCTCCTGTCGCTGGTCGGGAATTTGCGAGCGCGTTGGCCGTCAGGCATTTAGCCGCTGCAGCGTGCTTGGCTCAGATATTGTACAACCCCAGCCTCAAAGATGAGCTTCTACGCATAGGTTTGACGGCCCGCCAGGCCGCAAGGTTACGCGGGCAGGAGGCCGGGGAGGTACCGGCGGAGTGGCCACTCAGACTTAACGGCGGCGCGCTTTCTCTAGACAAATAACGGATGCACGGGAGCGAATTGATGGTTAGACTGTGGCCTGCTGCGACAGGAAAGAACCTATCGGGGAGGATATGAAGAAATGTTCAAAGGCCTGGTGATAGGAATTCTTGTGGGCATTTTGTTGGTCGTGGCGGGCGTCTACCTGTATTTTGCCACTGGGCATGCCCCAGTTGCGACGTCTGCCCCCGATATGCCGTTTGAAAGATTGCTCGCCCGCAAGGCGCTGCACGCTTACCTGGATAAAATGCCACACCTCGACCCCGCCGTGCCCGCGGATGAGGTGAACTTCCTGGCAGGCGCCACAATCTACAAGGACAATTGCTCGATATGCCATGGATTGCCGGACCAACAGGGGACGGCCATCGCGGCGGGCATGCATCCCAGGCCGCCTCAACTTTTTCACGGCACGGGAGTTACCGACGACGATACGTGGGAGACGTATTGGAAGGTCGAAAATGGCATTCGCATGACGGGAATGCCGGGATTCAAGGGGCGCCTCTCGGAAACGGAGATTTGGCAAGTGAGCGTGCTTCTGAAGAACATGGACAAGATTTCTCCTGCGGTGAAGGCAGAATTCAATACGGGAATGCCCCCGATGCCCGCGCCAGCGGACGCAAAGCCCGAAGGTACAGCAGCTCCTGCGAAGCCAAAGAGCTAGACTCGTGGCGGCAGCTACTTCAGGACAAAATGAGCAAGCGGGATCGCTAGCCGGGCGCTCCGAGGAATGACCGATGTGCGCGACGTCCTCGGATTGAAGCTTTGTTTCATCCCGTGTCTTTGCTAATAGTTACGCACATTTTTCCGGGGATGCTGGCTTGCTTCAACGGGTGTTTCGCCTGGACGAAAAGCAGACCACCGTAGGGCGCGAGTTCCTCGGCGGACTGACCGCGTTTTTTGCCTCGGAGAGCCGGAGAGTCTCAGGGTTGCTTACGGTTCATCCGAGCCCATTTCTTCCTGCTGTGGAGGAGTTGCCTCGATCTTGATTTGCGACAAACCGGCGCCTTGAAGCTGACGATTGAGCGCCGGCAAGTCTGAGGACTTCAGATTTCCCCAGTCCTTACTCACGGCAGAGAAATCTTCCTCGACTTGTGCGATCGCGGCAGTTTGAGCCGCTGTGGGAGTCGCGTCGGCCTGTCCCACCGCGCCGTAAAGTCCGGCGACAGTGCCGCTCACGCGCGACCATGCGGGCTTGGTCCCCGCGTTTGGAGAACCTTTCACGAGGGCGTCCAGCTTTTTCGAAAACTCCTTGACCGCGTCCGCGGCGGTCCCCTTGGCCTGAGGAGTGAGTTTTTCCAACTGTTCTTGCATGGAATGCGCCTCACGGATCGCTTGCGTACTGGCGGACATCATTTTCGAGAGGCGCATCCCGAATTCGAACTCCAGCGCAAGGCCTGTAGAAGGCGTACCGACACGCGGATCCATCTTGACTTCAAGGGGAGCCTTGAACGACTGACCGTCTGCCGTCAGCTTAATCATGTAAGTTCCCGGCAGAGCGAGGGGGCCTTGGGGAACGCGCGGCGTATCGTGGGGAACCGCGGAGATCGGGTATTCGTGGCGGTCCGATAATGGAGCGGGATAGCGCAGATCCCATACCCATCGATGCATTCCGGCCGCTGCAGAAAGAATCCGCGGCATGCGAATCCAATACAGCGGGATCAACTGCTTCTCAAGCTCTTCCATGCTCTGTTCCGGCTGGTCGGTGCTCGAATAGCGCTGCACGAGCTTTCCCTGCGAATCGAGGATTTCGAGCGTGACTGGGCCGGAAGCATCTTTGGCCAGGTAATAATCGAGAATCGCGCCGTCAGGGGGATTCTTACCCGTGGGCTCGTCGGGAGGTAGGGGTGTGTCCGTATACGTACTCCTGCGCACCCTGTAAGCAAGTTCGGGGTCGAAAAGATGCGCGGGCGTGGCTGCGAGGCTATCGGTGATTTGTTCTAGAGGCGTGATGTCGTCGAGAATCCAGAACGAGCGGCCGTGCGTAGCGACGATCAGGTCGCGGCCGTGAATCCAGAGATCGCGCATGGAAGTGTGAGGCAGATTGAGCTGAAGCGATTGCCAGTGGTCGCCGTCGTCGAAAGAAACCCAAACGGCAGTTTCCGTCCCGGCGAACAAGAGTCCCTTGCGAACGGTATCTTCGCGAACGCTGTTCACTGGTGCATCGTCCGGCAGGCCGCTCGTGATCAGCTTCCAGGTCTTGCCGCCATCGTGAGTGCGATAGATGTATGGCCGGAGATCATCAATCCGGAAGCGGCTGACGGATGCGTAAGCGGTTTCATCGTCGAAATGTGACGCGGCGATCTGCGTCACTTTGCTCCAGGGAATCATTTCCGGCGGCGTGATGTCATGCCAGTTCTTGCCTCCATCATGCGTGACCCAAATCAAGCCGTCGTCGGTTCCCGCCCAAAGCGTATCCACGCTCTTGAAGGAGGGCGCGAGCGCATATACCGCGCCGCGTCTTTTATCCGCTTTGGGATCATTCGCCGCGAGATTGCCGAGGCTCGCGGGGATGCCGGCGTGGGGACGGGCGAGATCAGGGCTGATGGTTTCCCAGGAATGGCCTGCATCCGTTGTCTTGAAAACCATGTTTGCGGCATAGAAGAGCAGGTGTGGATTCAAAGGCGAGAACATGATCGGCTGGGTGCGGTCCGCGCGGTACTTCGTGCCGAGTACGGGAATGGGCGTGACATTCTGCACTTGTCCGGTCTCCCACTCAAACCGCGAGACTTCGTTGCGTCCGGCGCCATAAAAAATATCCGGATGGATCGGATCGGGAGCCACATAGCCATATTCGATCGCGCCCACGGGATGCCATTCGCGCTCGGTGATTTCGCCATCGTTGCCGCGCGTGGAGATGCAGACCGAGCCGCTTTCCTGCTGGCCGCTGCAAACGCGATAAGGAAAATCATTGTTGGCTTGCACATGATAGAGCTGCGCGGTCGGCTGGTTGTACCAGGAACTCCACGTCTCGCCTCCATTCACAGTGATGATCGCGCCTTGATCGCTGACCAGCAGAATAATGTCCGGATTCAGGGGATTGATCCACATGTTTTGATAATCATCGCCGCCGGGTGCGCCGCGAAGGCTGATCCACGTCTTGCCGCCATCTGTCGAGCGGCACGTGACGATGCTCGTGCTGTAGACGACGTCCGGATTCTTTGGATCAACCTTGGGCACCGGCAAATCGCCGCCGCCGATCTTCATCGCAGGCCGGGGATCGGTTGTTACGCGGTACCAGGATTCGCCAGCATCATCGGAACGGAAAACTCCGAGGCCCTTGTCCGACTCGTAGCCGCTTTCTTCCGTGGTGGCCAATGTCGCATACAGGCGGTTCGGCTGGCTCGCTGCGACTGCAACATTGATTTGCACGAGATTGTCCGGCAATCCTTTGGTCAAGCGATGCCAGGTGCTGCCTCCGTCCGTGGACTTGAACAACCCTCCCTTCGTTCCGCCGTACGAATTGCCGTCTTCCCATGGACCTTGCCGAGCTTCCCACAGCGAAGCGTAAATGACGTCGGGATTCGAGGGATCCATCTCGACATCCGATCCGCCGGTGTTTTCGTCCACATAGAGCACTTTCTGAAAAGACTTGCCGCCATCGGTGGAGCGGAAAATGCCTCGCTCCGCGCCTGGGCCGTAGGGATGGCCGAGTACGGCGGCAAAAAGACGATCGGGATTCTTCGGGTCTACCGCGAGCGCCGGAATTTGCTGGCCATCGCGCAGGCCAAGGTGCGTCCAGGTTTTGCCTGCATCCGTGGATTTGTAGATACCATCGCCTATGGAAAGGTCGGGACGCTGCAAGCCTTCGCCACTCGCGACATAAACGATGTTCGGGTCAGACGGAGCTACAGCGATCGCGCCGATGGACTGCGACGATTCCGCGTCGAAGATCGGTTCCCATGTCCGGCCATAGTCGTCGGATTTCCAGACGCCGCCGTCCACCTGCCCGATGTAGAAGACATTGGGCTGGCCCGGGACTCCAGCCACCGCGCGGGTTCGTCCCCCACGAAACGGGCCGATCATGCGCCAGCGCATTCCCTGATAGGTGTCGAAGGGAATTTGCTGAGCGTATGCGAGCAGAAGCGAGGAGGAAATGATGAAGCTCGAGAATAGAATCAAAGCGAAATAGCGGAATCGCATGAGGCTGAACCTCCGGGTCATTTGAAAAGAAAGAGCAGGATAGACCAAACGGCGCGAGACAAGAAGCGGAAGAAATTGAGGTTTGGAGGACGCTGCCTAGCTGGATGAGGCCGAGTTTGCCCCGATGCTTTTGTAAGAATTGGCGGATGAGCCTGTAAGCCGGATTCT
>DATJAD010000122.1:0-16491 GCA_035516615.1 Candidatus Acidiferrum sp.
CCGACTCCTTCATATTGTCGTCCAGCACCGCGCCGAAAATGATGTTGGCATTTTCATGCGCGGCTTGCTGGATGATCGAGGAGGCTTCGTGGATTTCGTGGAGCGAAAGGGTCGAGGAGCCAGTCACGTTGATCAGGATCCCCTGCGCGCCCTGGATGGAGTTATCCTCGAGCAGCGGGCTGGCGATAGCGCGATTGGCGGCATCGACGGCACGATTGGTGCCCGTGGCGACCGCCGTACCCATGACCGCGTAGCCCTGGCCGTGCATGATGGCGCGCACGTCAGCGAAATCACGGTTGATGATACCGGGCACAGTAATGATGTCTGAAATGCCTTGCACGGCCTGACGCAGAATATCGTCTGCAATACGGAAGGCGTCGAAGAAGCTGGTGCCGCGCTCGACGGTTTCCATCAGGCGCTCGTTGGGAATCACGATAACGGTGTCGACCGCGCCGATGAGTTCTTGCAGCGCCTGCTCGGCTTGCATCATGCGGCGCTTGCCCTCAAACAGGAACGGCTTGGTGACTACCGCGACGCTTAACGCACCGAGTTCGCTCGCAAGCGAGGCCACCACGGGCGCTGCGCCGCTACCGGTGCCGCCGCCGAGCCCGGCGGTGATAAAAATCATGTCCGAGCCTTCCAGCGACTCGATGATCTTGTCGGTGTCTTCGAGCGCGGCGCGGCGGCCGACGTCGGGATTGGCGCCGGCGCCCAGTCCTTTCGTGAGTTTGGCGCCGAGTTGGATCTTGGTGGGCGCCTGCGAAAGCTTCAGCGCCTGCAGGTCGGTGTTCGCCGCGATGAATTCGATGCCCTCAACCTTCGCGCGAATCATGCGGTTGACGGCATTGCAGCCCCCGCCGCCGACACCGATCACTTTGATCTTTGCCGGCGACAATTCCTCGCCGAAGCTCATACGAATTACCGGATCTTTCCCTGTCATACTCTCCCCCTAACGGGCTGGTAAACCGTGTTCCTGCGTTTCATGCGCCGGCAAACATGGACTTCAACTTCGAGACCAGATTCGCAGTTCGCAGGGCCTGGACGCGGCGCGCTCTGGCTCCATAGAGCACCAGACCCAGCACGGCCGCGTACTCCGGTTGAGCGACTTGCTCGGGCATGTCCAGCAAACCTTTCGGCTCGGCGATGCGCACCGGCAGGCGGAAGGATTCCTCCGCCAATTCCACGAGGCCATGGAGGCGCGCGCCGCCGCCCGCGAGCACGAAGCCTGCGGGAATTTGCTTGGTAAGACCGGAACGTTGCAGTTCATCGCGAATCAGCGCCAGCAATTCCTGAGCGCGAGGCTCAATGATTTCCGTGAGCATGCGCGAAAAAACGGTGCGCGGAGGGCGGTCGCCGACGCTGGCAATTTCCAGCGCCTTGTCATCCGTCATGTGGGATGCGGCAGCGCAGCCGTGGTGGCGCTTGATGCGTTCGGCTTCGGGGATGGGAGTGCGCAAACCCACGGCCAAGTCATTTGTAAAATGATCGCCGCCCACCGGAACGGCGCCGGTGTGGCGAACGACGCCTCCGCCAAACACGATGATTTCGGTGGTGCCGCCGCCGATATCCACAAGGCAGCAGCCCAGTTCGCGCTCGTCCTGCGTCAATGAGGATTCCGCCGCTGCGAGCGGTTCAAGAACCGTATCGCTGATCAAGATGCCCGCGCGATTTGCCGCGGTGACGAGATTCTGGGTCGCAGCGACGGAGGAGGTGACAAGATGAACGTTTGTTTCCAGGCGTTGTCCGATCATGCCAAGCGGATCCTTGATGCCGTCGTGGGCGTCCACGATGAATTCGTGGGGGAGTACGTGGAGGATTTCGCGGTCTTCGGGGAGAGAAATGTTGCGCGCGGCGTCCACCGCATGGCGAACGTCTTCGCGTTCGATATCGCGACCGCGGCTACCGAGCGTGACGCCGCCGCGGCTGTTCACGCCACGGACATGGCTCCCCGCGACACCAATGAGCGCCGACTCGATCGGAACGCCGGAAACGCCTTCCGCTTCTTCGGCAGCGCGCCGGATGGAGCTGACGGTCGCATCGAGATTGACGATGAGCCCTTTGCGCAAGCCTTTCGATTCCGCCGCGCCGAGCGACAGGAACTTCACTTGTTCCTCGGCAATCTCTGCGATCAAGGCGCACGTTTTTGTGCTGCCGATGTCCAGGCCGACGATGTATTTATCCTTCTTCGACAAACGCATTCTCCCTAAAAAACTTACTTTGTCTTCTTTGCGGCCGGAACCTGTGTTCCGCAGGCATTTGAGTCAGGATTCAAAACCACCTGGCGCGAATACTGCAAATCCACGCTCTGCACGCAACCCGCATTCGCCTGCCATTGCGCGAAATTGTCCAGGAGCATGCGGTATTTTCCGGTGAAATCGCCCTGGCCAAAATGAATGGTGACGGCTTGCGAGAGCGCGGTTCCCGCAAAACCAGCCATTACCGCGCGGAAATCCTTGGGATTCGAGAGATCCACTTCGCTCACATGTTCCGAAGATTCCGAGCGCACGAAATCCGCATCCTTCATGAACTCCTGATAGATTTGCATGCGGCGCGCGCGTTCCTCGATCGGAACGTTTTCTCCCACGCCGCTGACGATGGGAAATTGAAAGTCATTTCCCTGCGGGCGATCGAGAATCACCCCGTAAGCGTCTATCAAGGCTACTTCGGTACCACTACGCAGAAAGGCGATTGGAGTCCGCTCCGTGATCGCCACACGCAAGCGGTTCGGCAGGATACGTTGCACGCTGGCGGATTCCACCCAGGGCAAAAGCTCAAGCTGGCTGCGGCGGGCATCCAGCGGGATCTGGAGAACACTGTGGCCGCGATCGCCGTAGAAGCGTTCCAGCACCGCCTCGCGCTTCACGTAGTGGTTCCCCGTCACCTCAATTTGTTCCGGCTTAAGGAGCAGAAATGTTGGCGAATACAGAAAAAACCTTGCGGTGACGACGCTCACGGAAATCGCTCCGGCGCCCGCCAAAGTCCAGAGCAGCGCACGCCGGTAGAACGGCCAGCTGTTCCCGCCAAATTTTTTGCGGCGGATTTCCACCGGCTTTTGGCGGCGCAAGTAACGAGGTTCGTCGGCAGCAACCAGCTCGGGCCGGTACGGCTCCGCTTCCGCCGCGGAGGAGGCGCTTCGCCGCAATGTCTTTATGCGGTCCAAATCACCACCTCGTTTTCGAGCGTCACGCCATAAGCGCGCCGCACGCGTTCCCGCACGTCGGCGATGAGAGCCAGCATGTCTCCGGCGGCGGCCTCACCCGTGTTCACGAAGAAATTCGCATGGCGCTCGCTCACGCGGGCGCCGCCAACGGAAAGCTCCTTCAGTCCCAATTCGTCAATCATGCGGCCCGCGGAAGCGCCCGGCGGATTCTTAAAAATACAGCCCGCGCTCTTCTGTCCGAGCGGCTGGCTCGAACGCCTTTTTTCGTTGCAGATACGAATACCTTGGAGGATTTCTTTGTACGGTTTGGAGGGAAGTTCCAATGTCACCGCGAGCATCATATCATCAGGCCCAAACGAAGTGTGACGATATTCGAAGGAAATTTGGCTTCCGCGCAGGATTTCGATCTTCCGTTCGGCCGCCCGGTAGACCTTGACTTCGCGAACGTAGGTTCCGATTTGCATCCCGTACGCCCCGGCGTTCATCCTAAGGGCTCCGCCGACGGTTCCGGGGACACCAATCAGGCCTTCCATTCCGCCCAGATCGTGCCGGGCGCAGAACGTCACCATCCGTCCGAGGTCGGCAGCCGCATCCACCTGTGCCAGATTGCCGGCCAGGACCACATCGGGCTCAGGCTTGATCAGTTGCAGGACCACCCATGGGAGCTCGCCGTCGTCCACAAGGAGGTTCGATCCCCCTCCCAGGAACTTGTGGGGGATGCCGCCAGCGTCCAGCAGCTCCAGAAGGGGCGGAATGGAATCATGGCTTCTGATCCGCAGGAGATCGGTCGTTCCACCGATACCGAACGAGGTGTACTCGGACAGGGTGACACCATGCTGGAGCTCGACGCCGAGCTCCGCAATTGCCGTGACGAGGGTGGGATTCTCAATGCGCATGACTTGCGGAATGCTCCGTCCCCAGCAAAACCATCAGCTCCCCGCCCGCGCGGCTAACGCTGCCAGCTCCAATGGTCAGGATGGCGTCACCCGGTTTTGCCGCTTGCAGGAGATGGCCTATGGCCTCCTGCATTGAATGAAAATAGTGCACATTCTTGTGCCCGGCTTCGCTGATCGCGGCAGCCAAGGCTTCGCTGGTCACGCCTGGAATCGGGGCCTCGCTTGCGGCGTAGATGTCCGTCAGGACCAGCACATCCGCCAGATTAAAGGCTCTGGAAAACTCGTCCCATAATTGCTGGGTCCTTGTAAAGCGGTGGGGCTGAAAGAGCACCAGCAGGCGGTTGAATTTACAGATTCGCGCCGCTTCCAACGTTGCTCGAATCTCGGCGGGGTGGTGGCCGTAATCATCAATCACAGTAATGTCGTTTACGGTGCCTTTGATATCGAAGCGGCGCGCCACCCCCGCAAACTTGGCAAGGCCTTCGCGAATCAGGTCGGCCGGCACATTCAGGTAAAGCGCCACCGCGGCTGCAGCCGCCGCGTTACGCACGTTGTGAATCCCGGGAGGATGGGCTAGATGGAAGATTCCCAGGTCCTCCCCACGATAGGTCAGCCGGAATTCGCTTCCAAGGCCGTTCAGCTTGATGTCACTCAGAACCAGGTCCGCCTGGCTGGAAGTTCCGTAGGTGATGATGGGGCGTTTCACGTTGGGGATGATGGCCTGCACGTTCGGTTCATCCAAGCAGAGGATGGCGGCACCATAAAACGGCACCCGATTTACGAATTGCGTGAATGCTTCCTGAATGTCTTCGAGAGAAGAGTATTGATCCAGATGTTCGCGGTCGATGGTTGTAATCACGGCCACGACAGGAGCGAAGAGCAGGAAACTGCGGTCGCTCTCGTCGGCCTCGACTACAAAATATTCGCCGCGGCCGAGCCTCGCCGTCGTGCCCGCCTGATTCACGCGGCCGCCAATGACGAACGTCGGATCAAGGTGCGCGGAGGTCAGGATCGAGGCGACCATGGAGGTGGTGGTCGTTTTCCCATGAGCGCCGGCCACGGCGATGCCATATTTCAAGCGCATGAGCTCTGCGAGCATCTCCGCGCGCGGGATGACAGGAATCTTGCGCTTGTGAGCTTCGACAACCTCCGGATTGTCCGGTTTGATGGCCGAAGAAGTCACGACAACGTGCGCTTCTTCCACGTGAGAGGCCTTGTGACCCTCGAAAATCGTTGCCCCAAGGTTTTGCAGCCGCTCGGTCATCGGCGTCAGCCGGGTGTCCGAACCTGAAACCGAGTAGCCGAGGGTCAACAGGACCTCGGCGATTCCGCTCATGCCGATCCCGCCAATTCCCACCATGTGGATGCGCTGAAAATTCCGAAATGAAACCATCATGACTCTTTTCCTCGACCTTTTGCCTGCACGCCGGCTGCCTCTTCCACAAGGTTGACGATGTCGCGCGCAGCATGGGGATGAGCCAATCCCCGCACGTTCGCCGCCAGTTTTTCAATCTCCTGGGGTTGGTCGAGGAGGGAGAAGAGTTCGTTTGTCAAGCGAGCGGCATTGAGCTCGGGCTCCGGGATCAGCCGGCCGGCGTGCGCGCGGACCGCCTCCTGCGCATTATGCAACTGATGGCTGTCCGTGGCATGCCCATAGGGAATAAAGATGGCGGCGCGTCCCGCGGCGGCCACTTCCGCGGAAGTAATGGCGCCCGACCGGCAAATGATCACGTCTGCCCAGGCGAAACGCACCGAAATGTTGCCGAGAAACGGCACAACCTCGGCGAGAAATTCACGGCGCGCATACGCAGTACGTACCGCATTATAGTCGCGCTCGCCGGTCTGATGCACAACCTCCAGCTCGTTTTTTCGAGCGGCGAGAAGGTCCATGGCGTCAACCACGGTCCGGTTGATGGGCAAGGCGCCGAGGCTGCCGCCGGTGATGAGCAGCCGGAATGGTTTTTCCGGCTTGCGTGGCGCAATCGAAAAGAATTCATCGCGGACGGGACACCCGGTGAGCACAGCTTTTTTCCCCCACGCCTGGGCAGAAACTTCATAGCCGGTGGCAATTTTTCTCGAAAGATGCGCCAGGACTCTGTTCGCAAATCCCGGCGCGGCGTTCGGCTCCAGGATGACGTTGGGGATGTGCTTCAACCAGGTTGCGAGCATCATCGGACCCGCGGCGTAACCCCCGACACCGAAGGCGGCCACGGGCTTGTGCTTCTTCAGGATCCGGAAGGCATCCAGCAATCCCGGAAAGAGCATTGCAAGGTTCTTCGCCAGCGTGAGACCACCTTTGCCCTTGAGCCCGGCCGCGCGCAAGGTTTCCAGAGGCAATCCCGCCTGCGGCACGAGTTTCATTTCGATCCCGCGTTGTGTTCCCACCAGTACCACTTCCCTCTCGCTCCCCCGGGAAAGCCATTCCCTCGCGATGGCCATCGCCGGAAAGACATGACCACCGGTACCGCCGCCCGCAATCAACAATTTCACGGCGCGCTCCGCCCCTTTTTGCACAAGGAGAGCGCTCCAACGCTGCGCGCAAAACTCTTCCCCCCGCTCATGCTTCGGCTGCCTGCTGAGCGATATTGAGGAGCACGCCGGTCGCCAGCAGCATGGCCATCAGGCTCGATCCACCATAACTGATGAACGGCAGCGGAATTCCCTTTGTCGGCATCATTCCCAGCACCACGGCAAAATTGATCAGCGCCTGGCCGAGCACCAGGGACGTGATGCCGAGCGCGAGCAATCTCCCAAATCCGTCCGGCGCTCGAAACGCCGCTTTGAATCCGCGCCAGCCATAAACGGCGAACAGCGAGACGATCAGCATCGCGCCTAGGAAACCCAGCTCTTCACAGATCACCGCGTAGATGAAATCCGTGTGCGCTTCCGGCAGATAAAACAGTTTTTGCTTGCTCTCCATCAAGCCTACGCCGCTGAATCCGCCCGAACCGACGGCGATGAGAGATTGCAGCAGCTGAAAGCCAGCGCCCTGCGGGTCGGCGCCCGGATGCAGGAAGGCGGTGAGACGCGCCTGGCGATAGGATACGTGAGTAATCAATAGGTATAGCGCGGGCACCGCGGCTGCTGCGCCTACAGCAAGCCATTTCCACGAAATCCCAGCGACGTAGAGCACGGCAACGGCGACGAGCGCGATGTCCACCGAGGTGCCCAAATCCGGTTGGAGCAAAATCAAGGCCACGCAGACCAGAACCGGCCCAATTGCCGGCAGAACGCTGTGCAAGAAATCATCCTTGCAAAATTCCATGCTGGCCGTGTTTCGCAGCTTCTGATCCAGAAACCAGGCCAGGTACAGGATCACAGCGAGCTTGGCAATCTCGGAAGGTTGAATCCCTATCGGTCCCCAGCGAATCCAGCGATGCGTGGAGTGCGATTTGTCGAGAAAGAACGCTCCCACGAGCAGTAACACGACGAGGAACAGGGCACTGTAAACGACTACGGGCTCGCGCAGCCTTCGATAGTCCATGCGCATGAGTGCGAACATCCCTGCGAGACCAAGAATTAGCCAGACAAATTGCCTCAGGAGAAAATAGTAGGAGTGTCCGTACTCCTGCTCGGCGGTGACTGCAGAAGCACTGAAGATCATCACTGCGCCAAAAAGGCACAGCACGATGGTCGTCCCGAACAACCACCGGTCACTTTCCAATCGTCTCGGCATTCAATCGTCCTCGATCTTTGCGGCAGGCTAACCTCAGCCGCGTTGATCCTGCAGAATCCCGACTCACTTCCCCAGTGCGGCCCCTTCCACTTGTCCCGCGATCTGCTTGACCAACTCTTTGAAAACTCGCCCGCGGTGTTCGTAATTCTGAAACTGGTCGAAACTTGCGCAAGCCGGAGCCAGCAAGACAATGTCGCCGGGCTGAGCTTCGTGCGCGGCAATTTCCATCGCCCGTTCAATGGTTCCAGCGCGTTCGATGGCCACGGTGCCCGCAATTTGGCGCTCGATCTTGTCCGCCGCCGCGCCAATGAGCAGCGCGAGAATGGCCTTCTCGCGCAGCGGCTTCTGCAGCACGGTGTATTCGCTTCCCTTGTCCTTTCCGCCAAGGATGATGAGGATTCGTCCCGGAAAAGCGTCGAGAGCTTTCAGCGTCGCGTCCACATTGGTGGCTTTGGAATCGTTGTAATAGCGCACGCCGTTGTGTTCGGCCACAAATTCGAGCCGGTGTTCGACTCCAGCGAAGGAACGAATCGCAGACGCAATCGCTTCGGGCTTCGCGCCAGCAAGCCGTGCCGCGCAGACCGCCGCGAGCACATTCTCCAGATTGTGCGCTCCGGGCAGGGGGATCTCGCTCCTCTTCAGAATCGTTTCCTCGTGGCCGCGTGACCGGAATGCAATTTCGTCACTGCGTAAGAAAGCTCCTAGCGCGACGTCCTGCTTCCGGCTGAACCAGAATATCTGCGGCTCAGTTGGCGCGTGTTGGATTGTCGCCGGATCATCTGCATTGAGAACGGCAAAGTCGGTGTTCGTCTGGTTCTCGAAGATCCGAGCCTTCGCGGCTCCGTATGTGTCCATGCTTCCATGGCGGTCGAGGTGGTCGGGCGTGAGGTTCAGGAACACGGAAACGTATGGGCGAAAGGTATCAATCAGCTCCAACTGGAAGCTGCTCAGTTCGGTCACGACGATCGAGGTCTCGTCCGACGCATCCACGCAGGAAATCAGCGGCGTTCCGATGTTTCCCGCCAACATCGTTGAAAAACCGGATTGGCGCAAAATGTGTTCGGTCAATGAGGTGGTGGTTGTTTTTCCATTCGATCCGGTGATGCCGATGATTCTTCCTTTCAGGAAGCGATATGCCAGCTCGATTTCACTCCAAACCGTGATTCCTCGGGCGCGCGCCGATAACAAGATCGGTGCATCCGCGGGCACTCCCGGACTGGGGATCAGGAGTTCCCGTCCGGAAAGTACCCGCTCCGAATGACCGCCGAGCTCCAGCGCGATCCCTGCGCGCCTCAGGCGCTCTGCGGTTTCTCCGAATTCAGCTTCTGGGCGCGTGTCCGTGGCAGCTACAATCGCTCCGCGCGCGGCGCAGAAAAGAGCGGTGGCGATTCCCGTGCGCGCGAGCCCAATGACCAACACGCGTTTCCCCTTGAGTTCAAAAGCCATAATCTTGTTCTTGTCCCTGCGCCTCTAGCGCAATTTCAACGTGGTCAGCGCAAACAACGCAAAAACCAACGCCGCGATCCAAAACCGCACGATCACCTTCGACTCGCTCCATCCCAGCAATTCAAAATGATGATGAATGGGCGCCATGCGGAAAATTCGTTTTCCTCGCAGCTTGAACGAACCGACCTGCAGGATGACGGAAAGCGCCTCGATCACGAAGATTCCTCCCACAAAAAACAACAGGATCTCCTGCTTGATGATCACCGCGATCACGCCCAGAGTGCCGCCGAGAGAGAGCGATCCCACGTCTCCCATGAAAACTTCCGCGGGATGCGCGTTGTACCAGAGGAATCCCAAAGATGCGCCAACCAGCGCTCCGCAAAACACCGTCAGCTCACCCACTTTGGGAATGAACTGGATATCGAGATAAGTTGCCCAACGAAAATTGCTGCTGACGTAGGTCAGGACCGTCAAGGCTCCTGCCGCGATCACCGTGCAGCCGATGGCCAGGCCGTCCAGGCCATCAGTGAGATTCACGGCGTTCGACGAGCCGACGATGACCACTCCCACAAAAACCAGAAAGGGAACGAACGCCAGCGGCCAGAGATGCGCCGTCGCCATCAGCGAATGGATTACGAGATCGGGATGGATGCGCTTCAAAAAAGGAAACACGAGTTGCGTCGAGTACGCGCTGTGCGTGGTCAGCACGAGTAACGACACTCCCACAACCAGGCTGACCAGAAACTGCAGAGCCAGCTTGCGCTTCGCCGTCAGGCCCAGGTTCCTTTGCTTCGATACTTTTGCGTAGTCATCAAGAAATCCAATCGCCGCGAAGGAGAGTAGGGCGAATAACGCGAGCAGTACGAAAGGATTGGTCAGGTCTGCCCAAAGCAAAGTTGGAACCGCCGTGGAGAGTACGATCAATACTCCTCCCATGGTTGGAGTTCCCGCTTTTTTCTTGTGCTCCTGAGGACCTTCTTCGCGGATGTATTGCCCGATCTGCAATTCGCGCAGCTTGCGGATGAGCCAGGGCCCGAAAACCAGCGCCAGAAACATGGCAGTCAGGCTGGCGTAAACGGTGCGAATCGTAATGTAGCGAAATACGTTCAGCGGGCTGAAATAAGGCCGCAGCACTTCGTAGAGGAGATAATAGAGCATCTTAGTGGCGAACCTCGGACTGCGGCGCCTGGGGCGCGCCTTCCTCTGCAAGCAATCGTTCGACGATTCGCTCCATCTTTACGCCACGCGAGCCTTTCACCAACAGCAGATCCCCGGGGCGGAAAAATTCCTGCAAAAATCCTGCCGCCTCGTCTGAAGACGAAAAGAATTTCGTGTGCGCGCGGTCGAACCCCGCCGCCACTGCGCCCTCGATGATTTGCGCCGCATCACCCTCCACGCCAATAAGCCATCCAATTCTCCCTGTCTTTGCAAGATAGCGGCCGGCCTCGCGGTGCAATTCCGCGGAGCTCTCGCCGAGCTCGCGCATCTCTCCAGCCGCAAGAATCCGCCGTTGGAATCCGGGTGTCGCCGCAAGCAATTGCGTCATGGCTTGCAGTGCCGCGGGGCTCGAGTTGTAGCTGTCGTTGATCAGCGCCGCTCCATTCGTAAACCGCAAAAGCTCTCCGCGCATCGCAGGCGCTCGAAGCGTGCGAAAGACCGTTTGCGCCTCTGCGGCGCCTATGTTCCAAACACTCGCTGCGGCCAGCGCCGCCAGCGCGTTCGGAATCACATGTCTTCCCGGCAACGCCAGTTCCAGCCGCACTCGCCCCTCCGGACTCACATATTCAAACGAGGTTCCCAAGGCTCCCCGGTCCTCAATTTGCTCGGCCATGAAAAAAGCCGGCCGTTCGATTCCGTAGGTCAATACGCGCCCCGGAGCATACGCGCCAAACTCGGCCACACGCGCATCATCGGCGTTCAATACCGCCGTCGAATCGCGGCCGTTCAGTCCTTCAATCAGCTCACGCTTGGCCAGCGCAATTTCATCCACCGACGCAAAAAATTCCAGGTGCGCGGGGCTCACGCGCGTCACGACGCCAACGTCCGGCTTCGCGATCGCCGCCAGCCGCGCCAATTCTCCACGGCGCGACATTCCCATCTCCAGCACCGCCGCTTGATGCGTGTCTTCGAGCCGGAACAACGTCAACGGCAGACCGTACTCGTTATTCAAATTCCCTTCCGACTTTAGAACATGGAACCTCGTGCCCAGCAGTGCCGCCAGGATCTCTTTGGTCGTAGTCTTCCCGACGGAGCCGGTAATCCCCGCAATTTTTCCGCGCCACGCCTCCCGTACGGCGCGCGCGAGGCCTTTGAGCGCCTCGAAGGTATCCCCGACGGAAATGCATCGCCCGCGCAATCCCTCCGGTAACTGTTCCAGCTTTGTTTGCGCAACCACCGCCGCCAAAGCGCCTCTCTCGAATGCGCCGCCCAAATGATCGTGTCCATCGTGACGCGGTCCGTGGATGGCGAGGAACAGCTCTCCCGCACGTACCGTGCGAGAATCAATCGAGACGCCGGCCACCCGGGCCACGGGGTCCAGCCCGGCCCCCGGTTGGGCATGCAGAGCGCCAGCCACTTGTGCAATCGTCCACCGCATAACTTCCTCAAGGGGTTCGCCATAGCGGCAAAACCCGGGGTTCGGTTGATGGTCACCGGTGCTGAGGAGCCCTCCTTTTCTCAGACTCACATTTGGCGTGTCCCTTTGTGCAAGGACCCCGGCGCTCTCGACCCTAACCTCCTCAAAGCGCGCTAGGTGCCAAACTCCGATTCACCAGACCTCTCTCTCTCTTCATACCCTCGAGCGCGCAACGCGCTCTTTGCAATCTCGCGATCATCCCAATCCAGCGTCCGGTCCGCGAGCACTTGATAGGTTTCGTGCCCCTTTCCCGCCAGCAGCACGATGTCGCCTGCGCGCGCTTCATCCATCGCCATGCCGATAGCCCTTTTGCGGTCCGGCTGGATCAGATATTTTCCGCCGCTTTTCTGCATTCCAACGACAATGTCACTGATGATCATCAGCGGATCTTCCTGGCGTGGATTGTCATTGGTCAAGATCGTCAGATCGCTCAGCCGTCCGCTCGCTTCTCCCATCACCGGCCTTTTCGTGCGGTCTTTTCCCCCGCCGCATCCAAAAACCGTGATCACTCTCCCTTTGGGATTCAGTTCCCGCGCCGTCTTGATCAAATTCTCGAGCGCATCGTCGGTGTGTGCATAATCCACGATCACCAGGAACGGCTGCCCCGCAACGACGCGCTGGAACCGTCCTGAAACATTTTGTAGTTTGCGGATACCTTCCTCGATCGTTTCATTCGCAATCCCAAGAGCTTGCGCCGCTCCAATCGCCGCGAGAATGTTGTATACATTGATTCGCCCGACTAGTGGCGAAGCCACCTGCACTTTCCCCTGAGGCGTATGCGCCGTGAATTCAAGTCCCGAGAAAGTCAGCTGAAATTTCTTTGTGGTGATCTCCGCTCCATTCCGCAGTCCATAGGTCACGCTCGATTTCGCCAGTCCCACCAGCCGCAGCCCATATTCGTCGTCCGCGTTCAGCACCGCAACATCCGGAGCGCCTGCTCCCGTTCCTTCAAACAATCTCCGCTTCGCTGCGAAGTACTCTTCGAATGTCTTGTGAAAGTCCATGTGCTCGCGAGTCAAGTTCGTGAACACCGCGGCCTTGAAATGGCATCCCCACAGCCGGTCCATGACCAGCGCGTGCGAACTTGCTTCCAGCACCGCGTATTTGCCGCCGCAATCGCGAATCTCCGCCAGGAATCCCTGCAAATCCACCGATTCCGGCGTCGTGTTGGGCGCCGGGTAATCCCCTTTCGGAGTGTGATATGCGATGGTCCCGAAGAGTCCCGTCTTCGCTCCCGATGACTTGATGATCGAATCCACCAGCGACGTAGTCGTCGTTTTTCCATTCGTTCCGGTGACGGCAAGCAATTCCAGCGACGCCCCGGGATGTTCAAAAAAATTCCCGGCTGCCACCGCTAGCACTTTCCGCGCGTCTTTCACACGAATCCACGCGATGGAATCGGGAATCTCCGGAGGAGGAGCGTCTTCGCTCACGACCGCCACCGCGCCACTTGCTATGGCGACGCGCACGAATGTGTTTCCATCTGCTTTCGCGCCGTGCAGACCGAAAAATAAAGCGCGCGGCTGCACTTTTCGCGAATCGCAAGTCACCTGGCGAATCTCCACTCCCGCCGCAGATCCTGCGTCCGCCGCTTCCGATCCGCTCAAAATCTCGCCTAACGTCTTGATCTGTGCTTGCGTATCGTTCATTGCCGTTCCCGGCTTTTCCCTCGCTCGCTCCGCCGCGACGACGCGCCTCTTCTCCGAAATCTCCGTAGTCATGTCAGCGGCCGCTCCCTGCTGCCGCTTTCACCGGATTCTGCGGAACGTCCGCTGCAAATCGGACCGTGATCTTCGCTCCCCGCCGCACTTTTGCTCCCGGCGCCGGCGCCTGATCCACTGCAAGACTGCTGCCAACCAGCGCGGGCTCCAATCCCAGCCGCAAGCAAATCTGGGTGACATCCCTCATGGTCTTTCCCGTGAAATCCGGCACGGGAATATCCCCGCTCTGATCCACGGAAACGGCTACCTCCGGAGCGCGCATCTTGATGCTCGCTGGCCTTGATCCGGCTTCCTTTGGATCGGGCTGGGACGAAAAATCCTCGGGCGAGAAATCTTCCAGGGAACTGCCTCCAGATTCTCCCCTACCATGATATTCCGCTTGCAGGAGTTTCGGGCTGAGCGGAACGTCGCGCGGCACATCCAGGTACGCCAGCACTTGCTCCGCGATGCGCTTGAATACCGGCGCGGCCACCTCGCCGCCTTCGTGCTCCCCAACCGGCGAATCCAGTGAAACCAGGATCGTGATTGCCGGATCGTTGATCGGTGCAAAGCCCGAAAACGATGCGATCAGCTGCGTCGGGGAATATCGCCCTGTCGCCGGATCAATCTTTTGCGCCGAGCCCGTCTTGCCCGCTGCCGTCCAGCCGTCCAGCCGCGCCCGCGTTCCCGTTCCGTCCAGAATTACTCCCTCCATCATCTTTCGCATTGTGGCTGCGGTCTCCGGGCGGATCACTCGGCGCGGCACTCCGGGCGCGAGGTCGCCCCCGAGCGGCAATTCCTGATTGCCCTTGCGCAATTCGGCGATGATCTGCGGTTTGTACAGCAGTCCCCCGTTCGCGATTGCGGAAACCGCTGTGATCAGTTGCACCGGCGTCACGCCCACTTCCTGTCCCATCGAAATGGAACCGATCGAGATCGCCGACCAATCATCAACCGGCCGCAAAATTCCCCGGCTTTCCGCCGGAAGCTCGATTCCCGTCAAGCGTCCGAAGCCAAATGCCCGGATGTAGTCGTAGAACTTCGGCGCTCCCAAGCGCAGCGCGATCTTGATCGCTCCTACGTCGCTCGATTCGGCCAGGATGTCCGAAACGGTGAGAAGGCCGAAAGGCTTGTGGTCGCGAATCCTGTGCCCCGCGATGTACACCGCACCGTTCTCGCAATTGAACACCTCGCTCGGCCGCGTCAGGTTCTCGTCAATTGCGGCCGCGAGCGTAATCAGCTTGAACGTCGAGCCTGGCTCGTAAATGGCGCTCACCGCGCGGTCCATTCGCGCTTCTGGCCTGGCTTCGTTCGCCGAATTGGGATTGAATTTCGGCCAATTCGCCAGCGCCAGAATTTCTCCATTGTTGGGATTCTGGATCACCACTGTGCCGGCGCTGGCGTGCGTCTGCCCGATCGCCGCGGCAAGCTCGCGTTCCGCGATGTATTGGATTTTTTCGTCAATGGTCAAGACCACGCTGTCCCCGGTGTCCCTCTGCTCCGCTCCTCCGTCAAACCACCGTTGCCGCGCGTCCGCCATCACCACAATCTTTTCGCTCTTTCCGCGGATCAGTTTGTCCAGCTCGTACTCGATGCCTCCCAGCCCTTTTTCATCCACGTCAACAAATCCCAGCACGTGCGCGGCAAGATCGCGCTTCGGATAGAACCTTTCATTTTCCTTTTGGAAATAGACGCCCTTCAGATTCAGCGCCCTCACAGCTTCCACTTTGTCCGGTGGCAGTTTGCGCTCGATCCAAACGAACGAACTCGAGGAGTCGAAGCGCGCCTCAAGAATGTCTTGCGGAATCCCCAGCACGCCGGAAAGCAGCCTCGCCGCGAGCGCTTTGTTGTTTCCGATTTCGCTCGGCACCGCGAATGCCGAATCCACCGGAACGCTCATCGCCAGCGTATCCATATTGCGGTCATAGATGGCCCCGCGCTTGGGCGTGATCTCGATGGTCCGCTGCTGTTGCCGCTGTGCTCTGGCCAGGTATTCGCTGTGAAGGAAGAGCTGAAGATAAACCAGCCGGCCCCCCACTGCTGCAATCCAAAAAAGCGCTAGCCCGGCAACCACCAGCAGGCGGTTCGTGGCACTGTGGCTGCCCGTGGCATTCACCGCTCTGCGGTCGCCTCTGGAGGCGTGGTCACGGTCTTGCGGCATGGCTCTTTTCGGTCGGTGTTCGCTCCGCCTGAAACTCTTTCTGCCGATTCAGAAAACGGTCCTGGCGGGACTTCTCGGTGTGCGGCCTACTGCCCGTCGTTCCTGCGGGTCAGCCGCGCTTCCGCCAATTGCGCTCCGTTGGGCACGTCATATTCCCGCACCTGCGCGGGGAGCGGTTCCGTCAAGCCCAATTGCCGCCGCGCGATCACATCAATCCTCATCGGATTCCGCAAACTCGCCCGTTCCAGTCTCAATTCGGAATTCAGCGCCGCCGCCTGCGCTTCCTGGCCCTTAAGGGCTTCCAGCTGAAAGCTGAGGTCTATGCACCGGAAGTGCTGGAAGACATACAGCATCAGGAACGTCGCCACCAGGCCGCCCAGCGCCACGCTCTTGCATAAATTGCGCAGCCGGACCGGCTCGAAGGTCCGCACCAGCCGTGAATTGTCAATTCGCTTTACCGTGTGGAATTCCGTCATCGCTGCCGCTTTTTTCCGCTTCATGCTCAGACTCTTTCTGCGCACCGCAGTTTCGCGCTTCGCGACCGCGGGTTTGCCCGTTCTTCTTCTTCGCTGGGCCGGATGACGTGCTTTGTCAGGACCCGGAGCGTTCCTTGCCGCTCGCCTTCCTGAAAAGCCTGCTTCACCAGGCGGTCTTCCCGCGAGTGATAGGTCAGGATCACCCACCTTCCGCCTGAATTCATTGTGGCGGGGACCCGGGAAAGAAACTGCCCGAGTTCCTCCATCTCTCGATTCACCGCTATCCGCAGCGCCAGAAACGTTTTTGTCGCGGGATGCAGTCTCTGCCTTCCCCATCGTTT
>DATJAD010000123.1:0-23424 GCA_035516615.1 Candidatus Acidiferrum sp.
GATCTTCGTGATGACGGGAGCGTAGGGAGAAGGAGGCTCCTGTGCGTGGAGTGGCGACGCAATGATGAGCGAAGCCATGAGGAGAAGAATCGTAAGGATGACTTGGGAGATTTGGCGAACCGTTAGATTGCGCATGACCCAGGAAGGATAAAGAAAGAAGGAGCGGAGAGCCAAGAGCATACGAGCGCGAGGCCAGCGGGACGCAAGCGATCGATTCTGGTTAACACTTTCCGGGGGGGCGCCTCCTTTTTTCGGATGTGTGGCAGACACAAGGGTCATAAGTCCTTTGTTTTTGCATGTGCGGCAGGGCAAAAAACTCGCGGCGGCGTTTTGCGCAACCGAGGCAAGTATCGAAATTAGAGGTCTTAGGTTGAAAGTTGAAGGGAAGGAAACCCCTCCCCGGGCGTCATGACGGAAAGAGTGCGCAAGCGATTGAAAATGCAGAGGTTGTTGGTGCGCCGTCGCGCGCAAGAGTGCGTAACCCACTGAAGGAAAAGGAGTTGGATGGCAATCCCGCGATGCAGGAAAACCTCCTGCGGGACGTTGGAGGGAGGATTGACGCTTGAGTTGTTCGCAGAAGGGCAGGCGAGGACCGAATTTCATATAGTGCGATAGCACGGAAAAGTTACTTTGTCAATAGATTACTTTTATGGTATCGGTTCGAATAAGAACAGCGAGCAGGGAGGGGAAGAAATTGAAAAGATGGAACTTGCTGCGCCATGTGTCGTAGCTCGGAGGATGTGCGGAGCGGGCATTCATGGATGAGATGGACCAAACCTTAGAAGAGAAAGTGCCGGTCCGTCGCCTCAATGGACGGCCTGCGCGAGTGGCGGGCAGGGGGCCGAGGGGAAGAGGTCGTCGTGAACGAACGCCTTGACAGATGGGCGCGTTCGGGAGAAATAGTACATCCCAGAATGGCGCCCTGAGGGAAGGCGCCAGGAGCGCGGCGAGCTACTTTGAAGAATTTGCCGTGATGGGACGGCGGCGCGAAGACATTGAACCGCCAGGAGGGGACAGATGGCGAACATAGCGGGATTTTGCGTGAAGTGCGGGAGTCCGCACGAGAGCGGGCAAGCGTTTTGCATGAAGTGCGGAGCGAGCGTGGGAGCCGGATCGCCGTCAGCACCTGCGGTGCAGCAGGGGCAGGCGGCGCAGCAGGCACCTGCGGCGCCACAAGCACAGGCAGCGAGGCCCGCAGCGCCAGCAACAACTCCTCCTGCGGCCGCGGCGCCAGTGAGTTCGGCACCCGCGATGGCGGCGCCTGCGGCGAAGAAGGGCGGCGGGACACTAATCAAGGTGCTGCTGGGGCTGGCGGTTGTGTTCGTGCTGTTCGTGGGAGCGGCGATCGCAGGAATTTGGTATGTGGGGCATCGCGTGAAACAGAAGATGGCAAGCCTGGGATTGAACCAGGACAATACGTCTCAGACCCAAACGAGCACAGTGGGAATGAACTTGTGCTCGTGGCTGAGCAATGCGGAAGTGAGCCAGGCGGTAAAGGCAGAGATCGTGAGGGCGGAACCGCCGGAGGGCGGCGATCCGGGATGCACGTACAGCGCAAAAGGCGATCCGGGAGACTTTACGGCAAAACATGCGACGCTTTTGATGGGGAAAAACGCGGACAAGAACGCGCAGGCCCAAATGGAAAATATGGGAAAGAGCTTCTTCCGGAACGAAGAGCAACAAGGAGGAGCGAATCCTTCGGAGCATCCCGGAGAAACGCCGGTGTTCCAATTCTCGATGGACACGAGCGGCAACGCGATGGCGACGATGAAATTAACGGAGAAGATGATGGGCGCACTTGGACCGGCAGGAGGGCAGATGGTTCCCGGGGTGGGGGATGAGGCGTTTCAGACGGGCGGAGTGATTCTGATGGTGAGGAAAGGGAACAAGCTGGTGAAGATCATGTACATGATGTGTCCGTGTACAACGGACGATGTGCTGCCGCTGGCAAAGAAGATTGCGGATTCGATGTAACCCCAGGAATCAGGCCGCTGCATTACCAAGCGACACAGGCGAGTGACGCAGAAGTTTGCCCGACGAGACGAACCGATCCTGGCAGTGGACTTTCTCGAAAGACCAGGATTCTACTCATTAAAAAAGCGCACGAAGCCTGCGGCATGCCCTGGCGATGCCACAAATCTAAACGAGTTCAGCGAAAAACCAATTGGCCGAAGGCGGAGGGGACGTGGAAGTCTGGTTGCGGAGTGTTGGTTGGACGCCAAGAAGAATAGAAGCGGGGCTCGGAGGCGCCTTCGACGCGGAAGAAATTGACGCGCCAGGATGATCCCGGATTGAAAGCAGGCGCGAGAGAAGGCATGGGGATGGCGAGTTCGGCGAACCAGAGTTTTTGCGCGTCGCTGCGATGGGCGCGGCACTTCATGCCGCTGTCGGGATCGAGCTTTTCGTTGGGGCGGATGTCGAGATCAATCCAGAAGCCGTTGGGGCTGACTTCGAATTCGAAATAGCGGCGGGGGACGGAAGGATCGGGTTGGAGGAAGACTTCGGCGACGTCGCGGTCCCAGAGAAGGTCGCGACGGCCGGAAGGATCGGCGTCGGGAAAAACAGTGATGGTGCGATAGCGGCAGCGGAAACGGAGAAAAAGAGTCTCCGGAGTCCAGAGAAGACCAACCTCGGTTTCGCGGTGAGGATCGGGATTTTTGCCTTGCCAATCCGTGTTGAAGAGGATGGCGGGAACAGAGTTCCAGGCAGGCGCGGGCGGAAAGCCTTCGGAGTCGAGCGCGTCTTTGAATCGAATGGCAGTGGCTAGGCCGTCGAGAGACATGACAAACGCAGGGAGATATTGCCATGGAATAGAGCAAGCGGCCAGCAAAGAAGAAGGCGCAGACTCTTTGCGCACGCGATGCGCGATGATTGGCCAGGGCGCGCGGGGCGCGTGCTAGGATGCGAAGGATAGCTCCGAAAATGCGCGGGAATTTCCGCGGAGGGCAGGAACATTGTGGATACACCGAATGCAGATGAGTATTTGACGCAGCGGCGGAAGCGGAAGCCGGAAGAATTCGAGTTCGTGAAGGTGAGGTTGGAGGATGGCGTCGCGCAGATGACGCTGAGCCGGCCGGACCACAACCTGCTGAACGAAGCGATGCTGCGGGAGCTGGCGGACGGGATCGAGTACATGGGCGAGCGGGATCAGATCAAGCTGATCCTGCTGGATTCCGCGTGCAAAGTGTTTTGCGGAGGGATCGAGGCCGGGGAGTACACCTCGCAGCGCGTGTTTCAGATGCTGGATGCGTTTCACGCGGTGTTCGCGGCGATGCTGGAAACGGCGAAACCGGTGGTGTGCGTGGTGAACGGGCCGGCGATCGGCGGCGGGGCGGAACTGGCGGCATTCGGAGACCTGGTGATCGCGACGCCAAAGGCGCGGTTCGCGCAGCCGGAGATCTCCATCGGCGTGTTTCCGCCGCTGGCGTCCACGATTCTGCCCTATTTAGTGGGGCCGAAAACGGCGCTGGAGCTGGTGTTGATGGGAGAGCCGGTGACAGCGGAGCGAGCGCTGGAACTGGGGTTGGTGAACCGGCTGGTGCCGGAAGCGCAACTGGAAAAGACGGTCAAGGAATTGAGCTCGAGAATGGCAGCGCACTCCGGGCCGGTGCTGGCGATGGCGAAGAGAGCGATCCTCGGCGGGATTGGATTGAGCCTACGCGACGGCTTAAAGCATTCGATGGATATTTTCCTGAACGAACTATACCGGCTGGAGGACTCGCAGGAAGGTTTGCACGCGCTGGTGGAAAAGCGCAAGCCGGTGTGGAAGAACAAATAGAAGTTGCGAGGCCTTGGCATCGTGCCAATTGACTCAGCGCATCGGTCAGCCTAAACTCAAGGCACAAATTTGCAGGCGCGAGGAGCGGGGAAGGCCGTGTGAATCGGCCGCGGTCCCGCCACTGTAAGCGGCTGGAGAAGCCGCGAGCCAGACTACCCTCCCGTGCCGCGGATTGGCGGCGTTCTTCGCGAGAAAGGACGCAGCAGGAAGCCCCCGAGGATCTCGCGGGGCTTTTTGATTTTCAGGGGCAGGGAAAAGCTGCTGACAATATGCTGATATTCCGCAGATACAGAGGGGCGAGCGAAATACCTAGAATTTGCGCTGGGATCTGCGTGTTTCTTGGGATGACCTTGCTTGCCGGGCCAGTGGGCGCGGGATCGAGACAGAATTCGCTCCGGGAAAGCGGGGGAGCACCCGGAAAGTTTCGGGAAGTTACGGACGAGGTGGGGCGTACGGTACGGATACCGCAGACGGTGCGGCGCATTGTTTCGCTGGCACCCAGCTTGACGGAAACGATTTATGCGTTAGGGCTGCAGAATTTGCTGGTAGGAGACACGGACTATTGCGACTACCCGCCCGACGCGATGAAGAAACACAAAGTGGGCGGGGCGATCAATCCGAACATGGAGGAGGTGGCCGCGCTGCGCCCAGACCTGGTGCTGGTGACGAAGAGCTTGAACCGATTGGAGACCGTGAATGCGCTGGAAGAATTGGGGATTCCGACCTACGCAACGGACCCGCACACAGTGGAAGAGATTGTGACGTCATCGCGGAGGTTGGCGGATGTTTTAGGAGCACGCGAAGCAGGAGCGGCTCTGGCGACCGATCTGGACCGAAGGCTGGCGGCTCTGAAGGAGCGCCTCGAGGGGGTGCCGGTGAAGCGCGTTTTGTTCGTGGTTTGGACGGCGCCCCTGATCTCTGTAGGACAGAAGACATTTATTGCGGACGCCCTGCGGCATGCAGGCGCCGAATCTATCGTGGAATCGCAGCAGGATTGGCCGCATGTGAGCATGGAAGAGGCGGTGCATCTGCAGCCGGAATACCTGGTGTTCGCGGCCAATCATTCCCAGGAGGCCGCGAAAGATCTGGACGTGCTAGCGGAACGCCCGGGATGGAATTCACTGGAGGCAGTAAAGGAGCGGAAATTGGCGGTGATTAGCGACGCGGTGAACCGGCCGGCCCCGCGCATCGTAAGCGCAATTGAAGACCTAGCGCGGCAACTCCATCCGGAGGCGTTTCGCGTCCCCGAGAAAAGCGGCGGAACCCAGACGAGCCCGGCTGCGGCGCCTGAACCGAACTCAAAACGCGAGCGGCGACGAATGAAGGTGGCCAGAGCAAAAGAAGAGGAGATGCCTGCATGCGCGCATTAACGGCCGGAGGAGTTCTGGCGCGCTGCGCTGTGCTGCTGGCGATTCTGTTTGTCGTCGTGGTGCTGGCACTGAAGATGGGCGCTGTGCCGGTTTCACTCTACGGTTTGGGGCGCGATTTGCTTTATGTGGTGATCGGGAAGCGCAGCGCGATCAACAGCGAATATAGCCTGATCGTGTTCAATTTGCGATTGCCACGGATCATCTTGGCGATTTTTGTGGGAGCTTCGCTTTCCGTAGCGGGAACGAGCTTTCAGGCACTTTTGCGCAATCCGCTGGCCGATCCGTACGTTCTGGGAGTTTCGAGCGGAGCGGCGGTCGGCGCGATTGTGGCGCTGATCGTCGAGCCTTACTTTTCGCTGCCGCCCGCGATTGCTGCGCTGTTCACTCCTCTCGGCGCGTTTTTGGGAGCGGTGGCGACGATCGCTGCGGTGTACTTCCTTGGAAGACGCGAAGGCCAGATTGACAGCAGCACTCTACTGCTGGGCGGAATCATCACGGCTTCGTTTCTCTCGGCGATCATTTTGTTCCTGATGACGACGCTGGCAGGGCGCGATTTGCGCGGAATGGCGTTCTGGCTGATGGGCGACTTATCCACGCCGGTACAGGCGACAGTACGCTGGACATTGCAGGCGGGATTTTTTGTCGCCACATTTTTCATTTACACGACGGCTTCGGATTTGAATTTGCTGCTTGCGGGGGAAAAGGAAGCGATGCACCTGGGCGTGGACGTGGGACGCGTGCGTCTGGTGGTGTATATCGCGGCGTCGGCGCTTACGGGGCTCGCGGTGGCGGTGAGCGGCGCGATCGGGTACGTGGGACTGCTGGTGCCACATGTGATGAGGATGATCTTTGGAGCGGACCATCGCGTGCTGCTGCCGACGGCGGCGTTGGGCGGCGCGATTGCCGTGGTGATCGCGGACACGCTGGCGCGCACTGTGGCAGCGCCGGCTGAACTTTCGGTAGGAGCAGTTACGGCGGTGGCCGGAGCACCACTGTTCCTCTATTTGCTGCGGCGGAGGCTGGCATGACCGCAACCAAGAGCGCGACGGCGGTTTACAAGTCGCCGGACGCAGGGCACGGACCGGCGGATGTCCGGCTGAGCGTGGAACAAGTGAGCTTCGCACATACTCCGAACCCTTCGCAGGCGCCGGTGTTCACGCTGGAAGCGACGAGCTTCCAGGCTAAGCCCGCGGAGATCGTGGCCATTCTTGGGCCAAACGCGAGCGGCAAATCCACTTTGTTGAAATTGGTTTCGGGCGCGCTGCAGCCGCTTTCGGGGCGCGTGCTGCTGAACGGATTTGTGACGCACACGCTGGATCCGCGGACGCGGGCGCAGCGCATTGCGATGGTGCAGCAGGAGAGCCCGCTGTTGTTCCCTTCGAGAGCCTGGGAATTCGTGCTGCAGGGGCGGCATCCGTACGGGAAATCGCTGCAGTTCGAGACGGATGACGACATGCTCATTGCAAAGAACGCGCTGGCCCAGGTGGGCGCGGAAGATTTGAGCGACCGGCGGATGGACCAGATTTCCGGCGGCGAGAAACAGCGCGTGATTCTGGCGCGGGCACTGGCACAGCAACCGCTGCTTCTGCTGTTGGATGAACCGACACTGCACCTGGACATCGGAGCGCAAGTGGATCTGCTGGACACGCTGCGGCGCCTGGCAGGCGAAAACCGCTACACGGTGATCGTTGTGACGCACGAGTTGAACCTGGCGGCGGAATATGCGGATCAGGTGGTTTTGTTACAGAGGGGGAAGTGCCTCCGGGTGGGATCTCCCGCGAGCGTGTACCGAAGAGATTTGCTGGAACAAGTTTTCCAGGCGACGCTGACGGTGGAGTCGGGAGCTTCCGGGCGCCCGCGCGTGAGCGTGCTGCCTGGATCGCAGCAGACGTAGTTTGGCAGTCCCGATGCCGCGGTTTCGCTCCGCGGCAATGAGCAATCCACAGCGGGCGAAACGCCCCTCGACAAGAACCGCGGGCTTCGTGCACGGGAAGACGGAGAGCGGGCCATGGGGCCGCAGCTCGGGAAGCCGTCGCCGCCGCGCGACTGTAAGGCGGAAGAATTAGCGCAGGCCACTGTGGACAGCCGGACGCTCTGAGCGGAAGGCGCCACGGGAAGGCCGCGCTTCAAGAAAACCGCCAAGCCAGGAGACCGGCGAAGCCTGCAGCCTGACGAAAGATCGTTCTCGTCAGGCCAACCTTCACCTCCCGCGCGTGAGGGAGAGGAGGAGAAGATGAGAAGACAACTTTTTCCCTTCTTGGTTGCCGCACTTCTACTTTTCGTATTGGCAGGACATTCAGACACTCAAGCCGAAGCCCAAACGAATCCGCCTGACGCGCATCTAACCGGCGCGCTGCTGGATGCCAGCGGGGGCGGGATCGGCGGAGTGCGCGTGACGGCGCAACTAGCGGGCAATCCGCAAGCAGACATCTGGAAAGCAATTTCCACGACCGCGGGAACGTACGATCTGACATTTCCACCGGGACGCTACCACATCGTTTTCACGAGATCACCGTTCACGATGCGGGAATTCGTGCTCGATTTTGCAGCGGGAGAGAGGCGCACTCTCAACCTCCGCATGGAGCTCGAGCCTTTGTCTTCCAAAGTGGTGGTGACGGCGGAGGGAATCCCGCAGCAGGTACAGGAAACGTCGGCGCCGGTGACGATCATCACGCGGGCGGAGATGGATCAACGGCAGGCCGTCACTCTACCGGACGTTCTGCTGTACACGCCAGGAGTATCGATTGGAAGGACCGGAGCGGAGGGAGGAACGGCGTCCATTTTTCTGAATGGAGGAAATTCGAGCTATACGAAAGTACTCGTGGATGGAACTCCGGTGAATGAACCGGGGAATGCCGTGGATTTTTCGAATTTCTCGCTGGACAACATAGACAAAGTGGAAGTCGTGCGTGGAGCGGAAAGCGCGATTTACGGCACGGACGCGGTTGCGGGAGTCATTCAGTTGTTCACGCACCGTGGGACGACGCAGGTACCGCAGTTCAGCGCGTACAGTGAGGGAGGCAGCTACTCTACCGCACGAACGGGCGCTGATCTGAGCGGAAAGCTGGGAAACTTTGATTATTCTGGCGCGGCGTCGTATTTCACGACGGAAGGGCCGGAAGACTACGACTATTTTCTGAACCGCACACTCTCCGGAAACTTCGGATATGCCTTCAGCGGCACAAACCAAATCCGGCTGACCCTTCGCAACAACACGAGTAACGCGCAGACTCCGGGACAAACGCTGTTTACGCCGCCGAACCGGGACGCGCACACGGACTACCACTTCTTCAGCTCGAACGCGCGTTGGGATTTGGCAACAGGAGACCACTGGCATCACGAAATCAGCGGAGCGGAATCCTATAACCGCGAACTGGACGCCAATCCGATCCAGAGTTTCTATGCGACCGACCCCAATGTCTTTTGCCCGCAGGATCCTTCGAGCCCGAATTCCGTCGCGACGGCGGAGTTTTGCGATTACACCTATCCGGCGAGCAAGTATCAATACAACCGGGCGAGCATCAATGCGCAGACCAGCTATGTGCACTCCAATTTCAGCGCGACCGCCGGCTACCAATATGAAGTGGAAAACGCGGGAATCTGGTACCTGGGGCAGCATCTGCGGAGGAATAACCAAGGCGGATTCCTGGATTTTCATTACTTGCCGCATCCGCGCGCTTCGCTCGATTTTGGGGTGAGAGCCGAAGCAAACGCTGCGTTCGGAACGCGCGTGGTGCCGCGCGCGGGAGCGTCGCTCGTGCTGCTCCAGGGCAGGGGCTTCTGGGGAGAAACGCGGTTTCGCCTGTTTTACGGGGAAGGGATCAAGGAACCGCGGTTCGACCAGACATTCGGGACAGATCCATGCGATCCGGGCAATCCCGTGCTCAAGCCCGAGGAGAGCAAGACGCTGAGCGTGGGGATCGAGCAAAAGCTCGACAACAATCAAGCGCAATTTTCCCTGGATTACTTTTCCAGCCGCTACTACGACATTGTGAGCTTTGCGTTTTGCGTGCCTGGAGCACCGTGTGCGGTGACTCCACCGCCGGGATGTGGTGCGGGATTCGGCAGCTATTTCAATACGGACCTGGCGCGAGCACGCGGCCTGAACCTCGCAGGAGGGATTGCGCCGCTCAATTGGCTGCGCTTTTCCGGGAATTACAGTTATGACGATAGCAGGGTCGTAGATTCGCCGAACGCCTACGATCCCGCTTTGATCCCGGGGAATCACTTGATCCGGAGGCCGGTGAACTCCGGGTCTTTTACCGCGACCACGGTGTTTCGCCGAGTCAACTTCCTGTTCGCGGGATACTTCAGCGGAGTGCGCACGGACAGCGATTTTCTGGGGCTTGGACTTACGAGAAATCCAGGCTATGCGCGTTTTGATGTGGCTACGAGTTATGAATTTGCACGCGGCCTGAGCATCTACGGACGGGCGACAAATCTGTTCGACAAACAGTATCAGGATGCGCTCGGGTACCCGGCCCTGGGACGAGATGTGCGCGTGGGAATGAAATACCAGTTCGGCGGGAGGAATTGATGTGCGAGCCGGTTCTTTTTTGCTGGAGCGGGGGAAAAGACAGCGCGATGGCGCTGCGTGCGCTGCTTCAGCAGCAGGATGTCAGCGTATGTGCCCTGCTGACCACCGTGACGGAAGGCTATGAGCGGATCAGCATGCACGGGGTGCGACGAGAACTTCTGCAGCGGCAGGCGGATGCGGTTGGGCTGCCGTTGCACGAGGTCCGCATACCGCCGGAATGCGTAAATCCGATCTATGAAGAGAGGATGGAAGAAGCCCTGCGCATGCACTTTGAAAGAGGAGTACGGCGCGTGGCATTCGGAGACATTTTCCTTGAAGACCTTCGGAGCTACCGAGAAAGGAATCTTGGCCGGATTGGGATGGCGGCAATTTTTCCCATCTGGAAGCGCGAAACCAGGGTACTCGCGGAAGAATTTTGCCGAGAGGGCTTTCGGGCCGTGGCGGTCTGCATTGATGGAAAGATTCTGGACAAGAATTTCGCGGGAAGGGAGCTGAATCGAGAATTTTTTCGCGATTTGCCGGAGGGAGTTGATCCCTGCGGAGAGAACGGGGAGTTTCATACGTTTGTATTCGATGGACCGATTTTTCGCGAGCCGGTGAAATGCAGGACGGGAGAGATTGTAAAGCGGGACGGATTTATCTTTTGCGATTTGATTCCGGAAGGCAAGGCGGTGGCGGTATGAACGAGGACAACAAAGCGGATTGGGCCATGAGAACAGTGGTCATCATTGCAATCATTCTGGCAGCGGCGGCACTGCGCATTGCTCCGCATCCGTGGAACTTCACTCCGATCGGGGCGATGGCGCTGTTCTCCGGCGCGATGCTTCCGAAGCGATGGACGAAATTCGCGTTGCCGCTGGCGGCGCTGTTTGCGGGGGACCTTTTCATCGGCTTTCATGAATTAATGCCCGTAGTGTACGCGAGTTTCCTGGTCAGCGTGCTGATCGGAACGTGGCTCGAAAAACGGCGCAGCGTGGGACGAATCGCAGGAGCGACGGTGCTCGGCGCCGTGCAGTTTTATCTGGTCACGAACTTCGCGGTTTGGGCTGCAATGACCACCTATCCAAAAACGGCAGCGGGATTGGGCGCATGCTACACAGCGGGAATTCCGTTTTTCTGGAACAGTCTGGCCGCAGACGCGGTGTACGCGGCGTTGCTGTTCGGCGGATTCGCGCTGGCGGAGAGGATGATTCCTGAACTGCGCGAGCGTGCGAGCGTGCCAGGTCGCTGATGCTATAATCAACGCCTGTTTATGGCGAAGAACGCATCGGAGACGGACGTGATGGCGCCGGAAGTGCTGGGGAAATACGAGGCCGTGATCGGCCTGGAAGTTCACGTCCAACTGCTCACAAGGACGAAGATTTTCTGCGGCTGTTCGACGCGTTTTGGCGATCCGCCCAACACCAATGTGTGTCCCGTGTGTCTTGGGCTGCCGGGGACGCTGCCGGTGCTGAACAAACGCGCGGTGGAAATGGCCATGCGCGCGGCGCTCGCGCTGAATTGCACAGTTCACGAGCATTCGCGATTCGCGCGGAAGAATTATTTTTATCCCGACCTTCCGAAAGGCTACCAAATTTCCCAGTACGAGCTTCCGCTGGCGATGGGAGGCTGGCTGGAGCTTGAGCACAACGGCAAAAAAAAGAGCATCGGCATCACGCGGCTGCATCTGGAAGAAGACGCCGCGAAGAATCTGCATGAAGGATTCGCGGAATCGGCGCAAAAGGCATATATAGACTACAACCGCTGCGGGACTCCACTGAGCGAAATCGTGAGCGAACCGGACATGCGCACGCCGGAAGAGGCGTACGCCTATCTGACCACGCTGCGGCAGATCATGCTGTATACCAAGGTAAGCGATTGCAACATGGAAGAAGGTTCGCTGCGATGCGATGCGAACGTGAGCGTGCGGCTGAAGGGCGCAAAGGAGTTCGGGACCAAAGTCGAAGTGAAGAATCTGAATTCTTTCCGGTATTTGCAAAAAGCGCTGGAATATGAAATCGAGAGGCACATCGGTGTGATCGAAAGCGGCGGCAGAATTTCCCAGGAGACGCGCTTGTGGCATCAGGCCGAAGGGTACACCGTTGCGATGCGCTCCAAAGAGAAGGCGCACGACTACCGCTACTTCCCCGAGCCAGATCTCCTGCCGGTGCACGTAAGCGCTGCCTGGCGGGAAGAAGTGCGCGCGGGGCTGCCGGAATTGCCCGCGGCAAAGCGCGCGCGCTTTATGAGCAGTTACGGAGTGACTCCTTACGATGCGGGCGTGCTCACCGATTCCCATGAGCTGGCTGCGTATTTTGAAGCGGTAGTAAAATGCGGCGCGCCGGGGAAAGGGGCAGCCAACTGGATGCAGACGGAATTGCTGCGCCGGCTGAAAGATTCGGGAAAAGAAATCGGCGCCAGCCCCGTGAAACCCGAGGGACTCGCTGATCTCATCAAGCTTGTGGAGGGTGGGCAAATCACCAGTGCGGTGGCTAAGAAAGTTTTCGCCGAGATGTTCGAGTCCGGTACGAGCGCGAAGGAGATTGTGGCGGCGGAGGGATTAGGCGCAAAGGTCAGCGATGACGCGCTGGAAGAGGCTGCGAAGGAAGTGATTGAAAAGAATCCGGACAATGTTACGAAGTACAAAGGCGGAAATGAAGGCGTTTTCAAGTTTTTTGTTGGCCAGGTGATGCGGGCCACGAAAGGCCAGGCGAATCCGCAAGCGGTCAATGACGTGCTGCGGCGTCTCCTTTCCTGAGATTCGACTCCCAAGGAGAAAGCTATGTTGAAGATAGGCGAAAAAGCGCCGGTATTTCGCTTGAAAACGGACGAAGGGAAAGAAATCTCTCTGAGCGACTTTGCGGGGAAGCGAGTGCTGCTTTATTTCTTTCCGAAAGCGGATACTCCCGGTTGAACGGTAGAAGCGTCCGAGTTTCGCGACGCAAAGAAAGGATTCGACAAGCACGGCGTAGTGATTTTAGGAATGAGCGCGGATTCGGAAAAAGCGCTCGCCAACTTCAAGAAAAAGTACAAGTTCAATTTTTCATTTCTGAGCGACCCGCAGCACGCGACGATTGAAGCGTATGGCGCGTGGAGGATGAAAAAGTTCATGGGGCGCTCTTACAAGGGAATCGTGCGCAGCAGCGTCCTGATCGGCGGCGACGGCAAGATCGAGAAAATCTGGGACAACGTGAAAGCCAAGGGCCATGCCGCCGAAGTGCTCGAGGAGATAAAGAACGGTTCTTCAAGCGCATGATCGCCAAAAATTGCGTCGAGTTGCGATACCCGAAAAGACCTCCCGTTCAGAGTTGACAGAGAAATTGATCTGAATCGGAAGCCGGTTCGATGAGCATATTGTCAATCAGGCGTGTTTTGCCAACGAACGCCGCAAGCAGAATATAGCAAGGGCGCGAGATTCGCGCCACGTGCTCGAACGTATTTGCGTCCACGACTTCGGCGTAATCCACGGAGACCGAACTTTCAGCCGCAAGAACTTCTCGAAGAACCGTCTGCAAACGAAGCGCGTCCCTCACACCGGAGGCGATCTCATTTCGGGCAGCATCCAGCGCGCGATGAAGGACGGTCGCGGCGCGGCGTTCGTCCGGCTTGAGATAGGCATTCCGGGACGATAGCGCCAAGCCGTCCGGCTCGCGCGTGATCGGGCAGACCACGATCTCATTGTCGAGATTCAAGTCTCGCACCATTTGCTGGATGATGCGGACCTGCTGCGCATCTTTGCGTCCGAAATAGGCAAAATGCGGCTGCACAATCTGAAAAAGTTTAAGGACAACGGTTGCGACGCCTCGGAAATGGCCGGGGCGCGTGCGGCCTTCCAGGCGATCGCTTAGGCCTTCCACCGTCACGTAAGTATGAAAATTCTCGGGATAGATTTCCGCGGCTTCAGGAACGAAAACGGCATCCACGCCCAGCGCGGAGAGCTTTTCGAGGTCCGAATCGACCTTGCGCGGATATTTCGCGAAGTCTTCATTCGGCCCAAACTGTGTTGGATTCACGAAGATGGAAGCAAAGACCTTGGAACATTCCTTGCGAGCGCGACGGACCAGGGAAGCGTGGCCTTCGTGCAGCGCGCCCATCGTGGGAATCAGTCCAACGACGTGATTTTCCGCGCGGGGCCGCCTCGCTGCCTCCTTCATCCAGGAAATGGTGCGGATGGTCTCCACTGGGCTTTGCGAGCGGCGGCTCAGGCGGAAGCTGCTGTAGCGCGTTCGCGATAGAAATGCATCAGGTCCGTGAGAATCGGTTTGGCGCCGAGCTGGCGAAGCATGGTGGCGACTTGCCCGCGGTGATAGGTGCCGTGATTGACGAGATGCTGCATGGACTGCCAAAGCGGATTGCGGTACACGCCAAAATTAATCGTCTTGTATTCCAGAGTGCGGTCCAGGTCCGCTTGGCTCACGCCGCGAACAAAAGTGAGAAGCTTCTCTTCCTGCGCGGACCAGTGCGTGCGGACGGTGTCCACACTTTGCAGCGAAGAAAAATCAGGGATCGAAGAAGGAGAGCGGCCCTCAAATCTTTCGTGCCAAACCCATTCCGCGCCGCAGATGTGCACGAGCGTATCGCGAACGGAAGAAAAGCTGGAACCCAGTGGCTTGGTGAAATCCTGCGCAGGAAGCACCGCGGCGGCTTCCAGCGAGCGGTGATTGGCCCAGGCGTTGTAATCGAAAAGCGCCCGCATTTCTTCCGGTGTCATTGTTTCCCCCGCTAATTCTCGCTGTCGCCCGAATCCACCAACTCGACGTCCATATTGATGGTTCTAGAATCTCGCGCCGCTTGCGGCAAATGATACGATTCGCCGTCCGAGGGGAAGCTGCCGCCACGAACGTCCGCGCAGTAATCCCGAGCCGCCGCGGAAATGATCTCTCCAAGATTGGCGTACTGCCGCGCAAATTTTGGGACGGCGTTGAACGTCAAACCGAGAAGATCGTGCAATACCAGAATCTGCCCGTCGCATTCCGGCCCAGCGCCGATCCCGATAGTGGGGATGCGCAACTCGCGCGTAATCCGCGCGGCGACTTCCCGGGGAATGCCTTCGAGAACCAACGCAAAAGCTCCCGCCGCCTCCACTGATCGCGCATCGCGCACCAACTGTTCGGCTGCGTCCGGAGTTTTGCCCTGAACTTTGAATCCGCCCATCGCGTTCATGGACTGCGGCGTCAAGCCGACATGTCCCATCACCGGAATTTCGGCTTCCGTCAAGCGGACGATCAATTCGAGTCGCCGCTCTCCGCCTTCGATCTTGACAGCTTCCGCGCCGGCTTCCTTGACGAAGCGCACGGCGTTGCGCACGGATTCCGCGATGTCCGAGTGATAGCTACCGTAAGGCATGTCCGCGACCACCAGGGCGCGGCGAACGCCCCGGCGAACCGCGCGTGTGTGATGGAGCATTTCCTCCAGCGTGACAGGAAGCGTGCTTTCGTAGCCCAGCACAGCCATGCCGAGCGAATCGCCTACAAGCAGCACGTCCACTCCTGCTTCGTCAAGCAAGCGCGCGGTCGGATAGTCGTAGGCCGTCAGGCAGGTGATTTTCTGTTCGTCTTCGCGCGAAATCGAGGTGGGGGATTTTCGTTGAAGGAGAACGGGTACGGTGACTTTGCCGTTCCCCGCTTGAGGTAGAACGCTCATTTGGGCCTCCGGTGCCGCTCCCTGATTCCGCCCAAGCCAGCCGCAACGCGGCCGACGGGATGCAGCCCTGTACCTGCATGAAGCATAGCAAAACGCACGGGAATGGGCCAGCCGCGAGCTCCCAAAGATCAACGAGGAGAAAGCAGCACGCGCGAAACTGGCGATCAAGTCTTGTGTGGCTGCGCTTGCGCGCGGCCTTTCCATTGGCCGCCGCGACCGAGCCAGTAGCGGACGGCAGAAAGCCAGGTGGCGTAGAGATAAAAGAGCGCCGCGAAAGGGAGGAGAGGAGCAAAGATGGGAGAAACTCGGTAAAAAGCCAGAGTCGGCATGAAGGAAACGCACATCAAGCACCATGCCAGAAGCGCGAGCGGCCAAACGTGAGCATTTCGCGAGAACGTCAGAACCAAGGGGAGCAAGTAAACGAAGAGCATTCCCACAAGAGTGCCGAGCAGCAGAAACTTCGAATAATTTAGCTGCGTGAAGGCGGTGCGTGCGATCAGGTCGCGTATTTCAGAAAAGCTGCTGTATCCACGCAGGCTGCGGCTCGCGCGCGTGAGCCCCATCCAGATGCGACCACGGGAGCGCTTTACCGCCCGCGCCAGAGCGCAATCGTCAACGATTTCGCCTCGGATGGCAGCCAGGCCTCCGATGCGTTCGAGGGCGGCAGCGCGCAAAAGTATGCAACCCCCGGCGGCGCCGGCAGTGCGTGCCCGCGAATCCCCAATCCAGCGAGGCGGATAAAGCATCAGGAAGAAAAAAAGGAATGGCGGGATCAGCAGTTTTTCGGCAGATGTATCCGCTCGCAAGAGGACCATCAGGGAGGCAAGATCGAGACCTTGCGTTCGCGTGCGAACCACAAGCCGCCGCAGGGAATCAGGCGCATGGACGATATCCGCATCCGTAAACCAGAAGTAGTCCGGGGCGAATTGGGAAGCGAATTCAACGCCGGCTTGCAATGCCGAGAGTTTTCCGGTCCAGCCCGGAGCCAGCTGAGGCGCGGCCAGAATTTCCACACGCGAAGGAGCCCCCGCTTTCTCCGCTGCACCGCCGGCAATTTCCGCTGTGCCGTCGTCGCTGGCATCGTCCACGACGATGACGCGAAAATCTCCCGGGTAGTCCTGCTCGGCAAGAGAAGTTGCCGACTGCGCAATCGTTGTAGCTTCATTGCGGGCTGGAACCACAACAACAATCCGTGGCCAATCGGAGATGGTCCCGGCAGGGTCGCGGTCGGCGTCAAACCGCACGATTTGCCAGAATCCGCCCCAGGCAAACACAAGCACAACCCACGCCAGCAGTGATAGACCGGCGAGCAACGCTAAAATGAGAGCGGCAATCTGCATCATCGTGGGCCGACAAATCGGCGGAAGCAGGATAGGCGTTCCTTGAGTCGGGCACAAATCGCCTGTGCGCGAGACAAGGAGCACCTTGCGAGTTGCGGATCGAGATGAGCGTTGCGGCCTGTCGAAACTTATGCCAAATCCTCAGGCCGAACCGGGAAACGCCGGATGCGTTTGCCGGTAAGGGCGAAGAAGGCATTGAACACGGCGGGCAGAACGACCGGCAATCCGGGTTCTCCAATGCCCGTTGGAGCGTCCGAGCTATCAATCAGGTGCACTTCGGTTAGCGGAGCGTCCGGGATGCGCGGCATCTCGTAGTCGTTGAAATTGGACTGCTCCACGCGGCCGCCCTTAATGGTAATCGCATCATATAAGCCGGCCGACAAGCCATAGATCGCCGCGCTTTCCACCTGCGCGCGCACGCCATCGGGATTGATGACTCGTCCGACGTCCACCGCGTAGACCAGGCGATGGATGTTCAGTTTGCCGTCCTTGAAGCTCACCTCGGCAACACAAGCGGCATACGTATCGAACGAATAAAATGCGGCAATCCCGCGCGACATGCCCTTCGGCAACGGCTTGTGCCATTCCGCCTTTTCTGCAGCGAGCTTGAGAACTCCTTTCTGCCTGGCGGTGTCGAGAGGTTTGCCCTCCTTGGGACTTTCAAAGTTTGGAAGCTTCCGGTCGCTCCCAATCGTGCGCAAGCGGAATCCCAGCGGGTCTTCTCCCGCCAGGTGCGCCAGTTCATCCACAAAAGTTTCTACCACAAAGCCGCTGGTTGAGCTTTCGACCGACCGCCACCAAGCCCGGGGCACGGCGCTTTTCGCCAGCGTGTATTCGACGCGGTAGTTCGGTGAGCTGTAGGGAATGAAAGCGGCTTGTCCGAATTCGCCTTTTTCGGCAGTTGCCTCGCCGTTCGGATGCCACACCGCCTGGATGGAAGTGGAAGTCTGGAAGTGCTTCCACGCAAGCAGATTTCCTCTTTCGTCCAGCGCGCCCCACAGGCGGTTGTAGGAAGCCGGCCGGTAAAAGTCGTGCTGCATGTCGTCTTCGCGCGTCCAGAGCAGCATGACCGGCTTCCCGGAAGTCTTCGCGGCGATTTGCGCGGCCTGGATGGCAAAGTCACCCTGATAGCGTCGGCCAAACCCGCCACCCATTAGCGTCGTATGTACGACAACCTTTTCATGCGGGAGCTTTGCGACCTTCGCAATCATGTCCTGAGCCAATTGCGGCCCCTGTGAGGGCACCCATGCTTCCGCGCGGTCCGGCAGAATTTGAACCGTACAGTTCATAGGCTCCATCGTGGCGTGCGGCGCAAACGGGAATTCGTATGCGGCCTCGATTTTTTTGTTCGCGGAAGCCAGCGCGGCATCTGCGTCACCGTCGTTGCGGACGATTTTGCCCGGCTTCGAACCGTTATCAATAAATTGCCGGTGCAGGCTTTCGGAAGATTCGTTGGCGTGCGGCCCTTCATCCCATTGAATCTCGAGCGCCTTGCGTCCCTCCATCGCCGCCCAGGAGCTTTCGGCCACCACGGCCACACCACCAGCAGAAAACGGACTGACCGTAACGGGATCGATGGCGAACACGTCGCGCACGCCGGGAACTTTCCTTGCTTTCGAGGCGTCGAACGACTTCAGCTTTCCTCCAAATACCGGGCATTGCGCAAGGGTGGCAAAGAGCATTCCCGGCTGTCGAACATCGATCCCAAACTTGGCCTTCCCAGTGGACTTCTCAGCAGCGTCCAGGCGCGGGACGCTGTGGCCGATAATCGTGAAATCAGCGGGATTCTTCAAAGGAACCGTGTGGAAGTTTGGAATTGGGAGTTTTGCCGCATCTTCTGCCAATTGGCCATACGTTAGGTAATCCTGGCGCGAGCCGTGCAGCACGCCGCCTTCTTTCGCTCGGCATGTATTGGGATTTACATTCCAGCGCTTGGCCGCGGCGGCGATGAGCATTTCACGCGCTGCCGCGCCCGCCTGGCGCAACGGCAGCCAGGACTCTCTCACGCTGCTGCTGCCACCAGTGCCGAGGTCGTAGATTTCCGGATTTGTTTCCGCCTGCTGAACAGAAACTGATTTCCACTCCAGGTACAGCTCGTCCGCCAGGATCATGGGAAGAGATGTCATCACGCCCTGTCCCATCTCCGATTTCGCAAGGATCAACGTCACGCGGTTGTCCGGAGAAACGTGCACCCACGCATTGAATGGATTGGGCTCTTGCTTCTCCTGTCGCGCGGCGGGATCCACGCCAGCGTATGCGGGCAGATAGAAGCCGATCAACAATCCGGTTCCTCCGGCGGCGGAATTTTTCAGGAACGCGCGACGGTCAAGAGTCTGCGACATCGTCATAGGACACCTCTGATTTCTTTACGAATCGCTAAGCGGATTTTCCGGATTGCAGTTCCGCGGCGCGGTGAATGGCCTTGCGGATGCGCTGGTAGGTGCCGCAGCGGCAAATGTTGCCGCTCATGAAGTCGTCTATTTCCACATCGGAGGGATGGGGTTTTTCGGAAAGAAGGGCCGCGGCGGACATGATCTGGCCGCTCTGGCAATAGCCGCACTGGGGAACGTCAATTTCCATCCAGGCTTTCTGCACGGCATGGTTGCCGTCCTCGGAAAGCCCTTCGATGGTGGTCACTTTTTTCCCTTGGACAGATGAAACGGGGGTGATGCAGGAGCGCGCCGCCTGGCCGTCAATATGTACCGTGCATGCGCCACAAAGAGCGATGCCACAGCCATACTTTGTGCCCGTCATGCTGAGCGTATCACGCAGCACCCACAGCAGCGGCATTTGCGGATCAACTTCGACGGTTTCCGGATGTCCATTCAGTGTGAAGGTGACGGCCATGGGGACCTCCTCGGGCGAGATTGCTATCGTACATCAAATCCACTTTAAGATGAAAATCGCCGAAGATGCGGTGAAGGGACCATCCAGCAACTCAGACGGATGATAACCTCAAGCGTGAGCCACTTCCTTGGGCGCGGGTGATTGGGGCGCTTCGGGCTCGACGCCGCGCCACCCAACAGGCCGGCCACGAACCGCCTCTTTGACGGACCGGAACAGGACAACGTACATCAGTTGGCGGTAATAGAATCGCTGGAGCAGCACCGGGACCAACAAGGTCCAATCCTCTTCCTTCTCCAACGCAAACGCGATGACGCACGTAAACATGTCAATCAAAAGGAATCCCAGGAAAAACAAAACTGACCGCACCATATCGGTGGTGGCCCAGTTGAACTGCGGCAACCAGGAGATGTGAAGTTGCATGAGACCCCATACCGCGACGCTTCCTAGGAATACCAGATCAATCACCGGCGAAATTAAGGGAAAGACGAGTTGAAACACGAAAATATTCGGCAGTGCAATCCAGCCAAGCGTTCCGTATTTCCTGCGGAAAAGAGTGTCACGGTGCTTCCAGAATGATTGGAGCGTACCAAACGTCCAACGGAACCTCTGGCGAATCAGCACCTGCGTGGTATCGGGCGCTTCCGTCCAGGCAACCGCCTCCTCATCGTACCCGATACGCCAGCCAAGCCGCCGGATGGCAATCGTCAGGTCGGCATCTTCGGCCACGGTGTCCGCGGTAATCCCTCCCGCGGCTTCAATCGCGCTTCTGCGCCAAGCTCCCAACGCTCCGGGAACCACAGTGATGCAATTCAGCAGGTGGAATGCGCGCTTCTCCATATTCTGGCTGGTGATGTACTCGAGAGCCTGCCAGCGGGTCAACCATAGCGAGCGATTTCCAACCTTGACGTTTCCCGCCATGGCCCCGACCTTTGGATCAGAGAAGTGCCGCGCGAGCAGACGGATGGCGTCCGGTTCAATTTCCGTATCGGCGTCGATGGTGACCACAATCTCCGTTTTTGCTTCCGAAAGGGCGCGCCCGAGGGCCGCCGCCTTGCCCCGATTGACCTGATGGATGATCCTTACTCGTGGATCATCTCCGAAATGAGATTCCAGCAGGTCGCCGGTCAAATCCGTAGAGCCGTCGTTGACCACAACCACGTGCATCTCCGGATAGTTGGAAGCGAGAACGGAATTCACCGTTTGCAGGATTACGGTCTCCTCGTTGTGCGCCGGAATGAGCACAGTAACGCTGGGAGGAGGATCAGGGATCGGCGTGTGATCGTGCTGCAACTTCTCCACCAGGGCCAGAATTCCGATAATCAGCGCGCGACCGCTGACGAGAACGATGCCGAGAATAAATACCGTGGTGATCCCAACAATAAACCAGCGGTACAGAGCGAAGATCAAGCCGTCCGCTCGCGCTTCCAGCCATTCCTGAGTGGAAAGGGGAAGCATCACCTGCGCGCGCGTCATATTCAAAAGATTGGGAACCGATACGAATTCGTAGCCGCGCGCCCGCAAGTCGTCAATGATCTGCGGCAGCGCGATGACCGTTTGGCTGCGGTCGCCCCCGCCGTCGTGCAGCAAGATGATGTTGCCCTCATCCGCCTGACGAAGGACGCTGTCCACGATCTCCTTTGCCGGAACTCCCGGTTGTTGCCAGTCGTGCGGATCAATTTTCTGTCCGACGATCAAGTACCCCATGTCCTGCGCGAAAGGCAATTGTGCCACTTCCTCCGCATATTCCGGCTGGTGGTCAATTCCATACGGCGGACGAAACAATATGGATTTGACTCCTAGGATGCTGCCGATCAGACGCTGCGTCAGGTTGAGCTCCCAACGCAGCTGCGTCTGGGAAATCTCCTCAAAATTCGGATGCGTGTAGGTGTGATTGCCGATTGAATTCCCTTCGGCATACTCGCGCTTCAACAGCCCGGGCCACTCGCTCGCTTCCACTCCGATGACAAAAAAAGTGGCATGCACGTGCTTCTCTTTCAGAATGTCCAAGATCTTCGGCGTCCATTGCGGATCGGGGCCGTCGTCGAACGAGATCGCCAGCTTTTTGGGCACCGCCCCGAGCTGGTCAATGTCGTAGGAGAGGGGATAACTCTCGTATTTCTCATTAGTGAAGAGATCGGAACTCTTGTCGTAGGTAAACGTCCGCCGGCCGCGCTTGGGCTTGTCCGCGATGCGCCAGATATCGCCGTTGCCTTCGAGAATGAGGTCCGGGCCGGGCGGAAGATCTTCAATCTTTGCGCGAATCTCGTCGTCGGGCCGCGTGGCGTCCCAAATCGGCCAGATCGAAGAATCAGCCGTGCCAAGACGCCACAAAGCCGTACCCTGAACTCCCATCCGCTCACTCGCGCGAAGCTCGTTATACGCCGTTACCGCATCAAGGAACCACACCTGGTGCGTGCGGCCCTGTTCGTCACCATATTGGTAGTAGGGATTCAGCGAAGTGAGATCGAATTCGACTTGCGCGTCCGACTCATAGGCGTGCAGAAGAGCTTCCTGGAGAGTGAAGGAAGTGGAGGAGCCTGGATTCTTCTTTTCGGGTTCCGTCCAATCGTAAGCGTAGTTGGCAATTCCCACGACGATCTTCTGCGCCGGTACGACCTGCAGAATTTGCCGGAGATTTTCCACAAACCAATCCTGCGACGCGATTGGGCCCGCCGGGGACGTCAGCCAGTGCTCGTCATAATTCATCAACACGATGGCGTCGCAGTGTTTGCCGAAAAATGCGTAATCGTAGGTGTCGTCCCGGGCCGGCAGCGCGACCATCAGTTTGAGGCCAACCGCATGGAGAGCCGTGTTGAGCTGGCTCACGAAGGTTTGGAAATTTGGCTGGCTGGGCTCGGGAACCTCCTCGAAATCCAGCACGATGCCGACCTGATGTGCTTCCACCGCAAATTCCACTGTGTCATGCACCAGCCGCTGCCGCGCCGCCGGGCGGGCCAGCAGTTCTGACATTTCCTTGATGCGCCAAGCCGTTCCGTCGTAATTGTTCAGCAGGCCCATGATCGGGAGCTCAACTCCAGCGCTCTTCATCCACCGGTGCAGCTTGTCGTCTTGGAGCCGAGAGATTGCCTCGGCGGGGGTGGCTTGCACGGTCTGATACCGCTCATAGTCAACGATCGTGAGCGCGCCGTCCGGCGTGACCGCGTGAAGCTGCTCGGGGATGAGCACGTCAAGGTCTTTGTAGTGTTTCTTGAGCGTGGCCAGACTGTTCGAGTCCCAGCTCACATAAAACGCCGCGCGCAGCGGATCGTAGCTTGCGGGAACTTTACCGAGATTGGCCAGCCTGCGCTTCCGCCCTTCCCTCAAGGGCGAGGCATGCTTCTTTTTCGCCTTTAGCGCGTGATAGGGAGACTTCAGATCCGGCACGAGCCCCGCGGGCAGATTCACGCTGACCGCAATTGTGACGAAAAAGTAGGCCAGCAGCAGCGTCAGCAGAGCGGCGGAAATTTCCAGCGCGCGCCGCGTACGCCGCCAGCGCACGCGCTCCGCGTCATAAAATATGGGACCGCGTTCCTTCATTGTTCCTAAGGCAACTGGGGAAAGGACCAACCGGGCCCGCGTCAAAAATCAGGCCAACTGCACCATTCCCGTATCTCTATTGTAAGATGCGTTCTGCCCATGAAGCGAGTTTTCTCGCATCCCTTGATGAGTTTAGCGGCAGGCCTCTGCTTCAGGCTCTTTTTCCTCCTTGAGTATCCCCAGACCTCCGGGGACACCGTCCTCTACGAAGAATTCGCCCAGAACTGGCTCAAACACGGCATTTATGGCATGAAAGTGGCCGGCAAGATCGTCCCCATTGATATGCGCGTGCCGGGATACCCCGCCTATCTGGCCCTCGTCTACGCCATCACCGGCCGCACAGGCGCTGCCGCACGGCTCTGGGTAATGCTCGGCCAAACTGCCGTGGATCTT
>DATJAD010000124.1:0-42613 GCA_035516615.1 Candidatus Acidiferrum sp.
ACCGCGGAAGGATCCGCAGATCCGCAACCGGAAGAACGATGATGCGACGAACGACGCGGAAGCGCAGCGCAAGATCAAAATGCTGATGGACAAGCTGAACAGCGGAGCGGATTTTTCGCAACTGGCGATGGATTATTCCGAGGATATGAACACAGCTTCGACGGGCGGGGACCTGGGATTCGTGCCGGAATCGGGACTGAACAATCCGCAAGTGGACCCGGCGCTGAAGAAAGTGGTGCTGGCGCTAAAGCCGGGGCAGGTGAGCCAGCCGGTGGAAACGCGCGACAAAGATGGAATGAGCTACCGGATCATCAAGTTGCTTTCGCGCGAGGCACCCGGGCAGAGGAGCTTAAGCGACCCGCAGGTGCAGCAGACGATTCGGGACACGCTACGGAGCCGGAAAGAACAGTTGCTGCGGGCGGCGTACCTGGCGGTGGCGCGGGACGAAGCGCACGTGACGAATTACCTGGCGCGGCAAGTGTTGGAATCGGCAGGAAAGCTGCCCGATGCGGCGAAGTCCACGTTGCCGCCGAAACCGGCGATTCCCGCGACGCCGCAGGACTGAAGTTCTTCTCTGAACAATTTGGCCGAAATCCCAAAGCTTAAGAGGGATTCTTCGTCCCGGTAGAGAGCACCGGGACTCAGAATGACGGGTGGAGGGTGTAGCGCTCGGCCTTGTTAAGGGGACCGATCTCCACGCGTCTGTGGATCTTGCGGAAGAATTCTTCGCCACCTGCGGCAGGCAAGCTCATCGGGGTGGCACTGATCGAGTTTTTCGACCGGGCATTATTCGACCCAGCCGAGAATTTCGCCAGCATTAACGGCCTGACCTTCCTTTGCCAGCAGGCGCTCGACTTTGCCGTTTTTCGGAGAGCGGACCTCATTCTGCATTTTCATGGCTTCGACGACGACGAGACCCTGAGCAGTTTCGACGGGGTCGCCTTCTTTCACCAATAAACGAATCACCTTGCCGGGCATGGGAGCGACGATGGGCTGGCGTCCTTCGGCTTCAAGGGCACCGTGTTTGCGGCCGCGCCAGGAGCGAGGATCGGCAATCTCGGCAACGAATTCGGCGAGGCCGGTGTGCAGCTTGATGCGGCCGCCGGGGAGCGGGGCGATTTGAACTTCGTGGGATTCGCCGGCGAGCAGGATGGAGTAGGTGTTGGGGACGACTTCGACGGCGTCGGCGTCGAGAGAGATGCCGTCGAGCGAAATGCGCAGGCGGCCGTTTTCGCGAGAGAGTTCGACGAGGCGCGTTTTGCCGGAGATGTGGATTTCGAGTTTCACGAGGAGCGGTCCAGTTGATCGCGGCGGCCCTCGAGTTTCCAGCGCGAGGGTTGAGGATTTCGAGGATCGGGAGAAGAGGTGAAGGCGATCCGGGAAGCGTGCCAGAGCGCGGCGGCGATGGCCGCGGCATCGGCGCAGCTGCGATCGGATTCGGAGGATGAGTGGGGGCGGCGAAGCATGTCGTCCAGCCAGCGAGTATGAATTTCGGCGCGAAGAAAATCGGGCTCGGCGAGGATGCGGCGAAAAAGCGAGGCGTTGGTCTTGACGCCCGCGATGGAATATTCCTCGAGGGCGCGGCGGAGGCGGGCGACGGCCTCTTCGCGGCTGTTGCCCCAGGCGATGAGCTTGCTGAGGAGGGGGTCATAGTCCATGGGGATGGTCCAGCCTTCGTAAACGCCTTCGTCCAGGCGAATGCCCGGGCCGGAAGGAGCGTGGCGCGAAAGAATCTTTCCGGGCGAGGGGAAGAAATTGTTTTCGGGATCCTCGGCGTAGAGACGAACTTCCATTGCGTGGCCGCGGGGAGTGATGGATTCCCAGGCGAAGGGAAGGCGGTGGCCAGCGGCGATAGCGATTTGAAGTTTGACGAGATCGAGGCCGGTGACTTGTTCGGTGACGGGATGCTCGACCTGGAGGCGCGTGTTGACTTCGAGGAAGTAGAAGTCGTAGTGGGCGTCCACGAGGAATTCAACGGTGCCGGCGTTGATGTAGCGTCCGGCGCGGGCGAGGCGGACCGCGGCCTCGCCCATTTTCTTGCGGAGCTCAGGAGTCATGATGGGCGAAGGGGCTTCCTCGATGACTTTCTGGTGGCGGCGCTGGATGGAACATTCGCGCTCGCCGAGAGAAACGACGCGGCCATGCGCGTCGGCGAGAATCTGGATTTCGATGTGGCGCGGCTTTTCGAGATATTTTTCGAGATAAAGAGAGGAATCGCCGAAAGCGTTCAGGGCTTCGGAAGAAGCGTCGCGGAAGGCGGGGGAGAATTCGGAGTCGCCGGTGACGAGACGCATGCCCTTGCCGCCGCCACCGGCAACGGCTTTGAGCAACACGGGGTAGCCCATACGGCGAGCGAGTTCCTGAGCTTCAGCGGGATTTTCGATGGGATCGTTAGTGCCGGGGACGGTGGGAACATCGCAGCGGCGCGCGAGCTGGCGGCCAGCGGTTTTGGAGCCGAGGGCTTCCATGGCTTCGGCGGGGGGACCGATGAAAGTGATGGCGGCATCAGAACAGGCGCGGGCGAGCGAGGGATTTTCGGCAAGAAAACCGTAGCCGGGATGAAGGGCGTCGCAGCCGGACCGGCGAGCGACGTCCATGAGCTTCTCAATGCAGAGATAGCTTTCGCGGGAGGGCGCAGGACCGATGGGATAGGCTTCCCCGGCGAGGCGGACATGGAGCGAGTTGCGGTCCACGTCGCTGAAAACGGCGACGGATTTGATGCCGAGTTCACGGCAGGCACGAATGATGCGTACGGCGATTTCGCCGCGATTGGCAATCAGAATTTTGCGGAACATAGGAGAACCAGGTGCAGCGAAATTTTAGCACGCGCTAAGACGAGACCTAGTGGTTGGCCAGAAGGAGGTGTCTAATTGTTTGGCGAACAGTGGAAAGCGGAACTCAGTGGTCCAAAAGCCTGGCGAGGTCGCGGTAAGTGATGAGAATGACGCGATTGTCGGCGAGGGCCTTGCGGAATTCGGGGCTGGTGACGACGTTGAAGTCGCGCTGGCGCCAGGCGGCGCCATAGTCCGGATGATCCACCATGATGGCCTGGGTTTCGGCGTTGTCGTAGGCAAGGTGAACGATGAGTTCGTTCAGGCCGGGCTTCAGATTCTTGATGACGTTCAAGTAGAAATCCATCCAGTGATCGGCAGGAATGCCTGGATTCGCGATCGAGAGCGAGTCCATCAAGAAAGGCTTGTCTTTCTCCGAGACGAGGGACATAAGCGGGGCAAATTGCGGGTCGTCACTTTTGACGGCGAAGAAGGGAATATGGAATTGGTGCGCGAGTTTCATGTAGATAGCGAAGAACTCGGGCTTCGTAAAAAGCGCGCCCATGTGGGAATCGAGATGCGTGGGATGTATGCCCATGGCGATCGCTCGATTGATCTGCGCGCGAAGCTCGAGTTCGACCTGAGCAGGATTGTCGTTCGCGACATCATTCTCGGTGAGTGGGAAGTAGCCGAAGGGATCAAGAAGGCTGGGGACTTTGTCGTAAGGAGCGATGGGACCCCAACGATAGGTTTTCCACTCGCTGGTGAGGACGAGATGGATGCCGATGTCGGCGTCGGGGTGGGCCTTGGCGAAGTCGGCGACTTCCGTGAGCCAGGGAGTCGGGACCATCACGCTTGCGGAGCTTACGTCATGCTTCTCGAGAGCGTCGAAGCTGGCGGCGTCCTGAGAATGGGCGACGGCGAGGTCGTCGGCGTGGAGGATGAGAAGTTTCGCGTCGGCAGGGTAGCCGAGGCGTTCCGCGACAGTTTTCTGCTGAGCGCGGAGATTAAAGCTGGCCAAAAACAGAATCAACGCAGCGATGGCGAGGCGGCAAAGCCACATAGAGATCTCCCAACGAGAAGCGCAGGAGAGCGTAACACAGCCGAACACCCCGGCAGACAACGATTGAGAGAGAAATGGGACCGGCGGCTATGGCCGAGTGATTAGGTAGCGCAGACGGCAGTGGAAGAAACGATGGGGAGGTGGGCGGCGTTCCAGGCGTTCATGCCGCCGATGACGTTGAAGACTTCTCGAAAGCCCTCGCGGAGAAGCAGGCTGGAGACGATGCTGGAGCGATAGCCGCTGGCACAGATGAGATGAAGCGGACGACCAGAGGGAAGCTCGGCGAGATATTTCGTGACTTCGCCGGCGTAAATGTGGCGGGCCTCGGCGATGTGACCTGCGTGCCATTCGGAATCGGCGCGCACATCGAGAACAAGGGAATCTTGTGCACGCTTCGCGTGGAGCTCCTCGACGGAAATCTGCTTCAAATGCGACTCAGGATAGCCGGCATCGAGCCAGGCACGGAGGCCACCGTCGAGATAGCCTTCGACGCGGTCGAGACCGACGCGGATGAGACCGCGGCGGGCGTCCTCAATTCCGGCATCGCCATCGGAGAGGAGGAGAAGCGGGCGATCGTAAGGCACAACCCAGCCAGCCCAAAAATTGAAAGAAGGACCGGCTCCGATGTTGATGGAACCAGGGATGTGGGCGCCGCCAAAAGCTTCGGGGCTGCGGAGATCAAGGACGACGGCATTCTTGTCTTCAATGTGGCGCTGGAAATCCCCGGCGCTGAGAGCACGGCCGCCAGGAATTCCATCGAGGAGCTCGGGCCCGGCGGAGTTGAGACGCTTCATGCGGCGGTAATAGTCCGGGAACGGAGGAACGCTGCCAAGGATGCGGTTGACGAAGGATTCGCGCCGCGAAATGGCAAAAAAGGGATTGGTGTGGCGCTCATAACCGAGAGTGGATTGCGGACGCTCGGACATGCCCGCGCCGCAGAGAGAACCGGCACCGTGGGACGGGAGAACTTCGAGGCCATCCGGGAGAGAGGCGATTTTGTGCGTGACGCTGTCAAAAAGGGAATTTGCGAGGCCACGTTTGGCTTCTTCGCCGAGGAGATCGGGGCGGCCAAGAGAGCCGATGAACACGAAGTCGCCTGAAAAGAGGACCGCCGGGTAGTCGCCGCGGGAAAGATCCGTGACGAGCAACGAAAGATGCTCGGGGGTGTGGCCGGGCGTATGAAGCGCTTCGATGCGCATTTCGCCGATGTTCAGAGGATCGGCATCCCGGAATTCGTGGTGAGGGAAGGAATACTCGAAGTCCTCGCCCTTGTCGTGCGCGCTGAGCCAAAGCTCGGCGCCGGTTGATGAAGCGAGTTGGCGCGCGCCGGAGGCATAGTCAGCGTGAATGTGGGTTTCCAGGACATGAGTGATGCGCAATTGATTGGCGTGGGCATATTCCAGATAGACGTCCACGTCGCGCCGGGGATCGAGCACGGCGGCCTGGCCCTGCGAAGAAAGAACGTAAGAATAATGCACGAGGCCGGAAACTTCGACGCGATGAATCTTCAAGCGGGCGCCTCCATGCTGGATCAATCCGAACGGTCGGCGAGCAGCTCTTTCAAATGGGATTGTACACTGCGCGCGGTGCTGCGGCAGACCAGGTCGCACAATTTGAAAAGGTTAGGGTCGGAGATGAAGTAAAAGATGCTGTTGCCTTCGCGGCGGCGGCTAAGAAGACCCCCGTCATAGAGAGACTGGAGGTGCTTGGAGACATTGGGCTGGTTGCCGCCGAGAGCGGCGGTGATTTCGCCGACCGAGCGTTCACCGCCTTCGAGGAACTGAAGGATGCGGAGACGGGAAGGTTCGCCAAGGAGGCGGAAACGGCGAGCCACGGCGTCGAGGAGCCGTTTGTTGGAGAAAGGGCGGAGAGAGGGTTTTGTCATCGGGCGCGAACTCCCAAGAAACTTCTTGACTATATCACCATATACGCATACAGTTGTCAAGCGGGAAGTGTGGATGTCCCGCGCACATGATGACCGAATGCCTGCCAAGACGCGATTCCTCGAAATGCACGCCCTTCGCATCGCTCCGGAAGGCTGGCGACAAGATTATGGCCGCGGCAACCACCGCCATCGTGTTGTTGTCGGTATCTGTGCCGCGCAGCGTGGCGCAAGAAAAGGCCACGAGGCAGCCAATCACGCTGGAGCAAGCCATTCATCAGGCCCTGGCGAAGAATCCGCAATTGCAGAGCGCGGAAGACACCGCCAAGGCCGCCGCGGCAAGAGCGGACGCGGCGAAAGCCGCGTGGCTCCCGCGGGTGGACCTGAGCGAAGGATTCACACGCGGAAACAACCCGGTCTACGTGTTTGGGACGCTCCTGGAGCAGCAAAGCTTCACGGCTGCGAACTTCGATCTCGGCCGCCTCAACACACCGACACCCCTCAATAACATCCAGACCCGCGTAGACGGACAGTTGCTGCTGTTCGACTCGGGACAAACGCGCAATCGCACGCAGGGCGCGAAACAAGCGAAATCGGCGGCGGACTTCCAGAAGGAGCAAGCGCGGCAGGACCTGATCTTGCGCGTGGTCGAAGCCTATTACGGTGTGGTGGTGGCGCGGGAGAACGCAACTGTGTCGACGACGGCATTGCAAGCGGCGGAAGCGAACGAACATCGCGCGGAACAGATGCAGAAAGCGGGATTGATCGTGGATTCGGACCTGTTGAGCGCGAAAGTGTTCACGGCACAGATGCGGGACCGGGAAATCCGTGCGGAAAACGGAGTGCAACTGGCCCGGCTGGCGCTGGGACGGGAATTAGGGATGGCGCCGGGAGTACAACCCGACGCTACGGCCGCGCTCAACGAACCGACAATGGATGTGAAGGCCGTCGAGGACTGGGAGAAGGCAGCACTCGAACAACGGCCAGTGCTGCAAGCAGCGCAGATGGCGCGAGAGGCAGCCGGAAGCGAAAGGAGATCGGCGAAGGCGGAGTTTGGCCCAAAGATCGGAGTTTTTGCGGACGTAGAGCGGGACAGCCTTTCGTTCGCAGGCAACGGGGGCTCGAACTGGACCGCGGGTGCACAGGTAAAGTTCAACCTTTTTGCGGGGGGCGCGGATAAGGCGCGGTTGAACGAAGCGCAAGCGAACGAGAACAAGGCGCAGCACGATCTGGAATGGATGAAATCGGGCGTGCTGCTCGAAGTGCAGCAAGCCTACTTGGGAACGCAGGCCGCGAAGCAGCGAGCGTCGGCGGCCCGGGATTCGGCGGATCAAGCGCAAGAAAGCCTGCGAATTATCCAAAACCGGTATGTGGCCGGGCTAACGACAATTACGGAGCTCTTGCGAGCGGAGTCCGCGCAACTGGACGCTCGCTCGGCATACCTTTCCGCGGTGTACGACTGGCACACGACGCTGGCGGAACTGGAACACTCTGCAGGGACATTGACGCCGGATGCAGCTTTGCTACAGGGAGAGAAACAACCATGAAGGCCATCAGAACGCGCGGCCTCAGAAGGCTTGCGGTGATCATTCCTGCTCTGCTTTTGACAGGCATACCGTTTTTCGGTTGCGGCGGAGAGAAATCGGCCGGGACAGAGGCGCCAGAAACTGTCACGGGATTGCACGTCGAGACGGTGCGTTCGCAAGAAGTCCCCGACGTCGTAGAAGCGCCGGGGACGGTAATCTCCGTGGCGACAGCGGACATTGCAGCGAGAACGACCGGAACAATTCTGCGGGTTGAGGCGCGCGAAGGAGAGATCGTGAAGCAGGGCCAACTGCTGGCGCAGTTGGACGACCAGGAATTGCTGGCGAGAAGAAACGCGGCGAATGCGGGGGTGCAGCAGGCGGAAGCGGGAATCGAGGAGGCCGCCCGCGGTTTGAGCGTGGCACAGGCGCAGGCGACAATCGCAAAGAAAACCTACGACCGGTATGTATACCTGCGCGACCAAAAATCGGTGAGTCCTCAGGAATTTGACGAAGTAGAAGCGAAGAACCAGGCAGCACAGGGGGGGCTGGAGCAAGCGACAGCGCGCCTGCAACAGGCAAAGGCCGAGAGCGCACAAGCGGTGTCCCAAGAGCGAGCCGCGCAGGAAGTGGCCAGCTATGCACAAATCCGCGCGCCGTTTGACGGACGAGTGGTGCGCAGAATGATCGAAACGGGAACCGTAGTAATGCCGGGGATGCAGCTCTTTGTTTTGGAGAAGCTCGGAGAATTTCAATTGGAAGCAACGCTGTCCGCCGAAATGTTGACGGCTGAAGCGAATGGACGAGCGTTGAGAAACGGAACGACTGCCGAAGTGCGGTTGGATGCATTGCCTCAGAAAACCTTTTCAGGAAGAGTGGCGGAGATGGAAGGTGGAGCAGACCCCACGACGCACACCGTGAAAGTGCGTATTGATTTGCCAAAAGACGCAGAAATTCATTCTGGAATGTTCGGGCGGGCAAGTTTTCTGGCCGGAGAGCGGAAAGGCATGGCGGCAGAGGAGTCGGCAATCGTCCAGCGGGGACAACTGCAAGGGATCTACGTGGTGGATGCGGAAGGGATCGCGCAGTGGCGAGTGGTCACGTGCGGACAAACGGCCAATGGGAAGACGGAAATTCTTTCCGGGTTGAACGCAGGTGAGAGATACGTGGCAGATCCGGGAGACCGGGAGCTTAGCGGAAAAAAGGTGACCGAAACGGGGGAGAAGAAGGCGTGAAACTGGGCCTGGCAGGCAAAATCGCAAAGGCGTTCATTGATTCGCGGCTGACGCCGCTGGTGATCATTGCATCGCTGCTGCTGGGCCTATTCAGCGTGTTGAAGACACCTCGAGAAGAAGAACCTCAGATCGTGGTGCCGATGCTGGATGTCTTCGTGAGCATGCCGGGAGCTTCGGCACGGGAAGTGGAGCAGCGCGTCTCGATTCCGATGGAAAAGCTGCTGCGTGAGGTGCCGGGCGTCGAATATCTGTATTCGACGAGCCAGCCGGGCGGCGCACTGGTGATCGTGCGATTTTACGTGGGGATCAAGGAAGAGGACGCGGTGGTCCGGACGTACAACAAGCTGTACGCGAACTTCGACAAAATTCCGCCGGGAGCTTCGCAGCCGTTGATCAAAGCGAGGTCCATAGATGATGTGCCGGTGCTGGCGCTGACTTTTTGGGGGAAGAATTACGATGGATTTGCGCTGCGACAAATGGCAGCGGAGGTGGAGCAGAGCATCAAGCAGGTGGAAAACGTTTCGGAAACGACGCTAATCGGCGGGCAGAGGCGGGAACTGCGAGTGACGCTCGATCCTCAGAAACTGGCGGCGTATCACGAGGATCCTGCAGCACTGGTGCAGGCGCTGAGAAGGGCAAACGCGCGGACTGATGCGGGATCGTATTCGCTTGCGGATCGCGAGGTGGCGGTAGAGGCGGGGAGCTTTTTGCGCAGCGCGGCGGACGCGGAAGAGGTGGTCGTGGGAGTGCGCGACGGACGACCCGTTCATTTGCGCGATGTGGCCGAGGTGATAGACGGGCCGGAAGAGCCGGCTAACTACGCCTTCTTCGGAACCGGAGGAGCGGAAATCGGGCCGAGCGGCGTGTATCCCGCCGTGACGCTGACGGTGGCGAAGCGCAAAGGGTCGAACGCGACGATCGTGGCACGGGCGGTGGAAAGCAAAGTAAATGCGCTGCGCGGGTACGTTTTGCCGAACGACGTGCAAGTGACGACAACGCGGAATTACGGAGAAACCGCGAAGAAGAAATCAGATGAACTACTGAAACATTTGTTGCTGGCGACGCTTTCCGTAACGCTGCTGGTGGGGCTGGCGCTGGGATGGCGCGAATCCGGAGTAGTGCTGCTGGCGATTCCAGTGACGCTGGCGCTGACACTCTTCATTTTCTATGCGTACGGCTACACGCTGAATCGAGTCACGCTTTTTGCGTTGATTTTTTCAATCGGCATTCTGGTGGACGACGCCATCGTGGTGGTGGAAAACATCGTGCGACATTTCCGGTTGCCGGAGAACCACAGGCGAGCGTGGAGCGAAGTGGCGGTCGAAGCAGTGAACGAGGTGGGAAACCCCACGATCCTGGCGACGTTCGCTGTGATTGCAGCAATTTTGCCGATGGCGTTCGTGCGCGGGCTGATGGGGCCGTACATGAGGCCGATTCCGGTGGGGGCCTCAGCCGCGATGGTGTTTTCGCTGCTGATTGCGTTCGTGGTTTCGCCGTGGGCAGCGCTTCGGCTGCTGCGAGGACATGCGGGCGGTCCCGCGGAGACGGAATCCGAAGGATGGAGTACGAAGCTTTATCGCCGACTGATGACGCCGCTGATCGTGAATGCAAAACGACGCTGGATTTTTCTGGGCAGCGTGGTCGCGCTGCTGCTGATGGCGTGCTCGATGGTGGCATTGAAGATGGTGCGCGTGAAGATGCTGCCGTTCGACAACAAGAGCGAATTTCAGGTGATCGTGGACATGCCGGAGGGAACGCCACTGGAAAAAACGCTGGCGGTGGAGCAAGAGATCGGAAGCTATTTGCACACGCAGAAGGAAGTGACGAACTACCAGCTCTATGCGGGCACTTCGGGGCCATACAACTTCAACGGGCTTGTGCGGCACTACTACTTGCGGCGTGGGGCGAATCAGGGAGACATTCAGGTCAACCTGCGGAGCGCGGAAGAGCGCAGCGTGCAAAGCCATGCGCTGGCGAAGCAAATGCGGGGACCGATCGAAGAGATCGGAAAGAAGTGGGGCGCACGCGTAAAAATTGCGGAAGTTCCGCCGGGGCCCCCTGTGCTTTCGACGCTGGTGGCGGAGGTATATGGGCCGAATTACCAGCGGCAGATCGAGCTTGCGAGACGCGTACGCGAGATTTTTGAGACGACGCCGGGAGTTGTGGACGTGGATTGGTACGTGGCAGCGAACGAGCCGAAGCTGGATTTCCAAGTGGAGCAGGACAACGCGGCACTGCGGGGGATTTCGGCAGCGGAAGTTTCCGGGGGCTTGAACATCGCGCTGAAGGGGGAAGAGGCGGGGCTGCTGCACACGCCGAATGCACGAGAAGACGTGCCCATCGGCGTGAGGCTGGCGCGGGCGAGCCGGTCCGGGGAGACCGCCCTGAGCGGATTGTATCTTCCAGCGGCAGGGGGAGGAATGGTGCCGCTCGGCGAAGTCGTGCATGTGAAGCAAGGGACGATTGACAAAAACATCTACAGAAAGAATTTGCGGGAAGTGGTGTACGTGATCGGCGACGTAGCGGGAGCGGAGGAGAGCCCGGTTTACGCGATCGAAAAGATGGGCGACAAAATTGACGGGCTGAAAATCCCTGAAGGATACAAGGTCGAGCAATACACGGCGGAACAGCCGCCCGACGCGACGAAGCTGGCGATCAAATGGGACGGCGAGTGGCACATCACTTACGAGGTTTTTCGCGATCTGGGACTGGCGTTCGCGGCGGTACTGGTGCTGATTTACGTGCTGGTGGTGGGATGGTTTCAGTCGTTCAAGACGCCGCTGGTGATCATGGCTCCAATCCCTTTAACGCTGGTGGGAATTTTGCCTGCACATGCATTGATGGGGGCATTCTTTACGGCCACGTCCATGATCGGATTTATTGCGGGAGCCGGAATTATCGTGCGGAATTCGATCATTCTGGTGGACTTTATCCGGCTGAGGCGCGAACAAGGAATGTCATTGGAAGAAGCAGTGGTGGACGCGGGAGCAGTGCGCTTCCGGCCCATGCTGCTGACGGCAGCCGCGGTGGTGGTGGGCGCGGGGGTGATTTTATTCGATCCGATTTTTCAAGGACTGGCGATTTCGTTAATGGCGGGGGAAGTAGCTTCGACTGTCCTTTCCCGCATGGCTGTGCCGGTCCTATATTACATGAGCGAGGGAGGTGCGAAGTGACATTGGAGCGTTACATTCGAATTATTGCGGGGACGTTTGTGCTCGGTTCGCTGGCGTTGGGGACGTGGGTGAATCATTACTGGTATTTGTTCACCGCGTTCGTGGGGCTGAATCTGTTCCAGTCCGGGCTCAGCGGATGGTGCCTGATGGAAGACATTTTGAAGAAGATTGGAGTGGGTGGTCCGGCGAAAACCGCCGCGCAATGACGGCGAGCGATTGCGCCGGTCTCGCGATTAGAGCGGGATGTTGCCGTGCTTCTTCTTGGGGTTGACGTCGCGCTTGTTCTCGAGGGCGCGAAGCGAGGCAATGATGCGGGCGCGCGTATCCGCAGGCTCGATGATGGCATCAACGTAGCCGCGCTCTGCGGCGATGTAGGGATTTGCAAAACGTTCGCGGAATTCGGCAATCTTCTGCTGGCGAAGTTTTTCGCGCTCGGAATCGGATGCTTTCTCCAATTCTCTTCGATAAACGATATTCACCGCGCCCTCCGGACCCATTACGGCGATTTCCGCGGTGGGCCAGGCAAAATTCGCGTCGGTGCGGATGTGCTTGGAAGCCATGACGCAATAGGCGCCGCCATAAGCCTTGCGCGTGATGACAGTGATCTTGGGAACGGTGGCTTCGGCGAAGGCGAAAAGAAGTTTCGCGCCGTGCTTGATGATGCCGCCGAATTCCTGCTGCGTGCCGGGAAGAAAGCCGGGCACGTCCTCGAAAGTGATGAGAGGAATGTTGAAAGCATCGCAGAAGCGAACGAAGCGTGCGCCCTTTACGGATGCGTTGATGTCCAGAACGCCCGCGAGAAATGCGGGCTGATTGGCGACGATGCCGACGGGGCGGCCGTCGAGGCGAGCGAAACCAACGACGATATTCCTGGCGAAGTGCTCGTGAACTTCGAAGAAATAGCCCTCATCCACAATCGCGTGGATGGCGTCTTTGATGTCGTAGGGTTTGAAAGCGTCTTCGGGGACGAGGGTATTGAGCGACTCTTCGCGGCGAGTAGGTGAGTCGTTGGTGGGCAGGCGGGGTGGGTCTTCGACGTTATTCGATGGCAGGAAGCTGAACAGTTCGCGGATCATGGCGCAGCACTCGGCATCGTCGCGGGCGATGAAGTGGGCGACGCCGCTCTTTTCGTTGTGAGTCATGGCGCCGCCAAGCTCCTGCTTGGTGACTTCCTCATGCGTGACGGTTTTGATTACGTCAGGGCCGGTGACGAACATGTAGGAAGTCTCGCGGGTCATGACGATGAAGTCAGTGATGGCGGGAGAATAGACCGCGCCGCCGGCACAGGGCCCCATGATGGCGCTGATCTGGGGAACGACGCCACTGGCGAGCGTGTTGCGGAGAAAAATGTCCGCATAACCCGCGAGGGATTTGACGCCTTCCTGTATGCGGGCGCCGCCGGAATCGTTCAGGCCGATCACAGGAGCGCCGCTGCGCATGGCCTGATCCATGATCTTGCAGATTTTCTGGGCATTGGCGTCCGATAGTGAGCCGCCGAAAACAGTGAAATCCTGGGCAGAGACATAGACGAGGCGGCCGTCAATGCGGCCAAAGCCGGTGACGAAGCCGTCTCCCGCGGGACGCTGTTCCTCCATGCCGAAGTCGGTGCACTGATGGCGGACAAACTTATCGAGCTCTTCGAAGGTGCCTTCATCGAGAAGGAGATTGATGCGCTCGCGAGCGGTCAGCTTGCCCGCCTTGTGTTCGCGTTCACGACGCTCAGGGCCGCCACCTGCCTCGGCTTCCGCGTCGAGGCGGCGAAGGTCGGCGATGCGATCGTGATATCTGGCGCGAGCGGATGCGGCGGAGTTTTCGTCAGACAAGCGGCCCTCCCATGGTTGGCGGCTCTTTTGGGGAGAAGATGCGCACGGCGAGATGCGTGGCCAGCCAAACCGTGCCAAGAAGGAGGATAACACCAAGCAGAAGCTCGGCGGCGATGGCCAACGCGCTCTGAAGCGGAGAGGTCAAGGAGATGACGAACAGAGTGGCGCGGACGAGGATAAACACCGCGCTTAAGGCCATGGCGAGGATGAGAAGAGTGGTGAATATGAATGCGAACACCGTTCTCATGGATCCGCAATCTGGAACTATAGAGACGCGGAGAAAGAATAGCGCAGAGAAGCGTTGGGAAGAAAGTTCAGAAAGAGCGCGAGACGCGGGCTTGAGTGGTTAGCGGAGACCGGACCAATCGTCGGCGACAAGGATGGAATCCACCGGATTGGAAGGATCGTACTTGATGCTGGCGGGCTGTCCGGCGACGAGACGCTCGAGGCGAATCTGGCTTTCGAGGCCGGTAATGTCCTGGGCCGTCTGATAGATGACGCCGGAGATGGAATAGCTATAAGAGACAAGATGGCGCGAACGGCTGGCCACCAGCGGGCGGGCGCGGGAACCAAAAAAGCGGCGCGGCGCTTTATCGGGTTCGGTGGGATGCTCGACGAGTTCGACGACGGAACCTTCGGCGATGCGGCCGATTTGGTTCAGATGCAAGCGGCGGCGGCGTTCAGCTTCTTCTGGATCCACGGCGGGTTTATAGAGCGCGTATGCAATGAGGAAAAGCAGCGTAAGCCCTGCGCCCACGGTGGCGAGAACCATCTTCCAGTCGGAAAACAAGGTCTTCAAAGAGCAGGCTCCGGGGAACAACCTTTTTTGCGGAGAGATTGGTGAAGAAACCGCCCGGGTGATATTCCGCGAAGCGAAACAACCACGATAGAGAACCTCCCCCGCAGCTTCCTATCTTACCGAAACAACGGTGAAGAGACGAAGTTACGCGCGGGGAGCGTGCACCGGATTGCGCAACACGCCAATGCCAGCAATTCGGACTTCGACGGAATCTCCGGCCACAAGCGGGCCGACACCCGCGGGGGTGCCAGTGGCGATGACGTCGCCGGGATCGAGAGTCATCATGCGTGAAATCCACCGCACGAGAAAAGCAGGCGAGTAAGCCATGAGCGAGGTGCGCGCGGACTGGCGCGAGGCAGAATTAACATGCGTTTCGATTGCGAGGTCCGAAGGATCGAGCTGCGATTCGATCCAGGGCCCAACCGGGCAAAAGGTGTCGAAACCCTTCGCGCGGGTGAACTGGACGTCCGCTTTCTGGAGGTCGCGGGCGGTGACATCGTTCAAACAGGAATAGCCGGCAAGATAAGAGAGTGGATCTTCATGATCATCCAGATGCGAGCAGCGGCGGCCAATGACGAGAGCCAATTCGCCTTCGTGCTCGACGCGTTGGGAATACTTCGTGAGGACGATGGGTTCGTCCGGGCCGACCACAGAAGAAGACGGCTTGAGGAAGATGAGCGGCTCTTTCGGCAATTCGTTGCCGAGCTCCGCGGCATGAGCAGCGTAGTTGCGCCCGACACAGACGATCTTGCGGGGATCGACAGGAGTGAGAAGACGAACCGAAGAAAGCGGAAAGGTATGGGATGCGCGTTGCCACGAAGACCAAGGAGAGGCCGTGATCTCGCGGACGGTATCGCCCTCGATGACTCCGTAAGCGGGCGCGGGTGAGGGTGCTGCGGACTGATCCAGCGGAAGGAAGCGGCAGAACCTCATGGGAGTTCAGTGTATCAGCTTATGTGATTGCGGAAATGAGGGACGTCGCCATGGCGCACGCGACGGATGACCGTAACCAACCAGGAGAGCGTGGCGGCGATGAGATAAAGCACGATGCCGATCATGAGCACTTCAAGCGTGGTGTGCCAGTCGTCGAGCGCCGAAAAAAACAAGCACAGAATCCGGTAGATGAAGCTGAAAATGATCCAGGAAATCAAACCAGAAAGAAGCAGGCTCCGCGGAGAGCGCAGGAAGCGGAGAATCGGAATGACCGCGACGAGGACGATCAACGCGGCTGCAGCGACATTGCGTTCGAGGGCAAAGCGCTCCAGGAGTGGAGCCCGATTGGCGACAAGCAGCCAGCCCGTGAAGACAACGGAAAGACACACGCCGATGTACACGCCCAGCCGGACTGGCGCGTTTCTGAACGCGCGGAACCACCGATAACCGGGCAGAGGTACAGAACCAGACATCGGGTGCTGGGCTCCCAAGTCCCACAGGGAAGAACCCGGGACTACTGCGATGGTTGCGCGAGAGCGACGGCCGCGGGGGAACTCGGCAAGCTTGCATTGCCTGCGCGGTCGATGGCGGTCACGGTGTACCAGTAGCGGTGGCCGGGCTGCACTGACATATCACGATATGCCGGTGTGAGCAACAAGTCCGGAGTCAGGAGCTGGCCGCGGGTGCCCTGTTGTTCACTTCGATAGACGTGATAACCGGCCAAGTCGGTTTCAAGATTGATGGACCAGGAGAGGTCCACCTCGAGGGAGCCGGAGGGAGGAGTGACAACGTCAGCGATGAGATTTTGCGGGATGGCAGGAGGGAAAATGTCCCGTGGAGTGACGATGGCGGGAACCGATTCGTCGGATTCGAGCGGCTCGCCATCGGCGATCACAACGCTGCGGACAACGTAGAGATAGGTTTTTCCAAAGTCGAAGAGGGTATCGCGGTAGCTGTTGGAAGGAGCCGGGGCGAGCAGAAGAAGCGGGGAGATCCATTTCGCCTGAGAAATGTCGCCTGCGGCGGCCTGGGCGGATGCGGGATCTATTTCGCCGCGATAGACGCGATAACCGGCGACCGACTCGAGAGGCGTGCCGGCGGAAGTGGCCTGGGGAATGGGCCAGGAAAGATCAACGGAGGATTCGGTGACGTGGACATCAATGGAGCCAATGGTCTTGGGAACGGGATAAAGGCGCACGATGACCGTGTTGGAGTCATCGGAGGCGCGTTTGCGAGAAGCGCGCGTGCGCACGCGATAAGCAAGAGAGGAGCTGGGTTGAGTGACGGTGTCCTGGGGGGAAATCGGGTCCGTGAACTGGAGGTGGTCCGCCGTGGCGTAAGTGTGCACGAGGGCGCCGGGAATCGTGTAGACCAGCCGAAAGGATTTCTTGTCCGGAGAGCCATTGGGTTTGACGGAGCCACGGAGGATTTCCACGGAAGGAGGCGCCGCGAGATGGTCGCCGGATACGGCGCGGTCCGGAAGCGTGAAGGTCAGTTGAACACCATCGCCCTGCTGGTGAGCCGACAGATCGGACACGGCGACGGGGATCGGAGGTGAAGGGGGCGAAGGCTCGCCAGGGACGGCACAACCAGCAACAAACAGGAAAACAGAAAATAGACAATAGGGGATTGAAGATTGTTCAGGATCGATTTTGCGCCGAGAGGGGCGCATCACTTTTCCCGTTTCCATTTTCCATTTTCAACAATCACAAGATGTAGCGGCTCAGATCCTGATTCTTGACGATGTCGGCAAGCTGTTTGGAAACGTAAGCCGCATCCACTTTGACGGCTTTTTTCTTGAGATCCGGCGCTTCGAAGGAAAGTTCGTCAAGAACCCTTTCGAGGATGGTGTGGAGTCGCCGGGCGCCGATGTTTTCCGTCTGCTCGTTGACGGCGGTTGCAAAGCGGGCGATGGATTCCACGGCGTCATCGGTGAAATGGAGCTTTACGCCTTCGGTTTCGAGCAACGCGACGTACTGCTTGAGGAGCGCGTTTTTCGGCTCGGTGAGAATGCGGACGAAGTTTTCTTCCTTGAGGGACTGCAGCTCGACGCGAATGGGCAGCCGGCCCTGGAGCTCGGGAATCAGGTCGGAAGGCTTGGTCACGTGAAAAGCGCCAGCGGCGATGAAAAGAATGTGATCGGTGCGAATCATTCCGTAGCGCGTGTTGACCGTGGTGCCTTCGATGATAGGGAGAATGTCGCGCTGGACCCCCTCGCGGGAAACGTCCGGGCCGTGGCCGGATTCGCGTCCGGCGACTTTGTCAATTTCGTCTATGAAGATGATGCCCATCTGCTCGGCGCGCTCGACCGCCATGCGGGTGACCTGGTCCATGTCCAGAAGGCGGTTCTCCTCCTCCTGAATCAGGTACTCAAAGGCGTCGGCGACTGTCATTTTGCGTTTCTTCTTTTGCTGGCCGAAGAATCCGCTGAGCATGTCCTTGAGATTGACGTCCATCTCCTCCACGCCTTGATTGGAGATGATCTCGAAGGAAGGCATGACGCGCTCACGAACCTCGAGGTCCACCATGCGTTGATCGAGCTTGCCCTCGCGCAACTGAACGCGGAGTTTTTCGCGGGTGCGTTGGTTTTGCTCGCGTTGCGCTGCGGCATCGAGCTCGGAGGTGCCCGGAGCTGGAGGCGGCAAGGGAGGCAGCAGCAAATCCAGAACGCGCTCCTCGGCGGATTGCTCGGCGCGGTCGGCGACTTCATCCAATTTTTCTTCGCGGACCATGTCAATGGAAGTTTCCACGAGATCGCGAACCATGGATTCAACGTCGCGGCCGACGTAGCCGACTTCCGTGTACTTTGAAGCTTCGACTTTGACGAAAGGGCAACCCGCAAGGCGAGCGAGCCTGCGCGCGATTTCGGTCTTGCCCACGCCGGTTGGGCCGATCATCAGAATGTTCTTCGGCAGGATGTCTTCCGCGATTTCCGGAGCGAGTTTCTGGCGGCGCACGCGATTGCGGAGCGCGACGGCGACGGCGCGCTTGGCAGCGGCCTGGCCGACGATGTACTTGTCCAGCTCGACCACGATTTCACGCGGAGTCATTTCGTCGAGGCTGGGAAGAAACTCCTCGGTTGCAGCCGGCGGAGCTTGGCCACCGTTAGGCATGAGAATCAACTCTTTGTCCGACTTGCCTGGCATGTGTTCTTTCAGCGCCCCGCGATCAGCGAATAATATTCAATGAACGGCAATCCAATGGTCCAAATTTTGGCACTCACAACTCTTCCACTGTAAAGTTTGCGTTGGTGTAAATGCAAATCTCGCTGGCGATGCGCATGGCTTCGAGGGCGGCGTCCTTCAAAGGGAGCTTGGAATGCTTGAGCAAAGCGCGCGCGGCAGCAAGCGCATAGCTTCCACCGGAGCCGATTCCCACAAGGCCGTCGTCGGGTTCGATGACGTCGCCATTGCCGGAGAGAAGGAAGGTGCATTTCGCATCGGCAACGACGAGAAGAGCTTCAAGATGGCGGAGGGCACGATCCTTGCGCCATTCCTTGGCCAATTCGACAGCCGCTTTTTGGAGATTGCCGGAGAATTCCTGGAGCTTCCCTTCGAAGCGCTCAAAGAGCGAAAGAGCGTCCGCGGTCGAGCCGGCAAATCCGGCCACGACTTTGTCGTTGAAAAGGCGGCGGGTCTTTTTCGCCGTATGCTTCATCACGTGATCGCCCATGGTGACCTGGCCATCGGCGACGAGGACGACTTTGTTTTCCTTGCGGAGACAAAGCACCGTGGTGCCGTGCATCGGCGCAGGTCTCTGGTGAACCGGCATTCTAACATTATACAGAGTGCCGCTGCGGCATGCCAAAGGCGACATGCACACCGAAATGTGGATTTCTTATTGCTGAATCTCGCGGAAAGAAATGACCTTGTATGTGACCGGCTTCTGAACTTTGTTGATCCAGCAGGTATTGTAGTAGACCCCGTCGGAGGCGGCGCTGTTGAGCGTATAAGAGGCAGGACCAAGCGTTAGAAGGATATTGCCGGATGAATCTCTGGTATTTGCGACGAACATGGCACCGTCGAATTCGCCGTTGCCTCCGCCGCTGGTTTCTTTGACGACTCCCTGGCCGATGACCAATATGATCCCTTCCCAATTAATATCGTCGGTATAGTCGAATTCGCCGGTCACAACAAGTATCCCGTAACCGGTGAAGCCGCTATTCAGGCTCAAGTTACCCTGGCTCGGCACGGCCGGGTTACCTCCGACGAAGACAGTTTTTGGATTCGACGCAGACATTCCAGAGGGCATGTCCATCTGGGTCGCGGGACCTGTGATGACGGAGTCCGCGTCTTGCCGAATTGTTTGAACCAGCTGTTCCAAGTCTGTGGGGGTTTGCATGGTGGTTGGCAGCCCCCCCACAACATTGACGTTTTGAATGCTGGGAGCGCTGCTGACGCCAGTATAGTGAGTCGGCTTAGCGGCGTTAACAGCCGTGGTCACAGAATTGTCGTCCGCTGCATTGATCACTCCAATTGCAGGCACGCTCGCCTGGATGGAGGAAGAGCAAGGCGCCGGGTGGCCCGTAGAATATTGGTCCTGACCTCGGACATGAAGCGGATAGGAAGGAGGAGGGGCCGGCGGAGGGGGCGGGGTATAGGGAGGCGGATCGTAATCCACCCCGTTTCCGGCAATAGTGAGTGCGGCGTAGAAATTCAGGTTGAGCGTGTCTGGTGCAACGACATATTGCATCAGCTTCTGGCTTCCGTTGGAAAGTACAGCAAGAGAGGTCACTTCAAGAACTTGATGGGCAAAACCAGAACCTGTTCGAGTCAAATGAGTGCCATCAAAAAAGATCGGAGCTGTTTGGTTGAGTGCTCCACCGCCATCTACATCAACTCCCAGGGCGTATTCCGTAACGGGATTTATCCGGACCCATTTATAAAGGGGACCCTGGATGCCGCCGAGGTCGGACACCGACGATGTAGTGTAGATCGTAGCTGAAGAAAGAGGAGCGCCCGGAAACTCGTTGTTGTACTCCGTATCGGGAAAGGTGGAAGGAGTGGAAAGATCCGTAGGGTTGACTGTCTCGCTGGGCAGAGGGTTCAGGATGTACAAAACGTTTCCGTTTGGAAGTGTTCCTCCGCCAGAAGGAATGTAGTTCAGGCCGGGAACATTGCCCAGGTAATCATGGTTTTTGGGCAGAAGCCTGCCGCGCCCTTCTTCAAGTCCAGCAAGGCCTGCGTAATAAACAGAAGTCGAAGAGTAGTAGTTTCCCGTCAGGGACGTTTCCGTTCCCGTCGCTACCATCATGGCGATGCCAACAACACAGACGAGCAAAAGCACGAAAATGGCGATGAGCAAGGCGATTCCGGAATTGTGCCTTTGAGGCGGTGCTTTGAACTGGTTAGTCATGCGATCTTGCGCTTCATCCCGTCTTCAGTCGGTATTGTTAATGCGCCTGGCCAGCCCTTTCAACTCCACTAGCTTAGGCCTGCCGGTTTGGGCATCGGGAAACGGCGACATCACAATGAGCGTAATTCCCACTGCCCGAACATTTTCGGGAGAGTTGTCCACGCCCGGGTTTGTGCAATCCTGCGGTCCCGTTGGGCTATCGCAGAGATACGTGAAAATAGCGACAGGGCCACTCGGAAACATGTCCGGGTAATCGAGCTGAAATTGAGCAATCTGAGCGGCGGAAACATTGTTCACAACGTTTTGAACGTATGGGACAAGCTGACCGGACGTAGACCCGACCGGATCGGTTCCGCCATCCTTGTCAACGCTGGCCCTGTAGAGAGTGGTGCCGCTTAGTTGATAGCGGATCCATTGAACAGTAGGTGACGAAGAGGTCGAGTTCGCTTTGGTTTCCAGGATGACGTCATAGCCTGAGGGTGTGGTGCAGGTGCTTCCGATCGCACAAGTGGAGGTGGAGTAGTTTGGGCTCCAGGCAATCGGAGACAGGGCATAGATCGTTGAGTTGGAGGGTGGAGATGTGTATTCATTCAGCGGTGGATAGCCGGAATCATTAATGTCTCGGACCATTTGATCCAATCCAAAACGTGCCTCCTGAAAGACATTCAAGACCTGGGATTCGGATTGGTATCGCTTCATGGCCATCGTAAGAAGCTCAAACGCGACTCCGCAGATCACCAAAAAGATGGCGAGAGCTGTCAGCAATTCGACGAGAGAGAAACCTCGGTCCGGGCGTTGTTTGCGAGGCGCGCTCACTTCTCCACCATCGAGTCCAGAGTAACGGGCGGAACGTAATCGTTCCCACCGAGCTGCCGAACGCCGAGTATGATGCGCCTGCTCGTCGTCGCGGATCCGTTGACCTGAGTGATTACAGCCCAACGTACGTCGTACGTGACCGCGTAGGGATCATTGGGGTCTGTATAGGAGAAGTTGTAGCCGGGGACAGTGCTAGCGCCGAAATTAATCATCGCCTGGTTGTTGATGGTGAGCACCGGACTTCCCTCGGGGGCTCCGGGCTGTGAAGGATCGCCGAGCGAACAGACGTTTCCGATCGCATCCACGAACTGGGGCGGAGGAGTGGTTGCGAGCGGCTGCTGCATCATCTGCTCCAATTCACGTTGGGCAAAAACAAGCGAGCCTGAGTTTAGTCGGCTTTTTTGGTCCAGAAGTATCGACGTGGGGATGAGCTGGGCGATCCCCACCAGGCCCGCAAGGAGAATCAGAGTCGCGAACAGCATTTCGAGCAAAGAAAAGCCCCTTTGGCGGAGCCCCTTTCGGGTCTTTCCGGCAATGGGGACAAAGTTTCTCATCGTTCTAGCTGACCCTCACCCAAGCTGACGCGTTCGAGGCGGTCCATGTCTGGACAATGCCCGAAGGCAGCAAGACCACTGCGCGAGCGCCCATGTCCGAGATATTGGGATTTCCCAGGTAAAACACGTAGACCGCAGCCGAGCCACTGAAGCTGACCGCCCCGCGACCGTCGAATGACACGAGCGTATTGGTTCCTGAGAGAACGGTGAGTCCGGGGCTAGCGGATCCCAAAGCGGCCACGATGGTGGCCGGGCCGGGAACTGAGCCAGATCCGAGCATGGTCACGGGGTTGGTGACAACGACCTCGGGTTCCGTGGGATCGGCGATGCCGTTCCCGTTGCTGTCCGTCCACAGCAGCCAATTCGCCCCTGTTTGCTTGACTTGAAAACCAACCACGGTGTTCTTGCGGATGGCTTCAAATCGCGTGAATTTCATGACCCCGGCCACACGGGCGGCGGCGTCGCTCAGGAGGTAGGATCGGTAAGCGCGCATTAGTGTTGGAATGGCGATCGCGCTCAGGATTAGCAACACGGCGAGCGACACCACCATTTCTACGAGGCTGAACCCTTTGCCTCGGCCCTGCGCAAAAACTCTGCTTCGAAGCCTGCGCTTCACCGCACCTGCCTAGAGAAAAGAAAATAAATACACCACGACCGACCCAAATTGCCAAGCGTTCCATTTAGAAGCATCTTCAAGGCCAGATTGGGCCCGTCACAAGTGCCGATTAGAATTGTACTTCCGGGGACCCCTAGGTTATATCCTAATCGGCCTTCAGTGCACTGGGTGAAAATGTTACAGCGGCCGGACCCGAGATCCCCTGTTTTGATCCTGACCAACACTGGCTGACCAGTAATCAGTCAAAGCGATTTTTCTGCGAGACATAGGGCATTTCGGTGAGCGATCGCTTCGATCGAGATCATCGGATTCACGCCGGAAGAGGAGGGAAACGAGGCGCCGTCCATCACATACAGGTTACGCACTTCCCATGTTTCGCCGTCCGGTGTCGTAGCTGACGTCTTCCGTGAACCGCCAAGCCGTGCGGTTCCCATGATGTGAAAGGAAAACAGGGCAAGCCTTCCACTTTCCCAGCCTGCTGCGTCCATGGACTGGGTGAAAGTCGTCAATGACCCCGAATGGCCGGGTTCATAAGAGCAAAATCTGGCGTGCGGAGAAAAAATTCGCCGCGCGCCCGCTGCTTCCAGGATTTTTGCGGCCCCCAGGAATCCAAGACGAAGATGGGCGGAGTCAAACGGCGAGAGCGAATAGCTGGCAACAGCATGGCCGGCATCGTCAGTGGTGACGCGGCCGCCATGGCGGTCTCGCAGCAGCACACCGACCGCCGCGGTATGAGGCAAGCTTGAAAGAAGAAAGCGATACTGGCGCGGATCGCGCCACGGAAGCACAGCAGAGGCGATCACCGGCTGGAGAGAAGTGGTTTCATATTTGACGCCGAAATTTCCAGTCATCCGACGGTGCTGGTCCGAATAAATTGCCTGCAACGTTCCTTCCCAGGGGCGGATTTCCTCGTCAAAAATTCCGCAGACGTTGGAAACGGGATGTAAATGAAGATGGCGCCCAATGTGCACGTTGCGAAGCCCGGAACGCAGCAGAAGCGCGGGAGTATGAATGGCGCCGCAAGCGACAACAACAGCCTTGCAAGTAACCTTGATAGAGTGACCGCTGGAAGAGCGAGCCTCGACGCCCACAGCGGTTCCGGCATTGATGAGTATCTCTTCGGCTTGGGTATCCACAAAGAGTCGCGCGCCGTGCGCTTGCGCATCCGCGAGCCAGGTCTTAGTTACGGACTGTTTGGCGCCGATGGCGCATCCATATCCGCAATAGCCGCAGATTCTGCCCTGATCGCATCCAGTGACGTTCCGCGGCATGGCATCCACATGCCAGCCGAGTGATTTTAGGCCTCGCTCGAGGATCTGTTCCCTTGCGGAAATACGATTGTGATCGCGATTGACGCGCAATCGCGCGCACACCGCGTCCATACTCCGCGTATATTCATCGCCGGCGATCCAGGGAACTTCCGAGGCCCATTCCTCTCGAATCTCATCCGGTGTTCGGAACGAAGTGCAATAGTTCACCACCGTTCCGCCGCCGAGACATTTTCCCGCGAGCAAACCGACACTGTGGTTTTCGGTGGCGGCGAATCCGGCTTCGGCGTAGAGCCGTCGAAAGCTGCTCAACTCGGCTCCGTCGAAATCCGCGTCGTCGTAATAGCCGCCGCTTTCAAGAACGATGACGTCCTTTCCGGCGGCCGCCAGCACCGCAGCCGCCACGCCTCCTCCGGCGCCCGATCCAATCACGCAAACATCGCAAGCGAGGTTCATGTCGCCATCCGGAATCATCACCTTCAGCGCTTGCCTGGTTTCTGGCGTTTGGACGCCGAGGGGACCCGGATAGCCGATCCGGTCCCAAACGGGGGTGCGTTGGCCGGCCAATTCCGGAAGCATTACATAAAGAAACCCGACGGCCTTGCGCAGAGCCTGGAAGGCAGCGCGGCGCTTGCGAAGTCCACTATCGGCCCAGGATAACAGCGCCCGGACGCGCAACTCCGGTGGCAACGAGGAGAATGAAGCGAGTTTTCCGACGGAAAAAAGCGAATGCAGCCGGGAATCCCAGAGATTCAGCAAATGAAGAAAATCCTGCCGATCTTTCTGGCGAGGGTTGAAGCTAAGCGAGGCTGCGATCGCTTCGGGAATGCCCAATTCAGCGGCGGAGGGCCAGCCGTCCTCCGCCGGGAAAAAGGTTTCGCAGATGGAAGTCAGCGCTTGCAGCTGACGCGCATTGAACCGCATAGGGAGGACTCAGTGTAGAACAATTCGCGACAGGATGCGGTGAAGAAGGAAACTCGGCGACGCAAACAGGAGCGACCCTATTTTTCCTTCTCAGCGCGCTCACGCGCTTTCTTTCCGCCGACATCGGCGAAACGCCGTTCGAGCGCCGACTTCGTGAAGAAATCCGCGGGGAGGCCGGGATTGTATTTGCACCCATAGTAGAAAGCCTGAAAGATGCGGCGGGCATTGCGCTCGCGCGAAATCTGGAAAGGGGTCTGAATACCGTCCTGGGGATGATAGTTGGAGTAGAGAGTGGTGAATTCCGTACGCTCAAGCTCCTTTTCGTTGGGAACCAGTACGACGCTGCGCTCGAGGAGATGATTTTCACGGCGCACGGCAAGACGGTACAGGCGGCCGTCGCGATCCGTGATCTCGACCCAGTCCACAGGATGCATATCAATCAAGTCCAGGCCACCATAGCGAAACAACATTCCTTGCTCGTTCAAACGAAAGCGCAGAAGATGATCCACGCTGTTCCTCAGCAGTTCCTGAAATGATGCGATGGATTCGGGCGGCTCCGGGCTCACTCCACCGTGATCAAGAGTCCATCCCTCATTCCCGGTGAAAAGATCTATGATGTTTCCCTTCTTGCCGTAGTCCGTGCGGCTCCAATCGGGATAGTGCCAATAAACCTTGAATTCAAGGTACTCGGTCAGGTCCGTATTGTGCCCGAACTGGGAGAGGCGCCCGGAGCACTCCGATTCTTGGGCGTTGAGATAAGCCTGCCCTCCTAGGGCTTCAATCAGTTGGCCGAGAATCTTTTTTGCCAATACCGCACTCTGATCCGGCATCAAGCTGTCCGGGTTCTGGGCCGAGGCCGAAGAGGGCAGCCCTGCGGCCAGCAACAGGCTTAGGAAGAGAATATGGGCGAACTTCAACCGCACAACACCGCGCCTCCGTTCACATTGATGATCTCTCCGGTCATGAAGTTGGCCAGGTCGGAGGCGGCAAAGAGAATCGGGCCGACGATCTCCTCGGCGGTGCCCGCGCGGCCCAGGGGGATGGCGGAGGTGGTCATCTTTTGCCCTGTCTTGGTTTTCAGAATAGGGTTGGACATGTCCGTGGCGACCCATCCGGGAGCCACGCAATTCACCAGGATGCCGTGGCGCGCCAGTTCCGTGGCGAGCCCTTTCGTGAGGCTGATGACGGCGCCTTTCGAGGCCCCGTAATGCGTATGGAAGGATTCACCGCGCTGACCCGCCGTCGAGCTGATGGGGATGATTTTGCCGGACTTCTGCCTGATCATGTGGGGAACCGCGAAATGAATGATCGAATAGACGCTCTTGAGATTGATGCGCATCATTTCGTCCCACTGCTTCTCGGACATTTTTTCGATCGGCAGATCCTCTTGATTCCATACGCCTGCGTTGGCAACGAGTATGTCCAATCTGCCAAGCCTCGCAATCGTTTGTTCCACAAGCTTTTTGTTGTCCGCGTGGCGGCTGACGTCGGCTTTGAAGGCTTCGACGCGCGTGCCATGTTTGCGCGCTTCTGCTTCGACCTGCGACGCGGCCTCCTTAGCTTTGTTGTAATTGAACACTACGTCGGCGCCGGCTTGCGCGAACAATTTCACTGCCGCGGCGCCGATCCCGCGCGAGCCGCCGGTGATCAGTGCCGCCTTGCCTGCAAGAGAGATCATGATTCCCCCAGAAAAAAATATGAAACAATTAGAAAAGGAAAACCGAAGTTTCGCCTAACGATCTTGAGACACAGCTGCGCGCGATCTGGCTGCGGATACAAAATCCTCAAATAGATTGCGGGCCAGAGCATCTTCAGGCATTCGTTCGGGATGCCACTGCACCCCCACGACCCAATCTGTCGGCGATTGAAGTTCCACGGCCTCGACGATGCCGTCAGTGGCGCGCGCCGTCACGCGAAGACCGGAACCCGGCTGGTCGATGGCTTGGTGGTGGCTGCTGTTGATCATCGCTTCAGAATGGCCGGCAAGTTTCGCGAGGCGGCTTCCCGGCTCGAAGCGGGCAGGATGCTCAAGGTCACCTGAGACAGCAGTGGCTGCCAAGTCCGTTTTTCCGTGCCGGAGCGCATCAGGCTTGTCGTTGGGGATGTCCTGAATCAGGCTTCCCTCGAAAAAGACGTTGAGAATCTGGCATCCGTAGCAGATCGCCAAAACAGGCTTTTCCGTTTGCGTAGCGTACGCCAGCAAAGCCAAATCGGTCTGATCGCGGCGGGGGTCGAGCAACTCCGTCTTCGACTGGCGTTTCGCCCCGTAGCGCGTTGGGTCCACGTCAGCGGGGCTCCCGGGAAGGACAAAGGCGTCGAGATTTTCCATCTTTTCTCGAAGCTCCTCGGGAGAGAGGAAAAGAGAAATGGGCTCGGGCTCACCACCGGCTTCTCGCACCCTGTCAAAGTAGTAGCGCAGCTTCTCTTTGTTCTGCTGAGTCTCCTCCTGGCTCGTGCGCCAGGGAATGCCGACGTGTGGCCTGAGTGGATTAGCGTAGGACATGGAATTGATAAATCGTAGCATTGCGAGCGAGGGCCGACAACAGCAGGTCAAATTGGCGAGGCGGGTTTAGGATCGAGGCCGTCGCTTTGCGCCCAGGGAAGGTCAGGCGTAAGATATTGTACTAACAAGACTTAGACGACTTCCCAAACGCGGCCTCGAGGCAAAATTCGGGCCGCTGAAAAAACTCAGGAAGCTTAGCTACACGAGCGGCCAAATGCTCGGGTGTTGCAGCCCGGAGCGTGATGTGCCCGACTTTGCGGCCTGCACGAAGAGCTTTCCCATACAAATGAAGATGCGCGTCCTCCACAGCCAGCACATCTACTGAATCGGGCACCTCTCCGATGAGGTTGAGCATCGCCGAGTGTCCTGGAGCGGCCGTTGAGCCGAGTGGGAATCCGGAAATCGCGCGTAAGTGGTTTTCAAATTGGCTGGTGACCGCGCCCTCGATAGTCCAGTGGCCGGAATTGTGAACGCGTGGCGCCATTTCGTTCGCCAGAATGCTCCCCGCACATTGGAAAAGTTCGATGGCCAGTACCCCGACGTATTCGAGTGCCTCAAGGACGCGCCGCGCCGCTTCCACTGCAGCTGCGTGCACTTTTGGGTCAAGATGCAAAGCAGGCGCAAGAGAGAGGCGGAGAATTCCGCCTCGGTGATGGTTTTCAATGAGTGGGTAAAACGCAGTTTCGCCAGTGGTGCTGCGCACGGCCAGGATGGAAAGTTCTCTTTCGAACGGCACAAACTTCTCGAGGATGAGGGCAGAATCGGGAAATGCGGCGACGAGCCTCGCAACATCTTCCCCTGACCGTAAAACCCACTGTCCTTTGCCGTCATAGCCCATGCGGCGTGTTTTCAAGACAGCCGGCACGCCGATGAGCTGCATTGCCTTGTCCAGGTCTTCGCGAGAATTGACCTCCGCAAATTCGGTGGTGGCAATTCCGAGATTACGGAAGAGCGTTTTTTCGTTCAGACGGTCCTGGGCCGCTTCCAACGCCTGAGGAGGCGGGTAAACCGGGATGCGCTCCAGCAAAAATCGCGCGGCTCCCACGGGAACATTTTCGAATTCGTAGGTGGCGCAATCTAGCCCCGCTGCGAATTTCTCGAGCGCTTCGCGATCCGCATATTCCGCAGTGATTCTCGGCGCGATTCTGCCCACGGGCGCTTGCGGAGAAGGATCGAGAAAGCGGAAATGCAGGCCGAGAGGATAGCCGGCGAGGGCAAGCATATATCCGAGCTGGCCGCCTCCCAGGATCCCGATGGTCATGCGTGTTTTCTCGGATCGGGAGTGGCGAGGACCTTGCTTGTCTGTTCTGCGCGGAACTTTCGGAGCGATTCGCGAATCGCGGAGTACTTTGTGCCGAGAATGGAAGCGGCCAGCAAAGCAGAATTGATTGCGCCCGCCTTGCCAATGGCAAGCGTGCCGACAGGGATGCCTCCAGGCATTTGCGCAATGGAAAGCAGGGAATCGAGCCCCTTTAGCGTTTTGGATTCCACGGGCACGCCAAGAACGGGTAGAACAGTCTTCGAGGCGGTCATGCCCGGAAGGTGGGCCGCGCCGCCGGCACCCGCGATGATAACTTCGATACCGCGCTTTTCCGCAGAGGAGGCGTACTTGAAAAGCAGATCGGGCGTGCGATGCGCGGAAACGACTCGTGTTTCATGTGGAACGCCGAGCTTTTCGAGAGTATTCGCGGCGTGCCCCATCGTTTCCCAGTCGGAAGTCGAACCCATGATGATGCCCACCAGGGGTTTGGGCTTTCGGGTTTTGCCTTTCTTCGTGGGAACAGTTTTGTGTCGCTTCATGTTCTGCGAATGACCCGGTCGCGGAGCAAATTGCGAGAGCACATCCTCACACCGAGTCCGCGTGAGGGAGAATCGTGCGCCAAGCGCCCCCGAATAATACTACGCTTTCACTTTGCCGCGACTCTGGCCCGCTGATTCCAGTAGTGGCGAATCTGGCCGACCAGATACAAGGAACCCGTAACGAAGATGGCATCGGTCGAAGAGGCTCTCGACAAAATATTTTCAAACCCATTTTCCGCGTCGGGGTGCACAGAAAAGCACGAAGCGTGGTGCCCGGCGATTTCCGCGAGCTGCGCGGCGGAAATCGAGCGGGTGGTTCGAGGCTCGGTGAAAACCACTGCCGAAACGCAAGGCAAGATGATGCCGGCGATTTCGTCCACCGCTTTATCGCGCAACGTTCCAAAGAGCATCCAGATTCTGCGTCCTTCAAAATAACGGCGAAGAAAATCCCGCAGTTCCGCCGCCGCCGCCGGGTTGTGGGCGCCATCCAGATAGACGTCGGGATGCGAATGCAATTTTTCCAGCCGCCCCGGCCACTCAGCGAGCGCGATCCCTTCCTTGATGGATTGGTCGGGAATCCGATATCCGCGCTGCTGCAAGAGACGCGACGCAGCAATGGCGTTGAGAACATTCTGCGCCTGGAATTTTCCGGGGAGCTTTGGGGCGACTTCGAGTTCCCAACCCGTCGCTACTTCCTTCACCAAAGCTTGAAAGCGGCCCGGTTGCTGGAGATTTTCTTGCACATCCAACTGATAGGCTTCGGAGGTATCCACAAAGGTTGTGTGAAGCTCCGCGGCGCGCGAATGCAAGACTTCCTTTGCCTCTGGCCGCTGATCGGCGGCAATGACCGGCGGACCGGATTTGATGATGCCCGCTTTTTCCGATGCGATCTCTTTCAGGGAATGACCCAGGAAATTCTCGTGGTCAAAGTCAATTCGCGTGATCACAGAAACGAGAGGCTGAAGAATGTTCGTCGCATCCAGCCGTCCTCCGAGACCGACCTCAAAGATGCCAAATTCCACGCGCGAACGCGCGAACGATTCGAACGCCAGCGCCGTCACACATTCGAAAAATGTGGGATGAGCGCGAAGTTTGCCCCCTGCCAGTAGTTCTTCGACGACTGTCTGGATTCGCGCAAAAGTGTCTGCGAACTCTTCGTCCGAAATCTCGTGGCCATTCATGCGAATGCGTTCGTTGATGCGTTCGAGATGCGGCGAAGTGTACAGCCCAGTCAGAAATCCAGCGTGGCGGAGAATGGATTCGAGAAACGCTGCGGTCGAGCCTTTGCCGTTGGTTCCGGCAATGTGAACGCTCGGATAAGCGCGGTCAGGGCGGCCCAGCCGCTCGGCAAGCACGGAAATATTTTCAAGATCAAATTTTGCGGCTGCTGCTTGGGTCGGGGCGGCAAGCTCCCTGCCCAAGGAAAGCAGGTAGCGAACCGAGGCGTCGTAATTCATTTCAGCTCAACAAGAGGTCGAGGAAGGAGGAAATGAAGGACTTCAATTCCTTGCGCGATACGACCGCGTCGAGAAAACCGTGTTCGAGCAGGAATTCGGATCGTTGAAAGCCATCCGGGAGTTTCTGGCGAATCGTCTGCTCGATGACGCGCGGCCCGGCAAAGCCGATCAGCGCCCCCGGCTCGGCAATGTTCAAATCTCCAAGCATGGCGAAGCTCGCCGTCACGCCGCCGGTGGTTGGGTCTGTGAGGACGGAGATGAAAGGGAGCTTCGCTTCATCGAGCTTGGCGAGAGCAGCGGAAACTTTCGCAAGCTGCATCAGGCTAATCGTTCCTTCCATCATGCGCGCGCCGCCCGAACAGGACACGATGATCAGCGGCTGCCGCGTGTCCATGGCGAGTTCAATGCCGCGCGTGACTTTTTCACCGACTACCGCTCCCATTGAGCCGCCAATAAACCCGAACTCCATCGCGCAAATCACCACCGGTCGGCCGTTCAACTGTCCCTCGGCAAGGAGGATCGCGTCATTTACACCATGCTTTTTCTGCGCCTCTTTGATTCGCCGCGCGTATGGCTTAGTATCCACGAACTTCAAAGGATCCGTGGAGGTCATCCCAGCATCGTGTTCCGTCCAGCGGCCGTCGAACAGCATCTCCAGCCGCTGGTTGGCGTTCATCTTGAAGTGGAATTGGCACTTCGGGCAGACGAACAGATTAGCTTCAAGATCCTTGCGGAACGTGATTGTGCGGCAGTTCTCGCACTTGGTCCACAGACCCTCCGTGCGGACGCGCCGCTCTTCCGGCGGCGTTGGCTGGTCAATCGGCTTTTTGTCTCGCTTGAACCAGGACATATGGAAGTCAATGCTTCTCAGTCATCAGTTTCGGCGAGCCTGCGGATGAGCAAGAAAGATCCCCAGCTTGCCCCTCCAGACTCACCTTCAATCACCGGCTCGCGGCAGCTTTGGCCATAATTTCCTGCGCTTCATACCCTGCATGCTTGGATTCGTGCTCTCTGTTCGCCGCCGGCCGTCTCAATAGTCTATACCACGCTGGGCAAGAATGCCTTTCGTATAGGGATGTTTCACTTCTTTCATTTCCGTCACCAGGTCGGCGAGTTCAACCAGCTTCGGATGTGCATTACGGCCGGTGCAGATCACGTGCACCCGCTCGGGCCGCTCCTTGAGTGCCTGGGCAACTTCTTCCGGATCAAGCATTTTGTAACTGATGACGTAATTGATCTCGTCCAGTATCACCAGGTCGTATTTGCCGGAATAGATGGCTTCGCGTCCCGCCTTCCAGCATTCCTCGGCCAGCTTGATGTCCTCTGGATCCATCTCCGCTCCGCCGATCTTCACGAAGCCTCGCCCCATCGGACGAATCTCAAACTTGTCGTCGCCCAGTATTTTTGCCGCATCGAGTTCGCCATAATGCCACGAACCCTTGATGAACTGCACCATCAGCACTCGCAAACCCTGCCCAACCGCGCGAAACGCCGTGCCCAGCGCACAGGTCGTTTTGCCCTTTCCGGGTCCGGTGTAAACGATGAGCAATCCTTTGTCCTCCGGCATGGTCACTCTGTCTGGTTACTCGAGTTGCAAGCGCTTGACGAGTTCCTTCGCGGCGGCGTTTATGCGATCAAGAGCAGTTGGCGGAGGAGGGTTCTTCGGGGGCGCGGCCGGATCGCGAAGAACAATCCACAATCCCGGGCGGTACACTTCCCCGTGACCCGGGCAAATCGCGCCGGTGAGCTGCGCGATTTCGAGCGGTGGATTAAAAGTGGGAGCGATGTTCAGATCCGTGATTTTTTTCGACGCATGCGGCGCGGGCGGATGCGCGAGAATATCTACCAACACGCCTCGCGCATCGTCCACCAGATCGCGGAAGCCCTGGGAAACGAGGATTCCGTCCACATCGCGCGGCGTCGGCTTCTCCACTTCTTCAAGATCGTAATCGGGCAACGGCTTCTCCAGGGGAATTTCAATCGCCGCGGAGGGCTGATCTTCGTCCGGGAAAATGCGGATGGACATAGACGTATGTTTGTACAACAGAATCCGTTATTTCACCACGGGCTCGATCGTGATGAGCGCGAGTTCCGGGCGGCAATCGAACCGGATGGGTAGAAGAGTCATTCCAAGCCCGCGGCTGACGTACATGCGCGAACCATTCTTCTCGAACCATCCTTCAACATAAGGGCCGACTCCTTTGGGCAGCCATACCGGTTTGAGGAACGGAATGCGCACCTGTCCACCATGCGAGTGGCCGGCAAGCGCCAGATCATATTGCCCCGCGGAGGCGGAGAAAAACTGAGGGCTATGGAACAGCGCGATCCGGTAGGCGTTCGAAGGCACGTTGGCGAGAGCTTCGCTTAGGTTCGCATGCCCGAACGTCGGATCGTCCAGTCCGATCAGCCAGATGCCCGGGCGAACTTCCGCGCACTGATTGAGAAGAAAATGCACGCCGAGATTTTCGTAGAATTGTCGCTCGTGCTTGAGCGGGTGGGAAATCTCCCAATTTCCTCGCACCAGCCAGACTCCCAGAGGAGCGTGCAGCCTTTTTAGAATTTCGCTCTCGCCGCGGTAGGTTCCCCATCCGGAAAGCGTATCGCCGGTAACCACGATTATGTTCGGCGCCTCCTCGTCCAGCAGTTTGAGCAAGCGCTTCTCTCGAAAGCCCACATGGGAAGAGTGCAGGTCCGTCAGCTCGGCAATCTTCAATGTTGCCGAGACGTTTCCAGGCACAGTCCAGTGCGTGACCTGAATCCAGTTCGGCTCAATGAACAGCCCATCAATTAGCGCCAGGACCGGAAGAATTAGCAGACATCTGAAGATTCGACGCGCCGCAGGCCTCTGCGTGATTTTTCCGATTGGATTATTCATGGGACGTCTTCACTTTGGATACGGGCTTCCTGAGAGGATCGCCAGGGCGCGGTAAAGCTGTTCGGCGAGCATAACGCGGGCGAGTTCGTGAGAATACGTCATGGCACTGAGGGAGAGTTTTCGCGGAATGCGTTTCCGGAGCGCCTCCGGAAAGCCTTCCGCCTCGCCGCACACAAAGATGATCTCACGAGTGCCGCGATCGCGCTGCTCAGCAATCCACTTTGCGAACGACCCGGAATCCTGCGGTATGCCTCCGGCATCGAGTAGAACCGAGGCGGCGGCACGGTCAGCATCGAGTTTCTTGATTGCCGCAGCCGCATCGCGAACTTCGACGACCTCAATCGCACAGGAGCGCGCGATGCGCTTGGAGTAATCGTCAAGAAGGGCGCGTAATTCCGGTCGGCGCGTCTTCCCGAGCATCAGGAGCAACAACTTCATTGCAGGCCGTATTTCTTGCGTTTTTCAAGAAGGGTCTTGCGGCTGATCCCGAGAATCTGGGCGGACCGGGAAATGTGATACCTCGTGGCTTCCAGAGTTTGCGCAATGACGTCACGCTCGATTTCCTCAAGAGAACGAAGGCCGGCAAGGACGGCGTCGCCTCCAGCGGCCGCCCGGATGTTTTCGGGAAAATCTTGCGGAGTGATCTCGATGCTTTTCGAAAATACCAGCGCGCGCTCGAGCGCATTTCGCAGTTCGCGCACATTGCCCGGCCAGGGATAGGCCAGAAGCATTCGACGCGTGAGTTCGGAGAGTTGTGCGTCCTGGCGGTTATGGACCGTTCGGAGAGTCTGAAGCAATTGATCCGCAAGCAAGAGAATGTCGGCCTTGCGTTCGCGAAGCGGAGGCACATTCAGAGGAAGCACGTTCAACCGGAAGAAAAGGTCTTCGCGAAAGTTGCCGGCGGCGACTGCCGCCGCCAGGTCCGTGTTCGTCAAAGCCACGAGCCGCGCTTCGATGTGCAGTGTCTCCGTTCCGCCAAGACGCTCGAAGGCCCTTTCCTGAAGGACGCGGAGAAGTTTGCTCTGGGCCTCGGGAGAAAGGGCGGCAACCTCGTCTAGGACGATCGTGCCTGCGCGGCCGAGTTCGAGGCGGCCAATTTTGCGCTCGACGGCGCCGGTAAAGGATCCCCGCTCGTGGCCGAAAAGCTCGCTTTCGACAAGCTGCGGCGGAAGCGAGGCGCAATCAATTTTGAGGAAAGGAGCGTCGCGGCGCGGGCCGAGTTCATGAATCAATCGCGCGAGGTGATCTTTCCCGGAACCGCTCTCGCCAGTGATGAGCAATGTCGTCGGCGCCGGCGCCACTTTCTGAGCGAGCTCGAACAAACGAATAGAAGCAGGATCCTGGGCGATCCAGGGCAAGCGCTCGGTCGAGGACATGAACAGATTGTAACGATATTGGCCTTCTCAGTGGGAGAGAGTTACCAAAGATCGCGGTAACCAATAAGGATGAACAGGAACGAGAATCGGAAGCCTCACAGGAAGCGCTCGATCGAAACGTAGATCGGCCCGGCGCCCAGTGTGAATAACAAAAACCAGGAAAAGCGCCCGGCCCGGTTTTGGGTGCGAAATTCGGCATGCTCTCCCGGCGCGACGTCAAATTCGACGGTTTTCCAGTTCCATGTGTTGTCCACAACCAGGCGATGATGTCCGGACGTGATCTCGCGCGTCACCGAGTCGCCGAACATGAGATCCCCGATTCGCTCGCCGTCCAGCTTCACGATGATCTGGCGCTGCTGGACGTCCTCTGCCGAATTTCGGCTCACCGTGATCTTGCAACCGGTTTCTTGCTTCGCATTTTGCGATGTGGGCGTGTCAATCACACTCAAACGCCTGGTCAACGGCTGATGCTAGACGTGTGCGCTGCAATGAAAGAGGTCAACCGGCTTCACTCTCTCGAGACGCCGTGACAGAATCCGGGCTATCCGGGATCTCCAGTTTGGGAACCGAGCGCCAGAGCCGTTCAAGATCGTAATAGCGCCGGGCCTGCTCACTGAAAACATGAACGATGAAGCCGCCAAAATCCAGCAAGGCCCAATTCGCCGAAGCATGGCCTTCCCGATGTTCAGGGGAACGACGCAGCTCTTTGTAGAGTTGCTCTTCCACTTCCGAGCAGATGGCCTGCACCTGCGGAGCACTGAATCCCGTGCAAATGACGAAATATTCTGTAAATGTGCCGAGCTTGCTCAGATCAAGAACGTTGATAGCTGACGCTTTCTTGTTTTGCGCCGCTTCAACGGCCAGTCTGACGCCTGGGGGAAGGGTTTCCAATTTCATCAGCGGTATAGGCCCTGTTTAAGAATGTATTCCTCGACCCGCGCGGAGACAAGCCCGTGGATGGACTGCCCGCGCTGCGCGCGTCGGCGAATATCCGTGGCGGAGATGTCGCTCGCTACGTTTTCGAGGAGATAAACCGAAGTCCGCCGGAGTCGGGCGACCAGCGGCGATGGTGGAGTCTCGTCTTCGCGCTTGTCGTTTGGGCCAGCCATCAGATCGGGCGGAATCACCAGGCGCAATGCTTCGGCGCGAATGCCGGGCCGATTCGCAATGATGAAGTCGCATAGGCCGAGCAGCGTTTCGTACTCCTTCCACATCGGAATGCCCAGGAAGGCGTCGGCGCCAATCATGAAGAAAATGCGGTCACCTTGCGCGTGATAGGAATGGCGGAAATAACGAACGGTATCCACGGAATAGTGCAGCTGCGTGCCGGAGAAGTCCTCGCCTGCTTCCGCCAGCGAGGGAACGAAATGGGGATGCTCGGTGCAGGCGAGCGAAACCATCGCGAAGCGGTGGGGAAAAGGGGCGAGGTGCTGCTTCAGTTTATGCGGCGGCCTGCTGGCCGCGATGAAGTGGATTTCATCAAAATTGAATCGGCGGTCTGCCGCGCGCGCGACCGCGAGATGCCCATTGTGAATGGGATCGAAAGATCCGCCAAAGAGGGCGATGCGCTTGGGATGATGCCGGACGGCAGTGCGATGCGCCAGAGCGGTGGTCAATGCGGCTCCTGAGAAGATGTCTGATGAGCATTGTCAATTGGCTCGTGTTCGATGTCCAGAGCAGACTCATGCGCGTGGCGCGGAAGACGATCGAGCGCGTTGGCAATGGCCAGAACGAGTTCGCGAACGCCCTCGCCCGTTGCCGCCGAGATGGCATGGAATTCCAGCTTGTGTTCGCGGCAAAAATCGCGCAATTTTTCGAGGCGTGTGCGCTCGGTTGTCGCGTCGAGTTTGGTCGCGACCACAATCGTTGGTTTCTTCGCCAGAGCATCGCTGAACGCCGCCAGCTCTCCGCGAATGACTTCATAGGAATGAACCGGGTCGGCGTCTGTCGCGTCGCTCGCGTCAATCAAGTGCACCAGGAGCCGTGTGCGCTCCACGTGCCGCAGGAAGCGGATGCCGAGGCCCGCGCCTTCATGCGCGCCCTCAATCAGTCCGGGCAGATCAGCAACAACAAAGGTGCGGCCCAGTTCCCTCCCTGCGCTTCCGCTTCCGCCGTCCGCGTTGACGACGCCGAGATTCGGCTCCAACGTTGTGAAGGGGTAATTCGCAATCTTCGGCCGCGCGGCGGAAATGACCGAGATGAGCGTGGATTTTCCAGCGTTCGGAAAGCCGACAAGCCCAACATCCGCAAGCAGCTTCAGTTCCAGCCGCAGATGCCGCTCTTCGCCGGGGAATCCCTCCTCATGTTCGCGTGGAGCCTGATGCCAGGGCTTGGCGAAGTTCTGATTGCCCTTGCCTCCCCGCCCTCCGCGCGCCACAAGAACCTGCTGCCCGGCAGCGGAAAGGTCCGCAAGTGCTTCCCCGGTTTCCTCGTCGTAAACCACCGTTCCCACGGGAACCTGCAGGATCATGTCAACGCCGGAATGGCCCGTGCAGTTGGACCCTTCGCCGTGCCGCCCGCGGTCTGCCTTGAACTCTCGATTGTAGCGGTAGCGAAGCAGAGTGTTGTCGTTCGGATTGGCCTCGAGGAGGATGCTTCCGCCGTTGCCGCCGTCGCCCCCGGAAGGCCCGCCGCGCGGAACGTATTTCTCGCGTCGGAACGCGACGCAACCGTTCCCGCCGTTCCCTGCTTTTACGTAGATTTTTGCTTCGTCAACAAACACAGCTGGTCCTTCATTCGGCATGAACAGGATGACATGATTTGGGGCTCAACCCAGAAAAAAGCGGTCCGCCGAAGCGGACCGCACTGCGCGACTTCACGATTCCTCGCCTGGAATAAAACGCTTTAATTGGCCGAGGCAGCCTTGGCTTCCGCTGGTTGAATACTAATGTACCGCCCGTGGCGCCCTTTGTCCTGAAACTTCACGTAGCCGGTCACCAGAGCAAACAGCGTGTCATCCTTGCCCTGGCCCACGTTTTCGCCGGCCTGATGTTTCGTGCCGCGCTGGCGGACGAGAATCGTGCCTGCGTGGACGAGTTGCCCGCCAAAGCGCTTCACGCCCAGCCTTTGCCCGTGCGAATCGCGGCCGTTTGTCGAGGAGCCGCCGCCTTTTTTGTGTGCCATGACCTGTTTCCTTTTCGAAAATTGGGTGCCGCCGGAGGCCGACGGTCAAGAAAGCGTCGCAGCCTTTCCATTAGAAGCAAAACTAGAGCTTGATTTCGCTGACCTCGACGGCAGTGTAGTTCTGTCTGTGGCCCCGCTGAATCTTGTACTGGTTTGTTTTCTTGAACTTAAGGACGGTGACCTTTGGTCCGCGGCCCTGCTTCACGATTTTCCCCGTGACGCTGGCCTTGGCTGCATCCTCTCCGACCAATACTTTCTTGTCATCCGTGTGCACCGCCAGCACGGAGCCAAACTTCACCTTTTCCCCGATTTCACCCGAAACCCGCTCCACGCGGACGGTGTCGCCCGGCGCGACTCGATACTGCTTTCCCCCGGATTTAATGACGGCGTACATCGTTCCTCCAAAGGCTCAAGACAAACAACAATTATACGGCTAGCCCGGCAAAAGCGTCAACGTATATGGGCGATTGCTGATCCAACAGTCCAAATGATATCTTTTCGAGCGCTCGACAACCGCAACGGAGATTCTCGAGATATGGCGCGAAGATTCGTCTTTCTTCTTGTTCTGGCCGTGCTGGCCGCGCCCGTGCGCGGCGGAACGCAGCGGCGCAAGGTAATCATTGACGAGGATTGTTCGGGGCCCGGAGGCAGCAATCTACAGGCCATCCTCTTGCTCGTTCAATCGCCTGAGATTGATGTGCTAGGCATCACAGTTGTTAGCGGGGATCAATGGCGCGATGAAGAAATGGCTCACGTATTGCGCTTACTGGAAATCATCGGCCGCACGGATATTCCCGTGGTACCGGGGGCGGTGTATCCGCTGCTGCACCGGCGTGAGGAAGTGAAATTGGGGGGGCCACTCTACGGGAAAGTGACTTACATGGGAGCGTGGAACGAAACGGATTATCACGAGCCGGAAGTTGTGCCACCTCTGACGGAAGGACAGCCCTCAACCAAGCCCGCCGAGGAAGACGCTGCGCATTTCTTGGTGCGGATGGTTTACAAATATCCGCACGAAGTGACCATTTACGAAGGCGGGCCGATGACCGACCTGGCGCTGGCCATTGCCATCGATCCGCACTTTGCCGAGCTTGCGGACCAGCTCGTATTCATGGGCGGGAGCCTGAATCCGCAGACGAATGATCCCGAATTCGCAAACAGCCCGAGGCATGAATTCAATTTTTGGTTCGATCCGGAAGCGGCGCACATCGTTTTGCGCTCTCCCTGGCGAAGGATCAGCTGCACGCCGGTGGATATTTCCATCAAGACCAAGCTTACCCCGGAGATGGTCAAAGAGATTGGGGCCAGTCGCACACCGCTTGCCAGATATCTGGAGAGATACTATCAGTACGGTTTGGGCGCCGATTACATGTGGGATGAGCTGGCCGCTGCGGCGTGGCTGGATCCGAGTTTGATCACGCGAGAGGAAGTGAAATACATGGACGTGGATGTGGATCACGGGGCGGGCTATGGAAACACGCTCACTTGGAACGAATCAGACAAGCCGGAAGGGGCTTTCGTACCTGTGCATATCCAAATGGACCTCGACAACGGGAAATTCGACAAAATGTTCGTCCAGCTGATGACCGCAACGACTCCTTCGCCACGCTGAGCGGCTCCAAGGAGGTAGACATCCCTTCCATCCGCATGGCATTGGGACCCGCAGCAGGGGAAAGTGCGTCCGGGCACCAAAGAGAGTGACGTACGTCACAGTCAGCGGGACGGCAGATGGCCAGAATGCTCGCTAGGAGGATTGGCCATGAGAGCCGTAGAAACTGTTGTAAAGATAGGACTAAAGAACATCCTCTATCTGACGGATTTTTCGCGCTCGGCGGAGTTCGCGTTCGGAGCGGCGCAGGGGCTGGCACGCAAGTTCGACGCCAGGATGATTGTTGCCCACGTCCTGGAACCTGCCGAATACCAATTTGTGCCCCAGCAGGGAGTGGTGGAAACGACGGTGGGCGTGGAAGAATCCGCGAAGAAAGAACTCTTGCAGCTGGAGAAGAGGATCACGGGAATTCCTCACGAACTGCTCTTGAGCAAAGGTGAAGTGTGGGACGCGGTCACCGAATTGGTGAGGAAGAACAAGGCTGATCTGCTGGTCATGGGCACACACGGACGGACAGGCTTGCGCAGGCTTTTGATGGGATCGGTTGCCGAAAGAGTGTTTCGGCAAGCTCACTGCCCGGTGATCACCGTCGGCCCGCGAGCCGCCGGAAATGAATCGCGGGAACTCAAGATCAAGCGAGTGCTATTCGCGACGGACTTCGGAGCGGAGTCCCAGGCGGCGCTCGGGTACGCCTTGTCCATTGCGGAAGAGTTCCTAGCGGAACTGACGATGGTGCATGTGGAGAGGGTACCGCTGGAACCGCTGGATTCGCCCGCCGTGCTGGTGACCGAAGGTGAAAAGGCAATGGCGGCAATGATTCCTGAAGAGGCAACGAGCTGGTGCAAACCGGAGTACAAGGTTAGGTTCGGGGATCCCGCAAAGCAGATCCTGAAGGTTGCGGAGGAAGTCCATGCGGACCTAATCGTGCTCGGTGCGAAGGCTTCGAATCTGCATCCGGCGATCGCGACTCACGTGATCATGGCAACGGCGCACAAGGTGGTATGCGACGCGGAGTGCCCGGTGTTGTCCGTGCGCGGGTGATACTGAAAGAGCTGCTACCGGAGCTGATCAGCGCAAGGCGCGATGGACGCGCTTGGTGGCCTTCTTGAGATCCCGCGCGAGGGACTCAACGCGCTTGGTGAGACCGGCGAGCTCTTCGCGAGCGACTTTGGCGGCTTCGGTGACCTTCCGAGCTTTGCGGTCGGCTTTGCCCGCGGCAGCGCCGATTTTTTCTGCTGTTGCGGCTAGCTTGGTTTTTTTAGCCATGGATCCCTCCTCAAATTAATTGAATTGGCAGGAGAATACTCTTCATTCTCTCATTGCAAAAGCAATATTAAGATAAGAATGTTGTGAAAAAACACTCGTGGCGCGGAGGCTGTGGCTGGCCCACGGACAATATCATGAAACATGAGATACGCCAGATCCAAGGCGGCGCGCATCTCTTATAAGATGCTGAGGCGAAGCGAGTTGGAGCTTGGATAGGTTCGATCCACCCGGCAACCGCGGAAGGAATCATGATCAGAAGTGTTGGCGGAACGAACATAAGAAAACGCAGGATTCTCATCGTTGCGCGAGTCCTGTTGGCATCGGCTGCGGCGAGCGCCGGGGGGCTAAACGCCGCGGAATTGCAGGAAAAGACGATTGAGGGATTCCAGAGCTACGTGCAACACGCCGAAGGTCGGATGCGAAAGGAGCTGGCAAATCCGAAAACGTTTCTCCTGCTCGACGGGCTTCCAGCTGGGGAACGCGGCACGATGGAGGCGGAGCTTCGTGCGGGCCGAGTGATCGTCGTCAATATGAAGAAGGACGGTGCCGATGATGAACCGTCTGTTCCGGATGGGTTGGTGCATCACTGGATGGCACTGGTGTTCGTGCCAGGGGTGCATCTGAAACAAGTGATCGCTTTCGTGCAGGATTACGGGCGCTATCCGGAACTGTACAAGCCGGACGTGCAGCGCGCCAAGGTAAAAAGCACGGACGGACAGACATTTCATGTGTACATGCGGCTTTATCGGAAACTGATCGTGACCGCAGTGTACGACACGGAATTCGAGGACCGGTATTATCCCGTGGATGCGGCGCATGAATACAGCAATTCGCGGGCAACGCGCATTGCGGAGGTGGGGAATCCGGGAGAATCCGATGAGTATGACAAGCCGGTGGGCCATGACCGGGGCTACCTTTGGCGGTTGAATACGTATTGGAGATACGAAGAGAAGGACGGAGGCGTGTATATCCAGGTGGAATTTATCGCGCTGAGCCGGAGCGTGCCGTTCATCTACGCATGGCTTGTGAATCCTTATATCAAGAGCGTGCCGAGGAATTACCTGACGCATCTGCTGGAAACGACGCAGCAGGCCCTGACTAAACGCGAAAATGCACAGCGGACGAGCGAGAAAAATGAGCCTAAAACGAGCGGCAACAAGGCCTTGGCAGGCGAGGCCCGAGCCGGGCGGAGGCATGGAGTTTACCTAACGGCGGCAGGGAACAAAAATATCGTTCGCCGGGACGGGGTTCTCGCGGAGACTAGGAATGGGTGCTGTAAACTAAGGTTTGCGGAGTGGCCAGACACTGGCCGGGCCGCTGTGTGTATGTTATAAGTTTGTGGCCGAATTCAGGTTGACGACAAGTGCCTTTCATCAATTTTCCTGCACGCGAAATTAATTGCAAGCTGGTGTACTACGGTCCGGGTCTGGGCGGAAAGACCGCGAACCTGCAGTGGATCTACGACCATACGGGACAGAATCAGAAGGGGAAAATGGTGTCCCTGGCGACGGAGACGGACCGTACACTGTTCTTCGATTTTCTGCCGTTGGATTTGGGCACCGTGCGCGGGTTCAAGACGAGGTTTCATCTCTATACCGTGCCCGGACAGGTTTTCTATGAGGCGAGCCGGAAGCTGATTTTGAAAGGCGCGGATGGCGTCGTGTTCGTGGCCGATTCGCAGGAAGAGCGGCTGGACGCGAATCATGAAACTCTGGAAAACCTGCAGGAGCATCTGAAAGAGCATAATCTGAATTTCGCGACGATTCCCTATGTACTGCAATTGAACAAGCGCGACTTGCCGAACGCGATGCCCGTGGATGCATTGACGAAACAGTTGCAGAAAAAAGGCGAGCCGGTGCTGGAGGGAGT
>DATJAD010000125.1:0-36113 GCA_035516615.1 Candidatus Acidiferrum sp.
GATCGTTGCCGAAGCGCTCTTGCTTACATCGGCTTTGCTTGTGGCCGTGATGGTCACCGAACCTGCTGTTCCCGGCGCCGTGTAGGTGACCGGAGTTCCCGAGGCGCTGGAGGAAGAGGAAAACGAACCGCCTCCCGTCGCAGACCAGGTGGCGCCCTGGTTGCTCGAATCGCCCGTGACCGTGGCTGTGACGGAGAGCGCTTGCGTGATCGTGAGTCCGCCGCGCTTCGGGCTGATGGTCACGGAAATGTTGGTGTTGTTTGCGAGCGTCGTTGCCGTGGCGACGCTCGAATAGCTGCTCAGATTGCCCGCGGCGTCCGTGGCGCGAACGCGATAACTGTAGGGCGTGGAAGCCGTCAGGCCAGTGTCGTCGTACGAGGTGCCCGGAGGGGTTGCGATTTGAGAGAAATTGGAGCAACTGGCGCCCTGGCAGCGCTCCACTCTGTAGCCTGTTACGCCCACATTGTCCGTCGATGCGGTCCAAGAAAGATTGATCTGCGAACTGGACGCTGCCGTTGCCGTGAGCGCGGTCGGCGCCGACGGCGGCGTCGTGTCCGGTGGCGGAGTGGATGAATTGTTGCTGCATCCCATGGGGAGGAGCCAGGCAAACAAGAGAAGGATTGCAAAAACCGAAGTGCGGCATCTCACAATTCCCATCGGTATTCTTTGCACGATCGGACTCCCCAGTTCCATGGTCACCTGAAAACGCAAGCTTCCGCACTCGCATCGGCTGGGATGAAGAACCTGCGCGGAACCAAAATATCATCACACCAGAAGATCTGGCACTCCCAAAAAGGTACAGTGGCGAACGAGGATCCTGTCCCAAGGAACAGTTCAGAATTTGGCTGCAAGAAATCAGGAACTGCGGCTCCAGAGGCTGCGGAAAAAAGATTTCACGCGATCCACCATAGAAGCGCCCGCCTGCGAGTTGGCCGGCTTGGGCACTTGGTTCTTTTCTGTTTTCGGCCGCGGCACCGCGATCGCCTCAGGAGAGGTGTTCTCCGCCACAACGGGATCGCCTTCCACTTGCGCTTCATAAATCAGAGTCGGGCGAACTCGAACATGACGAACGAGAACGATGAGGCGAGGATCGGGCACGTCCTGAACTTTCGCGCTAGCATCGTAGCGCAGCGGCGGCATGAACACTTGGTAGATCGGCTGATCGGAAGCGGCGGCAGGCGCGGGAGGCGGCTCACTATCCGTTGCGGATGGGGATTTTGGCTTCGCATCTTTGGCGGAAGCAATAATGGACGTTTCGTTGTCCATGCGGGACGGCGCGATTTTGGCCATTTCCAGATCGCAGGAACAGTGACCGGTGCTCGCGCGAACGCCATCCAGTTGGCCATTCGTGACCATGACGTTTCCGCCCTGCGGCACAACCAAACTCTGGCCCGTGAGCTGTTGCTCCAGACGGATCGCGCCATTTCTTGCGCGGATGCACATGGCTCCCGGCGTATCGAACCCGACGAGAGAATCTTGTGCTCCGTCACCGATGGCGAGAGGCTGAGCCTGTATCTGTGCTGTGTACACCGTCAACGCAGGACCGTGTGTGAGGAAGGCGTGGACCGTGCCGCTTTCGAGCGCCAGCGTCAGGGATCCGCCTGACTTGAGAATGGTCAAATGCGCTGGTCCACAAATCACGATGCGGCCGCCTTCAACAAGATGGATCTGCGCCCGGCCGCTCTTTACGCGGATGTCGCTCCCGCTGCGCAAAATCGTTTTCACCAGCCCGTTCACCACCTGAACAGTCATCGGGCCTTGCACGGCGATCGAGTCGCCTTCGATTGCGCCGATGGTATCGGATGTGGCTTCGTCTGGAAGTGGCGCTGGGGCCGCAGTCGCTTGGGGATGATCCATCCCGAGCAGAAAGGCGAGACAGAAGACGAAGCTGCCCACGATCCACAGCAGGACGGTGGCGTCAACGCGGGAGGACTTTGCGTACCGTGACACGCTAAACGGGCTCCTGGGGGCAGGGGTTGAATCTCTCGCCTATACTATACGTCGGCCCGTACCGGGCCGCACGCAAAGATGAGTTCATCACCCAATTCGGCAAACGGTTCTGCGTTGGCAAAAGAAGCCGGGCGCGACGCCAAGAGAGCATCGCAGGATGTCGGCGCGCATTACGACACGCGGCTGCCGGATTTGCCCTGGTCGCGGCGCATTCAGATTCCTATCGTGGCCGCCGTGGTCTACAGCGTGATTCGGCTGCTTGGCCCGACGCTGCGATTTGAAGTTCTTGGCTGGCATCATGCTGAAGAGGTGCATGCTTCCGGGAAGCGTTGCGTATGGGCGTTCTGGCATCGCGTGATCATTCCGATCGTGTGGTGGGCGCGCAACATGGGCATCGTGGTGATGAACACGACCGCGTTCGACGGCCAATGGACGCGCAAAGTGATCGAGCGGCTCGGATTCGGCACGGCGCAAGGGAGCTCTTCCCGCGGTGGATTACGAGGCCTGGCAGTGATGGCGCGCCGCATCGAGGAAGGGCACGATTGCGCCTTCACGATTGACGGTCCGCGTGGTCCGCGCTACGTCGCCAAGCCCGGCCCGGTGATGCTTGCGCGCAAGACCGGATGCCCCGTGATGGTCTTTCACGCCGGAGTCGAACACGGCAAGACGTTCGAGAACACCTGGGACCATTTTCTTTTGCCCAGGCCATTCACTCGCGCAGTGGTCATTTTTGCTCCGCCAATTCCGGTGCCGGAAGATGCGAGCGCGGATGTGATGGAATCCAAGCACGCGGAAATGCAGAGAGAGCTGGAGCGCGTCCGCGATATCGCCGAAAGCTGGTTCTCACTGGATGAAACGCAACGCAACCGTTACCGGGAAGAATTCGGGAAGTAGGACTCCGCGTCAGCTCTTCGGGATGTCGCCAAGCTTCACGGAAATGTCCATTTTCTTTCCGCCCCGATAGAGGGTAACCGTGACCGAATCTCCGGGGCGCTTTCTGTTGAGCGCCAAAGTTACGTCGAGAGGACTCGCCACGCTTTGTCCGTCAATCGCAACAATCACGTCTCCGCCGATGTAGAAGCGGCGCATTCCTGCTTGGGCAACGCGGTCCCCTCCGTGAATGCCCGCGGAAGCAGCCGGTCCGCCCTGTGTGACTTGCTGCACCAGCAGGCCGTCCTGAACGGGCAGATCAAGCGCGCCGGCGAGGTATCCTCCAATGGGGATCGTTTCCACGCCGAGGAATGCCTGATGGACGCGGCCGTCGGTGATCAGATCGTGGGCAATGCGTTTTGCGGTGTTAATTGGGATGGCAAAGCCTATGCCTGCCGTGGTTCCGCTTGGCGTATAAATCGCGGAATTAATGCCAATCACTTCGCCGCGGGAGTTGATCAACGGCCCGCCGGAATTTCCCTTGTTAATCGCCGCGTCGGTCTGGATCGCTTCGTCAATGAACGTGGTCTGGCTCGTCTGCACCGTGCGGCCGAGCGCGCTGACCACGCCCGTGGTCAGGGTACTCTGAAATCCGAAAGGGTCGCCGATCGCCAAGACGATCTGTCCTACTTGAAGGGTTGAGGAATCTCCGAGTGTGAGCGTCGCGAGCTGCTTTCCCTTGGGATCTATCTTGATTAGGGCAACATCGTTTCTAGGATCGGCGCCGATGAATTTCGCCTGGTAGCGTGCACGGTCGCCCAGCACGACTTCAATTGTCTGCGCGCCTTCGACGACGTGATTGTTTGTCAGAATGTATCCCCGCGGATCAATCAGAAACCCCGACCCGGCGCCTTCGACAGGAACGGGATCCATGAAGAAATCGTATTCCGTGGCTTTGGTAAGGATATTTGCGACTGCCGGAGAGGCTTGCCTGTAGACGCGGACATTGATCGCTTCTTCGTCCGTCAAAGCCGCATCCCGCGCGGCAAGGCTTGCGGGCGTGGCGGAGGGGCCGCTTTCCACCGGCACGGCGTCCACGTGCAGCGGCTGCCTCTCTCCCCAGCGGGCGCCGGCCCAGTACGCCGCGGCCAGAAGAATCAGCGCGACAAGGATGATTCGCGCTCTCGTAGCTTGATTGGTATGAGGCATGGTCACAACCCTTCCCGTGGATCTCTTACGATGATAGCGCAAGTCAGATCGCTGGATCAGACGGCTGCCGGATTACTGGAGGCTTGAGAGGAATGGCGCAGCTTTACGGCCAGCGAGCGCACCTGGCGCTGGGTTTCCTCGAGCGATCCGGAGCAGTCAATTTTTTCCGTCGCATAAAGCAGTTTTTCTTCGCTTGCCATCTGCAGCGAAATCCGCTGCCGCGCCTCGGCTTCGCTCATGCCCCGGTCTCGCAAACGTTCCACTTGCTGCTCGGGCCTGCACCATACAACCACCAGGCCATCCAACTCGCGCTGCAGGCCCGCCTCGACAATCAGCGCCGCCTCGGCGAACGCCGCATCGCGCGCGCCTTTGCGTTCCCATTCGTCGAACTTAAGGCGCATTGCTTCCGCCACCTTGGGATGGAGAAGGGCATTCAGCCAGTCCAGTTTCGCGCGATCGGCAAAAACAATCGCTCCAAGCTTCGCCCGGTTCACGCCGCCGTCCGGGTCAAGAATCTGCCGGCCGAATTCCCGGACAACTTCGTCATAGGCAGGCTGACCAGGCTCGATCAGTTGATGCGCCAGTCGGTCGGCGTCGAGGACCCGGAAACCCTCTTCGCGCAGCATGGCGCCCACGGCGCTCTTGCCGCTGGCGATTCCACCCGTAAGGCCCATGCGCAGCATGTTCTCGTTTTCACCGGTTTGCGGAAGTCGAAACCGTTGTTGCAGCTCCCCGCCGCATTTTTGAGGCTTTCACCGTGTTGCTCATCAGCATCGTGATGGTCATTGGGCCAACGCCTCCGGGCACCGGCGTCAGCGCGCCGGCTGTGAAGAGAGCGTCAGGATGCACGTCCCCGACCAGGACTGACCCTTTGGCGCGGAATTTTTCGAGTCGCTCAGGGAATTTTGCCAGGAGTTGCTCCGCTTCCTTCGGATCCTTCACCGTGTTTGTGCCGACGTCAATTACAGCAGCCCCGGACTTGATCCAATCCGCCTTCACATAGCCCGCGCGGCCCATCGCCGCGACTACAATGTCGGCGCGCCGCACGATTTCCGGCAAATCCCGCGTCTTCGAGTGGCAAATCGTCACCGTGGCATTGGCGTGCATCAGAAGCAGAGCCATCGGCTTGCCCACAATATCGCTGCGGCCGAGCACCACGGCATTCGCGCCTTCCAGAGGAATATCATTGCGGCGCAGAATTTCCATGCAGCCGGCGGGAGTGCAAGCCACGAGTCCCGGACGCCCGCTGACGAGCCTTCCCAGGTTGACCGGATGAAAGCCGTCCACGTCCTTCGCCGGATTCACCGCTTCGAGTACTTTTTTTGTGTCCACCTGCGACGGCAAGGGAAGCTGCACCAAAATTCCGTCCACGTTTTCGTCGCGATTCAGCTCTTCCACCAGCCCGAGCATTTCTCCGGTCGTGCTCGAAGCGGGGGGAGTATGCAACCAGCTCGCAATGCCAAGCTGTTCGCAGGCAGCGATCTTGCTCTTCACATATAATTGCGAAGCGGGATTTTCGCCGACCAGCACCGCCGCCAATCCCGGACGAATACCTTCCGCCGCGAGCCGCGCAGCTTCCTCTTTCAATTCCGCAAAGATCTGGTCGCGGATTGCCGTTCCGCTCAAGATGCGTGCCGTCATTCGCCGCTCACGTCTTTCTGTACCGCTAAATTCGCAAGAAAACATGATATACGAGAAAGCTGCCCACCGCTCGCCGGCTTGAAGGTTGCGCTCTTTGTCCCTCTACAACTTTTCTCGTGTATTCTCATCTCATTCGCAGAGGGCGTCTTGGCTTTATTCGGAGATACGAGTAGCCGCAAGGAGCTTGAAAACAAGGCGAAGGCGGAAGGCCGCCTTCCGCCCGGCCAGTCCCTTACCTTGAAATGGCCCGTGCTGCACGCGGGAAGCATTCCTCACTTTAATCCCGAAACGTGGGACTTCAGAATTTCGGGCGAAGTGGAATCGCCACTTCGCCTTTCGTGGAAAGAATTTCGCGCGCTGCCGCGCACGGAAGTTTTGTCCGATTTTCATTGCGTGACGCGTTGGAGCCGGCTGGACAATCACTGGACAGGCGTGCTCTTCACGGAAGTGCTGAAGCTCGCGAAGCCAAAGCCGGCGGCAGCGTTCGCACTCATTTTTGCCGAGGAAGGTTATACGGCCAACGTTCCTCTCGAAGATTTGAAGCGGCCCATCGTGCTCTTTGCGTTCGATCACGACGGCGAGCCACTCGCCGCCGAGCATGGCGGGCCGCTACGTCTGATTGTTCCGCACCTTTACGGCTGGAAAAGCGTGAAGTGGGTGCGCGGTTTCGAGCTTCTCGATCACGACCAGCTCGGCTTTTGGGAGCGTAACGGCTACCACGCCTACGGTGATCCCTGGCGCGAGCAGCGCTACTCCGGGGAGTAGTCCGCTCCGCACAAAGGGAGACGCCCGGGTGGTGTCCCGGGCGCCAGGCTTGAAGAAAAATGACCGGCGGTCATTTTTCAGTACTACTAGTAGATATCATACTGCTCCCAGTGCAGCGTGGGGTCGGACTGAATGATCACGTGCTTGTGCGAATTTTGCTCCAGCTCGTCAATCAGCATGGCCTCGCGGGTCTTCAGCGCTTTGGCGATTTCCGGATGCACCCGCAGCGTGAGGTTGGGGTTGTCGTGGTCGGCCATGACCATCTTGCGCGCTTCGTTCTGGATTTCATAGCAAAGCGTGGGTATGGACTTAACCATGCCACTTCCAGTGCACGAAGGGCACGGCTGGCAGAGCACGCGCTCGAGCGCCTGCTTGGTGCGCTTGCGCGTGATGCAGACCAGGCCGAATTCGTTGAACGAGAGCGCCTTTGAAGGAGCCTTGTCCTGTTCGAGGGCCTGCTGCAAAGCGGAGAGAACCTTCTCGCGGTTGCGCCGCTCTTCCATGTCTATGAAGTCCACCACGATGATGCCGCCAAGGTCGCGCAGGCGGATTTGCCGCACGATTTCTTTCACGGCTTCGAGATTGGTTTTCACAATGGTGTCTTCGAGACGCGTTGAGCCCTTGCCGACGAATTTGCCGGTATTGACGTCAATGGCCACGAGCGCTTCCGTGTGGTTGATGACGATATAGCCGCCGGACTTGAGCCACACCTTCGCGCGGAGCGCCTTGTCGAGATCGTGCTGGATGCCGAACTCCTCAAAGATCGGCTGTTCCTTGGCATAGAGCTTCACGCGGTTCACGAGCTTCGGCTGGAAACGGCTCACGAACTCGACCACCTTGCCGTACTCTTCCTCGTTGTCAATCCAGATGGCGGTGAAATCATCGCTCACGTAGTCGCGCAGGATGCGCTCGACGAGATTCAGGTCGCGGTGCAGCAGCGCGGGAGACTTGCGCTCCTCGCTCTTCTGCTTGATCTCATTCCAGGTTTTACCCAGGAACTCGATGTCCGTGCGGATTTCATCGTCGCTCGCCCCGCCCGCCGCCGTCCGCACGATGAACCCTCCCGGATAGCTGCCGCGCGCTTCGCCTACCAGCCTGCGCAAACGAGAACGGTTTTCCGCCGAAGCGATCTTTCGCGAAACGCCGATATGGTCAATCGTCGGCATGTACACGAGGAACCTGCCCGGCAGCGCGATATGGCTGGTGATGCGCGCGCCCTTTTTGCCGAGAGGCTCCTTGGCAATCTGCACCACGACGTCCTGACCCGCCTTGAGCATCTCCGAAATCAGCTGCGGCCGGCGTGGACCGCCGAACCCTTGGTGCCGCTGATGCCCGTGATGGCCGTGCCCGCGCCGTTCGAACCGTCCGCGCCCGCGGTCGCCGCGCCTGTCGGGACGCCCACCCCGGTTATCGCGTCCCCGGTCGCGTCCTCCGCGATTTGGCCTCTGGAATCGGGCACGCGGATTGCCGCCGATGCGCGCGGAATCGCGAAATTCGGTGCGCGGTTCGGCGCCGGAATGGGGAGCGCGTGTCTCGCCGGGAAGGAGTATGGTCTCTTCCAGCGAGGCCGGAGATTCGCTGGCCTGGGCCGCGGCGTGTTCCACCCCGGGTTCCTGACGCGAAGCGTATTCCGCTTCCGTCTCGTCCATCTCCTCTTCTTCTTCCGTCTCAGCGTTCTCTTCTTCGGTATCTCCCGCCGGATCGGTTTCAAGTTCGACGTGTTCCCCGAGGGCAGCCATGTGCTCCGCGCTCTCGTGCGCGGCATCAGCTTCCGCCTCCGCCACCGCCCGGTGCGCTGTCCCGGTCACCTCTTCGACAACGGTGGCCTCGGCGCTTTGCTCCTCTTCGCGGTCCTCCTCGGATTCTTCCTCGTCGCCCTCTTCTTCAAAAATGGCTCCGCTGCCAGCCACGGAGTCTGATTCCGCCTCTTCTCGAAGCTCATCCTGCTTGGCCTCGATCAGGCTGGCGGAAAGCACGCTGGCTTCGTCGTCGCTCAGGCCGGTTTCCTCCGGTTGCCCATGCGATTCGAGAATTCGCGAACGAATCTCTTCATCCTCCGAGACTCCGGCAGGCTCTTCGCTCTCTGCGGACATTTCCTCAGATGGTGCTTCCGCCGCTTCGGCTCCGGCGCCCGCCAATAACCAGCTCGGCAGCCCGCCACGCGATCTCCGCGGACTGCTCACGCCGGAAGGCGCGCCCGCCAGCCGCGGCTGGTTCTCTGCGGCTTCTGGTTGAGGCTCAAGCCGTTCGGGCTCCGCGATGGGTTCGCTCTGCGCCGCAGCCGGACGGCCCCGGTACTTCGCCAGCGATTCACCGGGCAGCAGAATTTCTTCCTCGGCCCCTTCGGAGGGTCCCGGAGGCGGAGAATATCTCGTACCCTCGGGCCTGCGATTTTCAAAGCCGCCGCGTTGACCAGGCCGGTTTTCAAACCCGCGCTGATCGCGCTCTCCGCCTTGCGGAGAAGCGTATTTGGAAGGCGGAAGATTCCTTCCGCCGTGACCGTGATGCCGCCCGCCGCGCCCGCGGCCGCCGCGTCTTCCCCAGCGCCCGCGATCACCGCCGCGATCTCCGCCACGATCTCCCCGACGAAAGTCCGGCCCGCGATCGCTACGGCCGTTGCGGTCGCCTCGCGGCCCGAAGGAGGGCGAAGGCTTGTATTGTGTTGGGTTGTATTGCGGCGAAAAATTCTGCGGAGCCGATTCGTTCGAATCCGGTTGTTGCTCTTCGTCCGAGCCGTGCGAATCGCCGTGAGTTTCGCCGTGAGTTTCGGCGCCGGCGTGCTCCTCAGCACTTCCTCCGCCTTCGACTCCTAGCCCTTCTTCGTGAGGCAGCTCTCCCGTGGCAGGTTCCGGCACGCGCGAAAGGGATTCGCCCGGCAGCGATTCGATTGCGGGAGCGCTTGCCGCGGCCTCGCCGTTTGCCGGGACATGGCCGTGATCGTAATCCTCCAGGTTTTCGAAAACGTCGCTGACGTACAGGAAGGCGTCGCCGTCCAGGCCAATATCCACGAACGCAGATTGCATTCCGGGAAGGACCCGCGTAACTCTGCCTTTATAGATGCTGCCGACCAGCGCGAACTCTTTTTCGCGTTCGATGTAGATTTCGACTAACTGGCCTTCTTCCAAAATCGCGACTCGCCGTTCATGGGAAGTCGCGGAAATGACCAATTCTTTTGACATGAAAGCTCCTCGTTATGAGCGGCACCGTATTTTCCGGCGCCTTCGAGGCGCATCGCCGCGAGTTTCCTTGGGACCAGGGACGGGGCGGATGCGCGTACCTGATACAAACGGGCACACGCGTACCGTTCCGTATGTCGGGCAACTGACCAGCGTTCGAAGCTGTAAGCGCCGGCTGCGGTGCAGCCGCTGCTCGCGTTGTCTTGCTCAGCGCTTTCGAGGCGGGCCCGTTCCCGGCTTGCTGCCGGGGAAACGGCGGACGATGCTGTCCTCACTCTTAAAATCCTATCTTTCTGAATCTTTCTTCCCGGCGCCGCCAGCTTTCGCACGCGCGGCTTCCGGGTCCGGCTTTCGGCTCAGTTTACAAAGCGGCGCAGCCGCACGTTCATGACCAGGCCGATCGCCAGAAACACAAACAACGTGGCCGAGCCGCCGTAACTCATCAAGGGTAACGGAATGCCGGTGACGGGCATCGCGCCGATCACCATGGCCACATTCACCAAAACATGGAACCCTAGCGCCGCTGCCACTCCCATGACCAGAAACATGCCCGCTCGGTCTTTCGCGCGCTGTGCATTCTGCACCAGGCGCAGCAGCAGTGCCATATACAGCCCTAATGCAAGCAGCACGCCCTTGAACCCCTGTTCCTCCGCCCAAGCCGACATGATGAAGTCGGAATACCGGACGGGGATGTACCCAAGTTGGTTCTGGCTGCCGTTGCCAAAACCCTTCCCCCAAAAACCGCCTGAGCCCACTGCAATCTTCGACTGCAGCACCTGATAGCCTGAGCCTTTTGCGTCGTCTTCGGGATGAAGGAAAGAAGTAACCCTTTCTTTCTGATACGGCTTCAGGACGTGCCAACCGACTGGCAACATCAGAAGCCCGATCAGCGTAATCGCCGCTGCGTGTTTCCACTGCAGGCCGGCTAGAAAAGCCCCTACAACCAGTAGGGGAATCAGCACCAGCGCCGTCCCCAAGTCGGGCTGCATCAGAATCAGCCCCAGCGGCAAACCCACAATCAGTCCTGCCTTGATCAAATCCGGCAGGGAGAGCTCGTCCGAGCGGACCTCCGCAAAGAAGCGAGCCAACACAATGATTATAATCAACTTTACGAGTTCTGACACCTGAAGAAATTGGCCCATCAGGGGGATCCATCGTTTGGCCCCAAAACGGGTGTGCCCCACGAACAGCACGGCAACCAAAGCCGCGATTCCAATGATGTAGAACACCAGCGCCTGGTCCAAAATCAAGTGGTAGTCAATCCGGGAAACAATGAACATCAGGACAAAGCCCACCACCAGCCATTTCATCTGCTTGATTTGCATACCCGCCAGCGGGCTTGCTTTGGTGGCCGAATAAATCTCCAACACGCCCAGCGCGCAAATCGCCGCCAGGATGGCCAGCAGCCACCAATCGTAATCGCGTGTTCCCGGTGCGTCTTTCATTTTTTAACTCGTCAGGTCCTGCCCCAGATTCATGCTAGGCCTACTGTTGTTCCGTTCCGCCCTTCGGATGATCGCCGGAAGCCGATTGTCCCGCAGCAGCAGTCGCCGCAAAAGTGGCAGCCGGTGGGCGACTACCGGTTGCTGATTTTTGCGCGGTCATCTGCCCTTCCGTCTTTTTCGCTTTCTTGTCGTAATAAGCCTTCACGACGTCACGCACGACCGGAGCCGCCGCTTCGCTACCGTGGCCTCCACCTTGCACCAGCGCGCAGACCACGATTTCGGGGTTGCGACGCGGCGCGTAGCCTACAAACCAAGAATTGTCCTTGAACTCCTTGGTTTTTCCGAGGCGGCTGCGCAAGTCATAATTGATGATCTGCGCGGTGCCGGATTTGCCGCTGAAGTCAATGCCCTTCAACTGAACGTTCCTTGCCGTGCCTCCATCACCGTTCACGACGTCGTACATGGCGTCGGTCACGCGTTGCACGGTGTCATCGGAAAGGTCAACGTGCTTCACCTGAACGCTCTGCGCTCCTTTGAGCATGTGCGGCTGCATGAAAGTCCCGCCCATGGCGATGCCGCCGATGGTGTAGGCGAGTTGCAAGGGGGTCACCGTGACCGCGCCCTGTCCGATGGCCACGGAAATGGTTTCTCCAGGATACCATTTGCGGTGGTAGACGCGCTCGACCCACTCTTCGCTGGGAACCAGTCCGCTTTCCTCGGAAGGCAGATCAATTCCAGTTTTCTTACCCAGGCCCAAGAGTTTTGCGTAGTAGGAAATGCGATCGATTCCGAGCTTCTGCCCCACATTGTAGAAAAATACGTCGCAGGACTCCATGATGGCCTTGTGCAAATCCACCAGACCGTGGCCGCCCTTTTCCTTGCCATACACCCAGCATTTGAATTGACGCCCGTAAAACGTGGCGTAGCCGGGGCAATAAGCCGTGAAGTTCAAAGCAGGAACGTGGTCCTGAAGCATGGCCACCGCCATGATGATCTTGAAGACGGAACCCGGCGCCAGCTGCGCCTGAATCGCGCGGTTCAGCAGGGGATGATCAGGATCGTCATTCAACTTCTTCCACTCTTCCCGCGAAATGCGTATGGCGAAATCGTTCGGGTCGGGCGCCGGGTGGCTCACCATGGCCAGCACCTCGCCTGACCGTGGATCGAGTGCCACGACCGCCCCGTCGCGCGGCCCCAGGGATTGTTCCGCGACCTGTTGCAGGTCGTAATCAATCGTCAGTTGAATCTGTTTTCCGGGAATTGCCTCCTGCTCGGAAAGGTGGCCCATCTCCTTGCCCACGCTGTTGACGATCACGCGGCGCATGCCGTCCGTGCCCATCAGGCTGTCGTTGTATTCGCGCTCCAGACCGTTCTTGCCCGCGAAGTCGCCCGGGCGCAATTTGCCGTTGCTCGCTTCAATCTGTTGCTCGCTGACTTCACCCACGTAACCGGTCACGTGCGCCAGAAAACTTCCCGGCAAATACCGCCGCCGGGAGACAGACAACATTTCCAGCACTGGCACGTCCGCGCGGTGCGATTCGATGTAGGCCACGTCCGCGGGGGTCGCTTCCGGCTTGATCACGATGGGTTGAAATATCGGAAGATCCTTGGCGCTGTCCAGCTGATCCTGCAAGTCCTGCAGAGAAATTCCCAGGCCATCCGCAACTGTGGGGAGATATTTCTGCAATTGATCGGGATCGTCCCTCAGGAGCAGGACGCTGAACGACGGCCGGTTATCCACCAGCACGCGGCCATCGCGGTCCAGCATTCTTCCGCGCGGAGCGATCACCGGGATCATGCGCACGCGATTGCGTTCGGCCAATTGCGTGTACTTGTCCGCGTCAATGACCTGGAGCTTCCAGAACCCGAGCAGCAACACCCCGACCATGCCCACGATTACGTAGGAGGCTACTGCCAGCCGCGCTTGCGGCAACCGGTTGTCGTTGCCAAACCAGTACGACACGTATTCCCCGCGCGCGAGACGTTTTTTCTCTCGCGTTCTTCCTTCTACTCAGCGGGTGCTTCAGAATTTCCGTTGAAAATATTTTCGCCCAGCAAACTGTCGAAAAAATTCCGGCGGAGTTCCCGAATCCGCCCGTTGGCGGACAGGCCCGCCTGCCGACGGGCAGGCCGCTCGCGGCTTATCCGCTGGTCGCGCGGAAAAAGCCTTTCTAAACCTAACATCCGGGAATGGCACCGGCAAGCCGTCCTGAAGGTCAGGTTTCAGCATCGTCAACCTTTGGCTCGAATCAGAGCTACAATTCTTGTTCACCCATGGATGCCAGGTCTATCAAGCCTCTGCGCCTTGCGCTCATCGGCATGTCCGGCGCCGGGAAAACATTTTGGGCCAGGCGCCTTGCTACGGCGGGCTACAAGGTGATCTCCTGCGATGATGTGATTGAGGCCAGGCTGGCGCGGCGCCTGTCAGCCGGCGGTTTCTCCGGAATCAACGGCGTCGCGGCCTGGATGGGATGGCCGGACAGCCCAAAGTATGCGGAACGCGAAGCGCAGTACCTGAGCGAAGAGATCGCCACGCTGGATGAAATCCTAACCACTCTCCAACAATCGCCGCAACAATCCCTGGTGCTCGATACCACGGGAAGCGTCATCTACGCCGGCAACCATCATCTTTTGCGGCTCAGAAAATTGCTGACCGTCGTCTATCTCGCCGCTTCACCGGATGAACAGCAGCTTCTCATCGAACGCTATCTGGCCGATCCCAAGCCCGTTCTGTGGCGCGGCGCTTTCCAGCCGAAGTCCGGCGAATCGCCCCAAGAGACCGTGGCGCGCTGCTATCCCGCCCTTGTCGCCGCTCGGCGCCAGAGCTATGAGGCTCTTGCTCATCTCACGCTTCCGTTCGCCGCTTTGCGCGAAGCTTCTCTCGACGCGGAGGCTTTCCTCGCGGAAATTCGCGCCCAGCAGGATCGCGCCTCGTGAGATACCGCAGCACCAATCGCAAGGCCCCACTGACTTCACTTCGTGGCGCGGTTCTCCGCGGGCTCGCCCCTGACGGCGGCCTGTACATGCCCGCGGAAATCGCGCGCCACTCACCGGAAGAACTCGAGGAATTTCGCTCGCTCCCGTTCACGGAAGTGTGCTTCCGCGTCGTGCGCCCATTTGCTACGCCAGACGTTCCCGAGGAAATTCTCTGGCAGATCGTCAGCGAAGCGATCAATTTTCCCGTGAAACTCGTTTCGCTTTCGCCGGGTCTGCATGTTCTTGAACTTTTCCACGGCCCCACGCTGGCTTTTAAAGATTTTGGCGCGCGCTTCATGGCGCGTCTGATGGGTTATCTCGTCCGCGGAGAATCGCGTCCGCTTACGGTGCTCGTCGCCACTTCCGGCGACACAGGCAGCGCCGTCGCTCACGGCTTTCTCGGCGTGCCCGGCATTCGCGTGGTGATTCTCTATCCCTCGAAGCGCATCAGCGAAGCCCAGGAAAAGCAGTTCACTACGCTCGGGGAAAACATCGCCGCTCTTGAAGTCGCGGGCGCCTTCGACGATTGCCAGCGCCTGGTTAAGCAAGCCTTCGCGGATGAAGCTCTCAACAAGCGCGCTTTTCTCACCTCCGCGAATTCGATCAACGTTGGCCGCCTCCTGCCGCAGATGTTCTATCACGTGGCCGCGTACCGCCAGCTTCCGGTCGCCTCCACGCCGCTGGTCGTCTCCGTTCCCAGCGGCAATTTCGGTAATCTTACTGCCGGCCTATTTGCCAAGCGCATTGGCCTACCGGTCGCCCGGTTCATTGCCGCCACCAACGCCAACGATGTCGTTTCCCAATATCTCCTCACCGGCGAATTCCGTCCTCGCCCCGCGCGAGCCACTCTCTCCAACGCGATGGACGTCGGCGATCCCAATAATTTTCCGCGCCTGCTCGATCTCTGCCGCGGAAGGCTTGAACTTGTGCAGAAGGAAATCTGGGGGCACTCCGCCACCGATGAGGAAACATTGCAGGAAATGAGATCCGTCTGGGAACGTTACCGCTACATCGCCGATCCGCACACCGCCGTCGGCCTCATCGCGTGGGAAGCCTATAAACGCGAGCATCCCGAGCCCGCTCAGGGCCTCGTGCTGGCCACGGCCCACGCCGCCAAGTTTGCTGACGTCGTCGTCAAAGCGATCGGCTCCGCTCCGCCGCTCCCCGATCGCCTCGCCGCCTATCTTCAGCGCCCGAAGCTTTCTCTCCCCATTTCCTCGCACTACGACGACTTCAAGCAGTTTCTGCTCACCTACTGAATCTCTCTTGCCTAGCTCCGCGCAAGTCTCCCTGCCGATGATTTTGTTTGGGTTCGGCCTACGACTTGCGCAGCCGATCGAGCAGAATGAACAGGAACATTCCCACAACGCCGTTCACTCCCGCGGCAATCGCCAGATGCATGTTGAACCATGTCCCCGGCTTCGCAAGCAGCAATCGCTCGGTCAACACCACGATAAATTGCTGCACCACGAAGAACATGGCCGTCAGCGCGAATCGCGCTGCCGGATGCTCCGTATCCAGCCGCGCTCCGATTGAGGACGCGAGATAGCCGATCACCGTTTTCGCGATTCCGTAGAGCCCCAGAGGAGCTTTGCTCAAGCTGTCTTGAAGCAGCCCGATCACCGTTCCCAGCAGCAGCCCCGTCGAAGGATTCCTTCGGCTCAATCCGAAGTACACGGTGATCAGCAGCGGAAAATCCATCATCGCCGTCCGCGGCAAATACACCGGCAGCAGCGCCTGCAAAATCAGGGCAACCACAGTGGCGATGACGATGCTCCCGCCACGGAACTTATACACCTCGATGTGCGTTTCCGCGCTGCGAATATCGAATGCGTCGTTCACGTTCATTGCGGATGATCCGTGGGCGGCGTGGGATTTGTTTTTTCCGGAGTTTTTTCTTGAGTCTTTGCCGGAACTTCCTTTGCCGGCTTGCTCTTTGTCCGTTCTCCAATTGGTTTTTCGATCGGCTTTTCGGCCGGCTTCTTCGCCGCCGTATTCTCAGCGGCTGACTCCGCCGCGCGCTGCGCCGTATCGGTTTCCGTTGCGACCTTCATCTGCAGCGGTTCGAGCGTCGGCAGAATCAGCACCTCCTCCAGCCGCTCAAGTTTCGCCGCGGGACTCACGCGAATCTGCTTGAACGGCATGCCCGGCTTGACGCTCACGACCGTGCCGACAGGAAGGTCCTTCGGGAAAATCCGGTCCATGCCGCTGGTCACCACGTTTTCGCCGACCTTCACCTCGTCATCTCCCGCTACGTACTTCATGTTCAGCAGCGGTTCGCCCATTCCTCCCACCGGACTTTGAATCCGCGAATCTGCCAGCATCGCGCCCACGCCGCTGTCTTTGTCCGTCAGCAGCAGCACCTGCGCCGTGTCGCCATACACTTCAATCACTTTACCCACCACGCCATCCGGCGTGATCACGCCCATGTTCCGCTTCAGCCCGTCCCGCGCACCCCGGTCCACATAGATCACTTCGCTGCTGGTGTCCGCGCTCGTTCCTATCACCCGCGCCGGAATCATCTTCACGTCCTGGTGCGCTTCCCGGAAATGCAGCAGCGCCGCCAAGCGCCCGGCTTCTTCCGCTTTGGTTTGCAGCTCGTTCAATTTCAATTTCAAGTCGTTGTTTTCCTGGCGAAGCTTGTCGTTTTCCCTCGCCGTAGCGCTCAGCGCAAAGTAGTGCCGCCAAGTGCCGCGAATTTTGTCCACGCCCCAAGCGCCGGCCCGTTCGAACGGCGACACCGCTCCCACCGTCCAACCGCGAATCAAGCTTTGCTTGTCTCCCTGGGAGTCCGTGGCCTTGATCTGCACCGCCAGCGCCAGCACCTGCGCCAGAACAACGGCCGCCAGCAGCACCAACGATTTGTGGCGAGAGGGAATCGCTACCATGGCAAGTTCACACTTGGCTCTTTACGGCGAAACGTTCAATTCCTTTGGATCGCCTGGACTGGAGGAAGCGATCGCGAGTTCTGCATTCGATTCTTCTGACATTTGTGTGGGACGAATCGCTGGTCTCTCTTTGTCAATCAATGCACACTTGCCGCAGCAGCTTGAAATCGCTCAGCATTTTTCCCGTTCCCAGCACCACCGACGCCAGCGGATCGTCCGCAATCGAAACCGGCAACCCCGTTTCCTCGCGAATCCTCTTATCCAAATTTTTCAGCAGCGCTCCGCCGCCCGTCAGCACGATGCCGCGGTCGCTGATGTCCGCGGAAAGTTCCGGAGGTGTGCGCTCCAGCGCCACGCGCACGGCGTTCACGATCGTCGCCACGCATTCGCTCAGTGCTTCGCGGATTTCGCTGTCGTCAATCGTCACCGTTCGCGGCACGCCTTCGATCAGGTTGCGGCCCTTCACTTCCATGGTCAGCGGCTTTTCCAGCGGGTACGCCGAGCCGATCTCCATCTTGATCTGCTCCGCGGTGCGCTCGCCGACCAGCAGGTTGTACTTCCGCTTCAAATATTGCATGACCGCTTCGTCCATCTCGTTCCCGGCCACGCGCACCGAGCGCGAGTAGACGATGCCGCTCATCGAGATCACCGCGATGTCCGTCGTGCCGCCGCCGATGTCCACCACCATGTTTCCGCTAGGCTCTTCGATCGGCAGCCCCGCTCCAATCGCCGCCGCCATGGCCTGCTCCACGAGGTAAACTTCGCTCGCCCGCGCCCGGTACGCCGAATCCTGAACAGCGCGTTTTTCCACCGGCGTGATCTCGCTCGGCACTCCGATCACGATGCGGGGATGCACCAGAACGCGCCGGTTGTGCGCCTTCTGGATGAAGTACGTCAGCATCTTTTCCGTGACTTTGAAGTCCGCGATCACTCCGTCCTTCATCGGCTTGATGGCCACGACGTTTCCCGGCGTCCTTCCCAGCATCTCTTTCGCTTCGCGGCCCACCGCCACCACTTCGCCCGTCACCTTGTTGATGGCAACGATGGATGGCTCGTTCACCACGATCCCTTTGCCGTGCGAAAACACCAGCGTGTTTGCTGTCCCCAAGTCAATCGCCAGGTCGGACGAGAACAGACTGAACACCGACCTCATGCTGTAACCGTTCTTGTTCATTCCCCCAGTCCTTCGGGCGGAGCAGACTCCGCACCCTCCAAAACTTCTATTGTCCCCGGAAGAGGCGGCCAGCGCAAAACGGCGCGGGTGCCGGCTTCAAAATCCTTACTTCGGAACCACGAACGTGACCTGTTGCCGCGCCGTTCCTCCGCGGCGGTTCTGCCCGATGATGACGATGGTGTGCTCGCCGGGCTGCAGGGGGTCCGTGAAATAGCGGTATGTTCCGTCCGCGCCGATATTCGGGATTTCCTGCCCGTTCACCATCAGCGCTGCTCCCGGCTCCGTCTTTCCATAAATTTCCGCGACGCGCCCGTGCATTTGCGTTCCCAGGATCTCGAGCCGCATCTCCTGGGCCTTCCCTTGCGTGAAGATGGTGTACTTGAATGTTTCGCTCACCTGGCTCGATTGCTTCTTCGAATCGGTGGCAATCACGTTCCAGAAATACTCCCCCGCGTCCAGTCCGGTCACCTCCGCCGACGTGCCCGTCACCTTCACTTCCTTCACGAGTTTCGTGAACATGTTCGTCGAACTGATCCGCAGCGTGTACAGGACCGCGTCCGGCACCGCCTTCCATTCAAAGTGAATTGTGGCGTCGCGCGGTTTCTCCGCCATGATTGGCGCGAGGTTCAGCGGCTCAACCAGATCGGGCGGGGCGAGAACGTTGGTCTTCGTAATAGGGCCGCTCTGCGGGATCGTGGCCTTTTGCCATTGCGCCAGCTCGATCTTTTCTCCTCCGCGGTCCACTTCCGCGCTGCCGCCGGTCATGGTGATCTCGCCCTGCTTGGTATCAGGATCGGCGTTCACCGTCGCACGGCTGTTCGCATGGATCTGCGCGACGGTGTCTTCCACGTTCACAGCCGCTTTTGAATTCGGAGAGGTCCAGTTCGGCGTGGAAAGGTCCACGGAACCCACGTTGATGCGCACTGCCGTCGAGGCCTGTTCCTTCGTGACGATGTTCTCTTCCACCGTCACCAGGGTGTCCGGCTTGATCGTGTAGGAGGTCGCGTCCGCGAAGGTGATGCGCGCCGCGCCGTCGCTGCCCGTCTGAATCAAGTCTCCTTTGTCCAGCGTCGTGCGGTAGTCCGCGTCCACCCACTGCACCGAATTCACTTTCTTCACCTGCACCTTGCCGTCCAGGTTCACGAACTTCGCCTGCGTCTGCGCCAGCGTCATCCCATCGGCGCCGTTGTCGCTAACCGCCCGATTGATCTTGTCCATCGCCGCCGAATACCAATTGGGCGAAATCGCATACATCCCCGCGACGATCAGCGCCGCGAGCAGGATGATATAGATTGCCACCGTTTTGTAGGTGATGGTTTTCCAATAGACCTCAACCCTGGGAACCTTGGCTGGGCCCTGGGAACGGTGTGGATCGCTGGGAGTCTGTGTGGTCACGTTTCTCTCTGCCGCGAGTGCGCCAATCTCGCACTTTAGCACAGCGTTTTCGCGCCGGGGGAAATGCGCGCGCTTCCGTTCTCAAACTGCAAATACCATTGGCGAAACATTTTGCTCTGAATTGGCGATCCCCCGTTCTGCATCCCGAGGCTTCGAACGCCAGGCGGCAGGGTTGCGGTCTTGGAATGAGCGTGCACATCCCGAGTCTCGGGAGCGGGCGGGTTTTTTGGCTATTTGTTTTCGACTGGCCGCTCGAAAAATCTCTGTTTGTTCATCCAGGCGGGCACGGCGACATCGAAAAATCCCACCATCATTTCGTCGTAGGTCTGGTCTCCCCATCGCACCGCAGCTGTGGGATCGGGATTGTGCGGATTGCCACTGGAGTTGTCGAAATACGCCACCGCCTGCAATTCCGTTCCTGCTTTTAGTTGCAGCGGCTTCGCCAGGATATAGCTCATCTGCCAGTAAAAGTTGTAATGCACGAGCAGCAGGGGCTCGATTTCCAACTGCTCCGGGATCGCCCCGGAATCCGCCAGCTTGTTGTGATGAATGATGTTGTATTCGAAGGTCTTCCCCCGGAGATGCAAGTGCGGGAAAAAACTGAGCAGTGTCGCGCCGTTCGGCAAGGTGCCTCTCGCCTCCACGCGGTAATCGGGATCGCCCGGCGGAATCACGAAATGATCGTTGGTAAGCTGCAGAGTCAGCACCCGCTCCTTCGGCTTGTGCTTTGCGAAAATGATCCCGATGCGCGACTCATCCTCGGCGGGCTTTCCATTCGTCGTGTAATGCATTTGAAACACCAGGTCCGATCCCGCGGGAATGAATTTCGCCGCTCCAGCGGGATATTCGCCCGGCGAACTTCCCGGCGCGTACACGATCAAGATATCTGCATCCGTCCAGTGTGCTCCCCGCCGGTCCTCCGGATCTGTCAGCGTCGCCGCGGTGAATGCCTTTCCGGCCGGCGCGTGCTGCAGCCACTTCGAATTCGGCGGACGGATATACACCACCGCGTGGTGCACGTGCGCCCGCGCCTCCGGAAGCAATTGCGTTTCCTGCACCCATCTGTCTTCTTGGAAGTGCGTTGGCACGATCTCGTACGTGTAGTCCACATCGCCCGTCGCGGGAAGCTTCACTCGCTGCGGCATTTTCAGAACAAGGTCTGGCTTTGGAATCGTCCATGAAGCGGCCCAGTGCGGCAGAGGAGGCGCATCCTTCGGCTCTCCCTTGGGCATCCCTGCTTTCACCCAGGCGGCCAACGTCGTAATTTGCGCTTGCCTCAACGACGTGTCGTTCGAGAATTTCCCGATGGTAGGATCGGCAAACCACGGAGGCATGGTGCGATTGCCCACCGCCGCTGCAATTGCTCCCGCAAAGATTCTTGTTTGCTGATAGGTTTCCAGGGCAAACGGCGCGATGCCATCGGCTCGATGGCACGCCTGGCAATGCTGCTGGAGAATCGGGAGTACATCCCGGTAAAAGGTCGGCGCCGGATTGTTGCGCCCAACTCGGTTTCCCGGCAAGGGGCGTGCCGTAGCCAGCGCAAGGAGCGCCGCTGCTCCTGCTCCCCAGGTCAATCCCGCCCGCCGCCCATGCCGTCTTTTCCACATACTTCGCTGGTCCAATCTGGGATTGTATTTGAGGTGCAAGGCATGCGTCCCGTATAATCTAAAGTTTGGGCAGGTGTTGCAGGAGACGCATTCGATGGCAGCAGGTGACAACAAGAAGCTTTTGCTCCGCATTGGGCTTGGTTTGGTGGTGTTTGCCCTCGGCGGCAGCATGCTCCTGTACTTGGTACCTCAAGGGCCGAACACGGACGTCAACGCCACGGACGCCGTCGCACGGGTCGGGGACCAGAAAGTCACTCTCCAGGAAGTCCAGCAAAGGCTTGCCGATATCGAGCGCCAGAATAGCGTTCCAAAACAGCTGGAAACTTTGTATGCGCAGCAGATTCTGAAGAGCCTTGTTTTTCAGCGGGAGCTCGAATACGAAGCCAAGCGTCTCGGCATCCGCGTCACCAATGAAGAAGTCGCCGACCGCATCAAGCAATTCCTGCCCGCCGCTTTCAACGGCGACAGCCCCATCGGCATGGACCAGTACACCCAGTTGGTCCAGCGCCAGTTTCAGATGACCGTTCCGGCCTTTGAAGAAGCCGTCCGTCAGAGCATCTTGCAGGAAAAGTTTCAAAAGCTCGTAACCGACGGAATCAGTGTGAGTCCGGCTGAAATTCAGGAGCAGTTTCTTTACCAGAATGAAAAAGTGAAGCTCGACTACGTGGAAATCAATCCGCAGGACCTTCAAGCGAAGATCACTCCTACCGAGGAGCAGATCAAAGTGGAGTACGAGAAAAACAAGTCAAAATACCAGGTGCCCGAAAAACGAATCGCGCAATACGGCCTGATTGACATCAACAAGCTGCGGGCGAACGTCCAGATTCCCGATGACCAGCTGAAAGCGGAATATCAGAAGAATATTTCTCAGTATGAAGTACCGGATCGCGCTCACGTTGAACACATTCTGCTCATGACCGTCGGCAAAACCGACGCCGAAGTCGCAGAAATGCAGAAAAAAGCCGAAGACATACTTCAGCAGCTGAAGAAGGGCGCCAAATTCGAGGATCTCGCCAAGAAATATTCAGAAGATCCAGGCACCAAGGACAAAGGCGGCGATCTTGGCTGGATCGTCCGTGGCCAGACCGTTCCCGAGTTCGAAAAGGCCGCTTTCAGCCTCCCCGTGGGCCAGCTTTCCGGGCTCATCAAGACACAGTACGGGTTCCACATCATCAAAGTGCTGGCGCGCGAAACGGCTCATACCAAGCCCTTCGACGAGGTGAAGGATTCCATCAAAGCTCCAATGGTCCTCGCCAAAGCCGACAAGGAAGCCAACGACGAGGCTGACCTGCTCGCCGCAGCCATTCGCCAATCCAGCCGCACTTCGATTGATAGCTTGGCCAAACAATTCGATCTTACCGTTGGCGAGACTCGCCCCATTTCCGTCACCGATCCGCTCCTCGAACTGGGCAACTCTCCGGAAGTCAAGGACGCCATCTTCCGCCTGAGTCAGGGCAACACCAGCCTGCCTATCCAGACCGACCGGGGCTACGTGGTCGTTTCCGTCAAAAGCATTCTTCCCGCCCATCAGGGAACTCTCGAAGAAGTCCGCGACCGCGTCATCTCTGATCTGAAACAGCAGCTGTCTACGCAAGAGGCTCAATCCAAGGCCGAAGCACTCGCCAAACGCGCCAAAGCCGGCGAGAACTTTGCCTCTGCGGCCAAGGCCCTGGGCCTCGATGGCAAAACCAGCGATCTCTTCTCTCGTGCCGGCTCCATCTCCGGCGTTGCCAGCGGAAAACAGCTCGCGGCCGCCTTTCACATGAAGCAAGGCGACGTTGCCCCTCCACTAAACCTCGGAGCCAATTGGCTCGTCTACCGAGTTGACGACAAAGTGGAACCCAACCCCGACGATTTCGAGAGGCAGAAGGCTAACCTCATGGATCAGACCCTCCAAGAGAAGCGTTCTCTGGCCTTTCAGGCTTTCCAAACCTCCCTGGAGAACCGTCTGAAGCAAGAGGGCAAACTCCAGTTGATGCCCGACAAATTGAAGGGCTTTGGCGACTTGTCCTAAGTCTAAGTAACACAAAATAAAAATGTTAACAGGATTTTACGGCATCCTTGCTTTTCCCCTCGCGTCTCGTTAGCCTATCTGTGTTCCCTATGGCCCTTCATCTAGGGTGCAAACCTGGCTTAAGCGGCTATTCGTCCCATCAAGCGGTCGTCACAGTTCAAATGGCATCAGGCGCTGGCGCAAGCTCAGGAAACGAAGGATCGGTGAATCGTATGGCGGCCCGGACCACTTCCCCTCGCAATGACTATCGCTGCAGCATGGAACGCAACCAGAACGGAAAGTACTGCGTCCGTATCCAGGTGCACTATCCACGCCGCGCCTGGACCCTCAGCGTCTATTTCCTCGCTTCTTCCTTCGACCGCGCCATGAAAAAGCTCCAGCAGGCCCTCGATTTCCTCCAGCGCAACGAAGAAAAGCTCTGGTTTTGGGGCGTGGACCGCGCCGAGGACATGGGCTTCTCCGCCGAATTCCTGAAGGACGCCGGCCTCCGCCTGGACCGGCGTGGCGAATTCCCCCGCAAAGCCGCCACGTTGACCCTCGCTCCTGAAAAGGACGTTCCCGCTTTTGCCCTGGGCACGGTTCGCCGAGGCCTCGCCGAATCCATCGAGTCCTCCCGCATGCTCATGGCTGGCGATTGACCGCCGCTTGGCTCCAGGTATTCGTCCGCCCGTCATTCGCCTCCCGTTCCCTTCGCGCTTTTACTGGCCTTGACATGTTCGACCAACTCCGCGAAGATTCGCTCATTCGAACGAAGCTCAGCCAAGCTTAGAAATTTAGCCTCTCTCTCCCTTTGCGCCTGGCGAGGAGAGTCGGCGGAGAAAGTTCCTTGCAATATTCCAGTCAGCGTGTAGGGCTTTTGATCGTCTGCCTTGCCGCGCTCCTTTTATTTCCTGCCTCCGCGACCCTTTCGTGCGCTCCCCGGCATGGGCAAAACTCAGATGCAAGCAATTCGGCTTGCGCGCGCAAAGGCAGCTCCGGCCAGGCCAAACAGGACAAAAAGGATGCTCCCAAAAAGAGCAGTCAGCATTCGCAAACTCAGGATCAGGCGCAGCCCGCCAATCAACCCGCCGCCGGGTCAGCCGCCACGCAAAATACTTCGACCCGGAACACCTCACCTCGCGCCGCAACTTCAGCGCTCGTTTGGGTCAACACGGATACGAAAGTCTTCCACAAGCAGGGAACCAAGTGGTATGGCAAGACCAAACATGGCAAATACATGACGGAAGCGGATGCCCGCCGCGCGGGCTACCGTCCTGCTGGCAAGGAATGACGGCTTTGCAGTTCGATTCAACCCAAAGGAGAGACTTCGTGACCAATCACTTCCGCAAGGTGTTGCTGGCCCTGATGATCGCTGTGTTCGGCGTTTCGCTGGCCGTTTCCCGGCCGCCGATGCCGCAGCAAAAAATGGCTCAGGCGGGCGCCACCGCCAAGGCCAAGGATCTCGTGGACATCAATTCCGCCACGGTGGATCAGTTGAAAGCTCTGCCGGGAATCGGTGACGCCTACGCCAAAAAAATCGTGGAGGGGCGTCCCTACATAATGAAGACCGACCTGGTGAAGAAGAACATCATTCCCGAAGCGACCTACAAAAAGATTGCGGGCCTCGTGATCGCCAAGCAGCCCAAGAAACTGTAAGCGCCTCGCGAATTCCGCGAAAAAGTCATTCCCACGCGGTCCAGAAAACTTGTCCGAGGCCGCGCTCGGCGGCGCTTTGCCGCCGGACGCGCTCTTTTTTCTGTAAAGTCTTCGCACGCCCCTAATCCCGCAAAATCACTTCTCCCCGTCCGACCATCTGGTCGTTCAGCCACAGCCGGTATTTGTACGATCCAGCTTTCGTGCCCGGCCGCGGCGGCCCGCTCAGCAGACGCATCCCCGAAGGCGCCTGAAATACATTCGAGCCGAAAGGGCAGCGGTTCGCGTCAAATTCCACCCGCAGATTTCCCGCGTCCGAGATCCAGCTCACCTGGTCACCCGGATCGAGCACCACCGCCTCAGGAATCAGTCCCACCAGTACAGGTTTCTCTCTCATGGCTCAAGAGTGTATCGTCTCCCGCTTCATCCTCAAAATTCCTTCCGCGGCGTCTCACGGCGAATTCAACAACGTCGAATCCGACAAGCGGATGCATTTCTGATTTGCTGCCTTGTGCGTCTTTCCGTAGTTCACCCCGTACACCGCACTTTCTGCTTGCGCAAGTTTGTAGTAGATGTTCGTGTGGTATCCGAGCGGCGGGTCTCCCGTGGCAAAAGCAATATGCCCGGAGTAGACGAGAATGTCGGCCGGCAAAACTGTTTCTCCCACATCCAACAGCCTTCCCATCGGCTGTCCCAGAGAATTCTTGCGTTTCGCCGGATCGCCTTGGCTGATTCCCGCGATATTGACCCCGCAAGCCTGCCGCACCACGTACCTCACGAATCCCCCGCAATCGAAATGCTGCGTATCGTCGCATCCTTCGCCCCACACCACTTGGTCCGTAATATCTTTGTTCGTGTTGTAGTCCACGATTTTATCGCCGCGAACTTTTCGCGGCGTGAGGTCGAGCCCCCAGCCATATTGCGCGTTCGGATTTCCTTGATATTTTGAAATGAAGGCTTTCAGGTTCCCATCGCTTTCGGGAGTGGGGATCAGCTTTGGCACCGGCTTTACACTGGCAAGTCCTGAGTGCGAGCATCGCCCCGCGCAAACATAAACTATCTTGTCCACGGTCAGCGTCGCCGCACAGAAAGTTGTCTCTCCTGGCGTGGCGCCGTTGACGACCACGGGTGCAAAAAGGCCCGGCGCGCTGCGGCCCGGCCGTTGCCCTTCCGCCCCCCACAAATAATGCGCCCCATCGTCAGCAAGCTGCTTTGCAACCCTGAGGATCTGCTGGCGCTTCGCATTACATGCCGCCTCGTTTGCCATGCTGACTCTCCCGGTCCCTAAAACTTGGAATTGTGCTATCGCCCGCGAGCTGCATCCGGATGACGCACGGGCCTATCGTCAGATTTAGGTTCGCCAATTGTACACGCGTCGCGATCCGGATGTCCTTCCGCGTTTTTTCGACGCGATGCTCATTCCTTTGCGCTGAAATCGATTTTTGCCTGCTCTTCCCTGTCCTTCCCCTCAGGAAAACCTGTACTTTTGTTGCCTTGACCCATCCTCCGCATGCCCGTACACTGGTTATGTGTTTGTTGGCGCCAGGTTCCTGCGGGTTCTTCCTCTCGCGGCCCTTTTCAAAACGAACCACGAGCGTCGAGTGTTCACGGAGGAACACGCCGGATGGCTTCACTTGCCCGCATGCTGTACATTCCCCTGCCAAATGGGTCTCGCATTTCCATACTTTTGAGCCTGCCCTTCGCAATCATTCATTTGCTCGCTCTCGGCATCTTTTTCGTGCATTTCCGCTGGGCGTATCTCATCACCTGTCTCGCGCTGCTTGCCGTGCGCATGTTTTTTGTCACCGCAGGCTATCACCGCTATTTTTCGCACCGCTCGTTCAAGACCAGCCGCGTCTTTCAGTTCGTCATCGCCTTCATGGCCATGACCTCCGGCCAGAAGGGCGTCCTCTGGTGGGCGGCGCATCATCGCCATCATCATCGCTATTCCGATCAGGAGCTGGACCTCCATTCGCCCACGCTCTTCGGCTTTTTCTGGTCCCATGTCGGTTGGATCATTTCGGACAAGTACAACGACACGCGCATCAACTACATCGCCGATTTCGCCAAGTACCCGGAGCTTCGCTGGCTCAACAAGTACCATATGATTCCGCCCATCACGCTCGCTGTCACGCTCTTCCTTCTCGGCGGCCTCCCGCTTTTCCTCTGGGGCTTCTGCCTCAGCACCGTGCTCCTCTGGCACGACACTTTCACCATCAATTCGCTTTCGCATCTTTTCGGTTCGCGCCGCTACAAAACCGAGGACACCAGCAAGAACAATTGGCTCCTTGCGCTCATCACCCTCGGCGAGGGCTGGCACAACAACCATCATCACTTCATGGCTTCCGCCCGTCAGGGTTTCTTCTGGTGGGAAATTGACGTCACCTACTACACCCTCAAAATTCTTTCCTGGTTCCACATCGTCTGGGATCTACGCAAGGTTCCAGCGCATCTCCTCGCCGCCGAGCAGCAATCCGCCGCCGCTTGATTCGCACCCGTTAAGCTCGTCATCCCGACCTTAGGGCCGCGCTTTTTGCGGCCCGGAGCGGAGGGATCGTGGCAATCTCGCGCCATTTCCGGATCACAGTGCCCAGCGCACGTCGCGAACCGCTTCCTCAACTCCCTGCCGCTGCTTTCTCCAATTCTTTGCGGTCCCACTTCCCAAGCTCCGCTCCCGCTTCGTACGTGCTCTCCAGGAACTCGAGCAACGCACCACGCGGCGAAGCCGCCCGCCGCATATTGTCGTACATCAGCAGGAATTCCTTCAGTTGCGGATGATAAAAAGCCTGCGCGGGCCGCACCGCGCTCTTCGCAAATCCCTCTGGCTCCGGCGCCGCGTACGCGTAGAATGCCGCTCCCTTCACGTCGCCTCCCCCCGGCCAGAATCCCGCGCTGATCACTTCGTGCGAATACGCTTCGCGCGCGATGGCATCCGCTCCCGGCCGCTCCGGCGCGCGCCGGCCGGAAAAGCGCGTTGCCGCCAGGTCGAAGCTCCCCCAGAAAAAATGCACCGGGCTCGCTTTTCCGATGAATTCGGCGCGAAATTCGTTGAAGATCGCGGTGCAGCCGTACAGAATCCTCCAGAAGCGGTTGGCGTATTCTGCGTCGTACGAAGCGTGCTGCGTATCCTTATCGAATGGAATCGGATTTGGAATCTCCACCGGCATCTTCCAGATCCTCACCTGGACCCCCAGCGAAGTCAGCGCCTCCATGAATTCCCGGTAAAATTCCGCCACGGACTTCGGCGCCAGCGCTATCGTCTTGCTTGTCCCCTGGCTCGTCTCGATTACCAGTTGGTCCTGCAGAAAATCGAATCGTACTTCGCACACGCCTCCGGGGTAGGGCATCGCCGAAGTGGTCAGCCCGGAAGCCGTCACATACAGAGGCACTCCCCACCAGTGATTGATGTTCGGGCTCAGCGCTAGCCGCACCTTGCCCACGATCTGCGTCCACATGTGCAGCGTGTGATAGGTGTCTTCCCACGCTTCCAGCGGCAACTCCGGCCACACATTATGTTCCGCCCGCGCCATGCTTGGGTTCATGTCCCCTCCCCGGCGGCAGAATGTCTGACTCGTTCCCCGGCCATCCGCCGTCTGAGGCGTCTGTTCCTTCGCCGCCATTCTGCCACATTCCGCAATCTGTCTCTCTCATTCCGCAGCGTCCGCCCTCTCTTTTCTTTCGTGTGCTCCCGGCAATAAGGCCCCATGAATTTCCGGGCCCAGAACGGAGGGATCCCGGCTTGGCTGCTCCTCACCACGGTCATTGGGAACATCGCAATTTGGTCCTCGCGCGGAGAACGATATACTTTCTCCTTCGTCATCGGGAGAAGACGCCGCGATGTTCCTTGATGCCTGGTCCTTCGGCATGCTCGTCCTTGCCGCCACCATTCTCGTTCTTCTTCTCCTGCGCCATCCGCGCGTCGCCGCCCTCTTCCACGAGCATGTTCGCGACCGTCCCCGCCGCCGCCTTTTCCTCGCCGCGGTGGGATTTTTCTTCACCGTGGGATTCGCGCGCCTCGCTGCCTTCGCCGCTGGCCGCAATTTCGGCCCCTTTCACTACATCGTCATTCGCGGCACGCACGTCCATCATCTCGTCTGGGGCATCCTGATCCTGCTCGTGGTGGGATTCTGCTGGCTCATGGAAGTCGGCACCGGCGATCGTCACTCCTCCTTGTTGGCCAGCCGCCTGATGTCTTTGCTCTACGGCATCGGCGCCGCGCTTACGCTCGATGAATTCACCTTCTGGCTCGATCTTGATCCCAATGCCTACTGGAATCGCGAAGGCCGCGCCAGCTTCGAAGTCGTTCTGCTCTTTGGCTTCGCCCTCCTCCTCGGCATCTGGGGCCGCAACTTCTGGCGCGCCCTCTCCCGCGAATTCCTCCCTCGCCCCCGGCGCAAAACCCACTGACCCCTTCGTTGACCAAAACGCATTTCACAATTTGTATTACTTCTGTAGACGCCAGAGCCTCATTACCTTTTCTTTCGCTTCCTGCCCTCCATCGCCTCCCGCAACCACGCATTGATCCTCGTCTGATACCCCTGCCCCTGTCTCTTCCACCAGGCGAGCACGTCTGCATCCACCCTCAAAGTCACTGGCTTCTTGATAGGCCGATAAAACTTGCCGGTCACTGCTCCACGCCAGTCCTTTGCCGCAGGAGCATCAGACAGGTCAATCTCTCCGCCGGGCAGCTGCGCCAACTTCGCCAGCTCTCTTTTTCTACGTCTTAGTCAGCTCGCTCATAGCAAAATTCTACGCACCTTTGCTATGGGCGGACCACGAATCTGCTCCAGAATGACTTGGTACCATAGCGTTATCTATTGACAACGTAACATTTTGATGCAATTATTTTTTATGATTGCCCGACAAGATCCCCGTCTTCCCGCCTCAAACGCATTTCTTTCTCGTTCACTATCTTCTGCATTTTCAATTCGTTGCGCTCACTTTGCACAAACCGCATTGCATCAAATCGCTGATAATTCTTTTCCTTTCATGGGCGTCCGCACACTTGCAAAAACAGCGGGGGATGGCACTGGTTTTTCTAGCCAAAATCTCGGGAGCTGCATTCCTGCCGCCTCTCAGACCATTAAGCCGATCTTTCCGCTAAGTCGTTTCCCTGCCACACATACAAAAACAATGGACTTACAACTCCTGTGCTTGCCACACATACGAAAAAAAAGGCCCCTCCCCTCAAATACGGTTAACTAGATTTTCAGCAGTTCCCAGCCCTGAGCCACGGCTATCTGTATCTTCAAATCTCACAATCCGTATGTCGCCCTCAGCGCCTTTCGCCCGCCAATTTGTCAGTTGCCGCCACCTCCCGAATGCGGGAAAATTAAACGTCCAAACAGTCTCCACGGCGCAAGTGACGCAAAACAGAGGCATTCACCATGACGCATGAAATGGAAGAACTGGCTCCCCCAACACGCCTGATGCTCACCCCCGGTCCTTCCTCCATGGACCCGCGGGTTTACAAAGCGCTCGCCTCGCCCCTCGTCGGCCACCTGGATCCCTGGTTCAAGACCTGCATGGACGATACCCAGTCCCTCATGCGCAAGATTTTTCAGACCGAGAACCGCGTTACCATGCCGCTCTCCGCTTCCGGCTCCGGTGGCATCGAAGCTTCCGTGCTGAACACGCTCGAAGAAGGCGACGAAGCCATCATCTGCGTGAATGGATTGTTTTCCGAGCGCATGTTCGTGATCGCCTCGCGCTCTCCCGCGAAAGTCACCAAGATCGAAGTGCCTTATGGCCTGCCCGTGGATCCCAATGACGTTCGCAAAGCGGCCAAAGGCAAGAAGATCAAGATCATCGGCCTCGCCCACGGAGAAACTTCCTCCGGCGTGGTCACCAACCTGGACAATTTCCGCAAAGTCGCCGATGAGCTCGATGCGCTGCTCATCGTGGACGCTGTCGCCTCGCTTGCCGCCGTTCCGCTCCATGTGGACAAGCAGCGCCTGGACATCGTCTTCAGCGGCTCGCAGAAAGCCCTCAGCGCGCCTCCGGGCATGAGCCCCATCACCGTCAGCCCGCGTGCGGAAGAGGTTCTGCGCAACCGCAAAACGAAAGTCCAGAGCTGGTATTTCGATCTCACCACGGCCATGAATTACTGGGGCAAGGAGCGGCTCTATCATCATACTCCACCGATTTCGCTGATCTATGCGCTGCGCGAAGCCATGCGCCTCGCTCTCGAAGAAGGCCTCGAAGCGCGCTGGGAGCGCCATCGCTCGAACCAACTGGCTTTGATCGCTGGTCTCGAAGCCATGGGACTCGAGCTGCTCGTGAGAAATCCCAAGGATCGCTTGCCAACGGTCACGCCGGTGATGATTCCCAGTGGCGTGAGCGACGATAAGTTCCGCGATCAGTTGCTTGAGGAATTCAGCATCGAAATTGCCGGTGGCATCGGCGCTCTGAAGGGCAAGATCTGGCGGCTCGGTTTGATGGGCTACTGCAGCCAGAAGCAGAATGTGCTTCTGCTGCTCGCCGCCATGGAAAAAGCGCTGCTCGATAATGGTGTGCGCGTGCCGGGCGGCGCGGGAGTCGGCGCAGCGGTGCAAAGCTATTGCCACGCAGAGACGGCGACTGCCGTGAGCCGCTAGGAAAGGGAAGAGGAGAACACGTGAGCACTCGACCGGTTTTGGCCAATGCGGGCGCGATGAGCCAGTTCATCGGAGCGTTTGAAGTGGAATCGAAATTGAGCGGCAAGATCTATCAGTGCCGCTTCTCGCACATCTGGAACGGCATCGCCACGCGCCACAGCGATACCATTGACGCCAAGTTTTTCGTGGATGGAGAAGCCATGGTCGTCGGTCTGGCGCACACCGCGTTCGTTGCCTTTCGCGAAAAGCACGGCCGCGATTTGACCGACCGCGAAGCCAGCTTCATCGCTGCGGAATATTTACGCGAACGCTTGGAGGAAGAAGACGAGCGCCCGCTCTACGACGCTTCGCACAACGACGTGATGCGACTGATCGAATTCGCCGGCATCAAGTAAGTTTCTCGACTGTCCGCTTACGCGCCCGGCTCCGCGTGGAACGCTTCGAGGCTCGGATGGCGCAAGCCGTCACGGCGAATGAAATAAATCACCAGAAACATCAGCAGCGCGCCGCACACCAGCACGGCAACCGCAATCTGCAACCCCACTTGCAAATCCTGCTGATCGGAAATTCTGCCGACCACCTGCGGGCCGAATCCGCCGACCAGCTGCGTCACGAACATGTACAGTCCGATGGAAGTCGCATGCGCTCTTCTTGGCATCATGTCGTGGATCACCGCCGTCACCGGCCCGTGATACCAGGACATGAAGAATCCCGCCACGAACAATCCGATCAGCACGGTGCGCTGCTCTTCGGATTGGATGGCGAGCAGGAGAAATGGCGCAGCGAGGAGAAACGCTCCGGCGATGGCGATAATTCTCCCGAACGGCCAGAAACGTTGCAGCCGGTCCGCCAAGTATCCGCCGATCAGCACACCGAACACTACGGACAGCAGCGCAATGAACGCCAGCATCACGGATGCCTGCCGCAAACTGAAGTCCTTGTAGTTGACGGCGAAATCCACGCCCCACGTGAGAAGCGACACGCTGGAAAATGTGATACACGTCCCCGCAGCGATCATGCTGACGAATGCAGGGACACTGAGCAGGCGCCGGATCGGAACAACTTCAGACCGCGGTCCGCGCGGCGGCTCTTCCAGATGGATCAGCGCAAGTGCGGGCACGAGTCCCGCGAGCGCCACCACGAAGAGCGAATATTGCCAGCCATAGCGCGGGCCCAGGATGCCTCCGAGGGCCTGTCCCCCCGCGCCGCCGAGCAGCATCCCCGTCGCAAAGATCGCCTGGGCGAGAGCGCGGCGCTCGTGGGGAAAAGCGCCGGAAATCATGGATTGCGCTGCGGGAGCGTACGCGGCTTCGCCGATGCCAACGAGCGCACGGGCGATGAGTAAAAAATAAAATCCGGTGGCGAGCCCCGCGGCAAAAGTGCAAAGGCTCCAAAAAATAATTCCGAAAGCGATGATTACTTTGCGGCTGAAACGGTCCGCGAGAAATCCGAAAGGAATGCTGCCGAGTGCGAGAACAATGAGAAGCCAGGTTTGAAGGGAACCGAGCTGTTCGTCGCTGACGCCGAGCTGCCCGCGCAGGAGAGGAATCAGAGGAACAAAAACCTGGCGCGCGGCGAAGTTGACAAAATTGATCAAAGCAAGTACAGCAAGAAGGCGGAACTGAAAGGACGTGAGCGAAGTGGGTTTCGAATCCATGGAGCCTGGGTTCAATTATTCGCCAGCGATCCGTTCTCCGAAAAGAGAAAATGCCATTCCGTCGGGAATTCCAAGGAAACGAGAGATGCACCAAAACCTGAACTGGATTATATACCGCAGATGAAGACGGACTCTCTCGCAAAAACGACGAGTGACCGACTGACCACCGTGCTTTCGTATGGCGCGCTCCTGCTGCTCGGGTATCTGGCGTACTTGATCGTGGAGCCGTTCCTCGTGCCGTTGGCGTGGTCGGCGGTGTTCGCGATTTTCTTTTTCCCGCTTCATGAAAAGCTTCTTAAGAAACTGAAGCCCACCACCGCGGCTTTGGCGAGCACGCTGCTCGTTACATTTTTGCTGATCGTGCCCGCCCTGGTGGTGCTGTGGTACACCACGCGGGAAGCGCTGGATGCAGCGGGGCGCGTGCAGAGCGCGTGGCTGCAACCGGGATCGGCGGTGCCGCCACACATCGCGGAGAAGCTGCACGGCTTGCTGCCAAAGTCCCTGCAGAATACGGATTTCTCCGCGCCTTTGCGCCAGGGAGCGGAAAGGATCGCTTCATTTCTGGCGACGAAATTCGCTGCGCTGCTGAAAAATCTCTTCGCGTTTTTTGTGGATCTGTTCATCCTGCTGTTTTCCTTGTTTTTCATGTTCCGCGACGGCGACAGCATTGTGCGCGGAGTGCGCCATTTGTTGCCGTTCGACAGGGAAATCCAAAACGAAGTCATGCGCGAATCGCGGGACCTGATCTTTGCCAGCGTGGCCATCGGGCTGCTGATCGCTGCGATTCAAGGCACCTTGGGCGGTGCGGCGTTCGCGGTGACGGGAATTCGTTCTCCTGTTTTTTGGGGCGTGCTGATCGCGTTTTTCTCTCTCGTGCCCGTGGTGGGCTCGGCGCTGATCTGGGTTCCGGTGGCGCTCTGGCTGGCCATCACGGGGTCCTGGGGCAAAGCGATTGTAGTTGTCGCGATTTGCGGCGGAGTCGCCGGGGTGGCGGATAACATCATTCGTCCCCTTTTGCTGAAGAACCGCACGCGGCTGAACGAATTGCTGCTTTTCCTGAGCGTGCTCGGTGGCATTCAGGTGTTTGGACTCCTGGGACTAGTGATCGGGCCGACCATCGTGGCGGCGGCGCTCGGCGTGTTTCGCGTGTACATGCAAAAGCGCGATCAGCTTCAGGGAGCCGGCTCGTAGCAAAGTGCGAACCGTGAACGGCGAAAAGGCGCTTGCGCCGTTTCGCCTGTGCTAGAGTACCCGCCGGAATGAACACGGCATGAATGAGACGCTGAAAAAATCGGCCGGGCACGCGGAACTTTCCGCGGAAAAGCTGCGGTGGCGCTGCGAACCGGAACGCCTGCCGTTCGAAACGACGGCGCAGGCGGAGCCGCGCGAAGGCTTCGTGGGGCAGGACCGTGCTTTGCGAGCGCTGAAAATGGGCATCGAGCTGTCCGCACCGGGCTACAACGTGTTCGTTTGCGGGCTCGCGGGAACCAGCCGCGGCGGCACCATCGCGCACATGGTTGAGGAGCTGAAACCGGCGACGAAGGAATCTCCCGACCGCTGCTATGTCAACAATTTCAAAACACCGGACCGGCCACGGCTCCTCAGCCTGGCTCGCGGGCAGGCCAACAATTTCCGCAAGGACATGCAAGCGGGCATTGATTTTCTGCGCCGCAGGATTCCGCAGGTTTTCGAAGGCGAGCCGTTCCAGCGGCAAAAAGGGCGGATCGTGGAACGCTTCACGGTGCGCGAAAAGGATTTGATGGACGACTTCACGCGCAAGATCGCCCGCGAACAGTTCGCCCTGGGACACATGCAGGTGGGCGCGGTGGCGCTGCCGGAAATTTTTCCCGTGCTGGAAGGGCAGATGGTGCCGATCGAAGATGTTTCAAAGATGGTGCACGAAGGGAAACTGGATGCGCCGGTCGCCGAGGAGATCGAGCGCAAGTACGAGCAATTCCGGCAGGAATTCACGGTCGTTTACCGGAAGACCTTGACGCTTTCGCGCGAGTTGGCGAGCGAACTGAGCTACCTCGAGCAGGAAGGCGCTTCCGTGCTCGTGGACGGTGTGATCGAGGAGCTGAAGGAAAAATATCCTGGCACGAGCGTTGCCGAGTTTCTCGAGGAAGTGCGGCATCACCTGCTCGATAATCTCGATCCCTTCAAGGAACGCGAAGGCGAGACCGAAGACCAGCCGGAGACTCCCGACGGATTGCCGAAGCCGCCGGGACCGGAGCGCGATCCCTTCCGCGTGTACGGCGTGAACGTGATTTTGTCGCATGACGACGAGAACGGCCCGCCGGTGATTTTCGAAATGACGCCGACGTACGCGAATCTCTTCGGCACCATTCAGCGCGCCTACGATGCGCGTGGCGGATGGACCAGCGACTTCATGGACCTGCGCGGCGGTTCGTTGCTGCGCGCGGACGGCGGCTTCTTGATCATGTACTCGCTCGAAACGCTTTCCGAAGCCGGCGTGTGGCGCGCGCTGAAGCGCACGCTGAATCACAGCCGCCTCGAAATTCAGCCTGCCGAAATGTTCTATCCCTTCGGCGGCAGCGCCATGAAGCCGGAGCCGATCCAGATCAACGTGAAGGTGATTTTGATCGGCGACCGCGACCTTTACGAACTGCTTTACGAATACGAAGAGGATTTCCGCAAGATTTTCAAGGTGCGCGTGGAATTCGACGAAGAAATGAACATGAGCGACACGGTCATCGCGGAATACGCGGGCCGGCTGCGCGCGCTCTCCGAAAAAGAAGGGCTATCGCCGTTTGATCGCGGGGCGTTCGCCGCGATGCTCGAATACGGCGTGCGCAGGGCGGGCCGGCGGAAAAAAGTGACGGCGCGCTTTGTGGACATTGCCGACCTGGCGCGCGAAGCGAACTACGAAGCGGCGGCAGCCGGCGAGCACGTGGTGCGCGCCGCACACGTACGGGGCGCGCTGGCGTCCAAAGTCGAGCGCCACAACCTGATCGAGACGCGCATCCGCGAAATGATCGAAGAAGGCACGCTTCTTGTGGATTTGAGCGGCGCGCGCGTGGGCCAGGTGAACGGATTGAGCGTGCTCGAAATCGGCGGCTATTCGTTCGGCAAGCCGGTGCGCATCACGGCCACGGCG
>DATJAD010000126.1:0-2681 GCA_035516615.1 Candidatus Acidiferrum sp.
GCGGGCGCAGGTCATCGAGATCGGGCAACTCTCGGCGCACGCCGGAAGAAGCGAACTGCTGCGATGGCTTTCGGGATTCCAGGCGCCGCCGCGGCAGACGTTTTTGGTTCACGGCGAGCCCGTGGCGCTGGAATCGTTGCGCGGCGCGATTGCGGCGCAATATCACTGGCCGGTAACGATTCCAGATTATCTGCGAACGATCGAACTAAGCGCGTGAACTGAATCGCCGCTTCCCACAACCCCGTTTCTGGATAGTTTCCGGATTGCCGACCATCCGCCCTGAATCATTGGCGACATGGGATGCTGTAGGTCGAACGAGCATAGCCGGAGAAGTGCCCGAGAAATCGATTACGCGGCAGCAAGATGGGCTCGTCAGAAGGGCAAGAACGCACCGTCAGAGGCGCACGAACCGCGCTGCGGCGTGCTCTGCTGGCAAATTCGTTGTGTCGAAAGCAGGACAAGGGTACGATCCACAACCTAGGCCTCTGCGTCGGGAATTCCGGAATGAATTGGCGCTCTGAATTCAAGTTGGGGTTGCTATCGAAAATTGTCCTGCTCGCGATCTTAGTTGCAGCGGCCGCTGTCCCGCTTCACGCGCAAGGTAATTACGAAATCCAGGTGTACGGCTCGGACACAGTCGCCCCAGGGCGGACAATGGTCGAGCTTCACAGCAATTACACGTTTGAGGGTTTCAAGACCTCGGTCGATGGTGTCCTTCCCGACGAGCATCAACTGCACGAAACGGTGGAGATCACTCAGGGCTGGACCGATTGGTTTGAGACGGGATTCTACATTTTCACGAGCTACGGTCCTCACCAGGGCTACAAGTGGGTTGGTGATCACATCCGTCCTCGCGTTCGCGTACCGGACAGCTGGCATTGGCCGGTGGGAGTGAGCCTTTCGACGGAGGTCGGTTACCAGCGTCCAATCTTCTCCGCGGACACGTGGACCTGGGAAATTCGTCCCATTATCGACAAGCAATGGAGTTCCTGGTACGTGGCTTTCAATCCGGCTCTTGAGCGGTCATTTCATGGGCCAAGCGTATCCGAGGGGGTCGGTTTTTCTCCCGATTTCAAAGTCGCTTATTCAGTCACGCGAAAACTCAGCGCAGGACTTGAATACTATGGATCCCTGGGATCCATCACAGGCTTTGACCCTGTCTATTTGCAACAGCACCAGATCGTACCCGCAATCGACTATGATTTCGGTCCGAATTGGGAGTTCAATTTCGGAGTGGGCGTGGGCGTTACGCGCAGCACCGATCACCTGCTGGTAAAAATGATCATCGGGCATCGCTTTCGATTCATCACTCCTCATGTGCCCCGCACCCTAAAAGCGAGTGAGCCGCAAGGGAGCGGATGATTGCTGTCGGTCCTGAAAGACGGGAGAGCGCTGGCGGTTCTGTTTCTGTGCCTTTTCTCCGCCGTTTTTGCCAGCGGTAACCTTCAATCGAAATCGGATGATCCTCAGGTCCCCGCAGGCCTTCCGCCAATTCCCTGGCCGGAGGACAACGGTTACTCGCCATCGCGCGTCGAACTTGGAAAGATTTTATTCTTCGACGGCCGCCTCTCCGCCAATGGCGTGGTTTCCTGTGCCTTTTGCCACGAGCCGAGCCACGCCTTCTCGGGCAGCACAGCGCTGTCGAGCGGCGTGAATGGAAAGCTGGAAGTTCGTCACACGCCCACACTCATCAACCGCGCCTGGGGTAAGTCGCAATTCTGGGATGGACGCGCGCCCACACTGGAATCGCAAGTGATTGTGCCACTAACCAATCCGGATGAAATGGGGATGACCGTTGACCAAGTGGTTGAGAAGCTCCAGCACATCAAAGGTTACGCAGCACTCTTTGCCGCCGCTTTTGGCGACGCTACGATCGACGTCGAACGCGTTGCGAAAGCGCTCGCAAGCTTCGAGCGCACCATTGTATCGGGGAATTCCCCGTACGACCGCTACACTCTCGGCGACAAATCTGCTCTGACGAAGCAGCAGAAGGCCGGCTTGAATTTCTTCAATGGGAAAGGCGAGTGCGCCGAATGCCACTCCGGCCCGAATTTTACGACGGAAAAATTCGCCAACCTAGGGATCGGCATGGACCAGCCCAATCCCGATCCCGGACTCGAAGCGATCACAAAGAAGCGCGGCGACTTCGGAAAATTCAAAGCGCCAACACTGCGCGATCTAGCCCATCGCGGGCCCTACATGCACGACGGCCGATTCAAGACTGTCGGCGAGGTTCTGGATTTCTATTCGCGGGGCGGCCTGGCTAATCCGCACCTCGATACTCGTCTCACACCGTTTTATATGGATGAGCAAACGAAGCAGAATCTGCTGGCTTTTCTCGCTTCACTCAACGGAGAAGGCTGGCAGAAAATCACCCCTCCCTCCGCGTTTCCGCAATAGATTCAAAGTGAAGAACGGAGTTACTGTACGGCGACAGCCGCGGCTCTAGTCCTGTTTGGTGAAAGAGAATTTAACGGTGCGTGGAGCGCCACCGCCGCCACCTTGACCACCGGCTTGTCCCCCGCCGCCGCCGCTTATCACCATGTCGTTGGTGTAGTGTTTACCATCCTCAGCAAGCGTCCAGACATCGTGAAACTTCCGGCCGTTCGCCATGGTGGTATCGACGGTCAGAACGTTGCCTTCCATCTTGCCGGTGGCTTTCGCGCCGGCCCACATCCCGG
>DATJAD010000127.1:0-5558 GCA_035516615.1 Candidatus Acidiferrum sp.
CAGCTTAGGGTTCTGAAATCCCTGGAAGAACTGGGCTGGGTGAAGAGCCGGGAAATCAGTTGCGTGGTGATTCACCAGATGCGACATGCCTACATTCATCACACCCCGCAACGCGATGGCGCCTTGGCGGCAATCCTGGCCAGGTTGCGGGAAGCGCGTGTTTATCCCATCGGACGCTATGGTCTCTGGGACTACATCAGCATGGAAGACTCGATGGAATCCGCCCGGACAACGGTGATGGGGATGCGGCAATGAATCTTAGCGTGGTGATCCCAGCTCACAACGAGGCCGCGGGTCTGGATAGCGCCATCGCCAACTTTGTTCAGACGCTCCCCGGCGACGTGGCGGAGGTCCTGACGGAAGTCATCATCGTCGAAAACGGATCGAACGACGGTACGTGGGATGCGTGCCAACGCCTGGAGAAACGGTTTCCCGGTCTCGTCCGCGCAGTCTCCATCCCTCGCGGCAGTTATGGGGAGGCCATCAAGAAAGGCATGCTGGAGAGCCGCGGAACGCATTTGTCCATTTTGGAATGCGACTTTCTGTATGCCCAATTCGTTTCGGCCTCCATCGCCATTTTCCGGGCAAACCGGGCCGCTTTCGTGGTCGGTTCCAAGCGCCACCCGCAATCGATTGACCGCCGTCCGCTCAAACGCCGCGTTTTGACTGCCCTGTTTAATTTCATCTTTCTGCGGCTTGGCATCGGCTATCCCGGCACGGACACTCATGGCCTCAAGAGCCTGGAAACCCCTCTGGCCAAAAAGTTGTGTCAGTTAGCCTTGACCACCGATGAAGTGTTCCAATCGGAAATCGTACTCTTGGCATGGCGGCTGGGAGTCAAAATTGAAGAAGTTCCACTTCAGATTCGGGAAATGAGATGCCCCCCAGTCACCGTCCTCCGCCGTTTGCCCAAAGTCTTGAATACGGTACAGGAACTCCGTCGCTCGCTCGCACGCTTTCCGAAAACCTCATTTGCGGCCACCGAGGGGCAGACTGACGCGTCCAAAGTGCATCCCGCTCCCGGTCCTTAACCCCCTGCAGGCATTCTGCTCCTTCCGGCCAATCTATTTCCGTCATGCATGAACTATTTAGAGACCGCCAACATAGAGCAGCCCTGCCAGGGGCCGACGCCTTAGGCGAGGCGGGGAGCAATTCGTAATCTATTCAGCAATAAAGAGATAGCATGGATACGTGGATCTGTCCAAACGGAGGAGGCTTGCCCGCTCAGCTTGGCTTGGCATTTTGATTGCATAGTCTAGTTTTCCGGTAGGCTTAGTTAGGTTAAGCTTATCCGGCGGCTTGCCATGCAAGTTTCCCAAAAAGGCCTTTACGCCCTGAAGGCATTGATGCTCCTGGCGCGCCGCTTCCCGGAAGATGCGGTGAAAATTCACGCCATCGCGACCGAGGAAGAGCTGCCGGAAAAATTCCTGGAGATGATCCTCCTGGAGCTTAAGCACGCGCGCATCGTAGAAAGCGTTCGCGGCGCAAAAGGCGGCTATCGGCTGAAACGGCCGCCCTCAAATATCTTTCTGGGCGAGATTATTCGCACCATCGACGGGCCGCTCGCTCCCTTTGGGGATGCGGAATCGTTGCGCCGGCTGGTACAGCGCGACGCGAAGCACCGCGCCCTGTTCCGCGTTCTCCTGGCTGTCCGAGACGCCGCTTCCAGCATTCTGGACAACACTTCGGTGGCCGACATTTGTAACAGCGATGGATGAGGGAAATGGATCTGGGTATCTCAGTTTTGGGATTGGTGGTGGGCTTTCTGGTCGGCCTCACTGGAATGGGTGGCGGCGCGCTGATGACCCCCGCTCTCATCCTGTTTGGTCTGGCCCGGCCGGCCATCGCCGTCGGAACGGATCTGGTGTGGGGGGCGCTGACCAAGGCGGTGGGCACCGTGGCGCACTCCCGGCAGAAAACCATCGATTTTCTGATCGTTCGCCGGCTGGCGCTCGGGAGCATTCCAGGAGCCCTGGCGGGCCTCGCGCTCTTGGCCCATCTGAACAGCCGTGGAAGCGAGGCCATGGATCGGGTTCTTGTTCGAATGCTGGCTGTAGCGCTCATCTGTGTCTCCGTGAGCCTGTTTGTCCGCACTCTTCGCGGAATCCGCCCGGAGCCCGTGAGGGCACCGATGGATTCAGCAGGACCGGCCTGGGTAACCTCCCTCGTGGGAGCACTCATTGGATTTCTCGTGAGCCTGACGTCGGTTGGAAGCGGTAGCCTGATCGTGGCCAGCCTGGTCGTTTTGTATCCCTCCACCCCGATGCGGCGAATCGTCGGTTCCGACATCTTGCACGCGCTGATCCTCGTGGGGATCTCGGCGCTGGGACACTTGGGAATCGGCAACATCAATTTCCCCCTGCTGGGGGCGCTGCTGCTCGGCTCGATTCCCGGGGTATGGGCCGGCAGCAGAATGAGCGCGGTGGTGCCGGAGAGAATTCTTCAGCCGGCATTGGCAACGACCCTGCTTTTCCTGGGGTACAAACTGTTCTGAACGATTCTCCGGTTAGCGCCTCCATGGCCATTTGCCGCGATGCTTCAGCCTGCGGGATACGCGGTAGAAAAAATAGAGCAAGCTCCGGTGGCCATCGGGGGATTGAATAGCGAAAATACCGAAGGGTTTCCTCCGGCATAATCGAGTATGCCCGGACCATGGGAAGGGAGCATTCATTCGATGAAGGATCATCTCAATCCCCCGCACGGTGGAGAGCTTGTCAATCTCCTCGCAACACCTGAGCGGACGCTCGAACTGCAAGCGCATTCTCGCGACTGGCCGTCCTGGGATTTGACGGACCGGCAGCTCTGCGACCTCGAACTGCTGCTGACCGGTGGTTTCTCTCCGCTGCGGGGATTCATGAACCGTGCCGACTACGAATCCACGTGCGGCAAGATGCGGCTGGCAAACGGAACCCTTTGGCCCATGCCTATTACGCTGGACGTTCCGGAAGAGTTTGCTCGAAAAGTTGGCCCGGGCCAGTCCATCGCACTGCGCGACCCGGAAGGCGTGATGCTTGCCGTGTTGCACGTGGAGGAGGTCTGGCAGCCCGACCGGCGCGGAGAAGCTCAATCCGTGTTCGGAACCACCGGCACGTTTCATCCCGGCGTGAATTACCTGCTCGAACGGGCCCATCCGTGGTATCTCGGCGGCCGTCTCGAGGGACTTCAACTTCCCCACCACTATGATTTTCGAGACGTGCGGCTGACGCCGGCGGAACTGCGCGCCGAATTTCTCCGGGCCGGCTGGCGCCGAATCGTGGCGTTTCAGACGCGCAACCCGATGCACCGCGCCCATCAGGAGCTCACACTTCGCGCCGCCAAGAAAGTGGAGGCGAATCTCCTGCTCCATCCTTCGGTGGGCATGACCAAACCGGGCGACGTCGAGTACTACGTCCGCGTGCGCTGCTACAAGGCCCTGCTGTCAAAATATCCGAAGGACACGGTCAAACTCTCCCTGCTTCCGCTGGCCATGCGCATGGGTGGACCGCGGGAAGCCGTCTGGCACGCGATCATCCGAAAGAACTATGGCGCCAGCCATCTGATCGTCGGCCGCGATCACGCCGGTCCCGGCAATGACCAGAACGGAAAACCCTTCTATGGGCCGTACGCTGCCCAGGAACTGCTCGGCACCCATCAGCAGGAGATCGGGATCACCATGGTGCCGTTCCAGATGATGGTCTACCTGGAGGATCAGGACACCTATGTGCCGGACGACGAGATTCCGAAAGGCTCGCGCGTCCTGAACATTTCCGGGACGGAGTTGCGCACGCGTCTCTCAGAAGGGCGAGAAATTCCCTCCTGGTTTACGTTTCCGGAGGTCGTCGGCGAGCTGCAGCGAAGCTATCCCCCGCGTCATCGCCAGGGTTTCACTGTGTTCTTCACCGGGCTCTCCGGAGCGGGAAAATCCACCATCGCCAACGTCTTACGCGTGAAACTCCTGGAAATGGGCGGGCGCCCGGTCACCTTGCTGGATGGCGATATAGTTCGCAAGCACCTTTCTTCGGAATTGGGGTTCTCCCGCGAGCATCGAGACATCAATATCCGGCGCATCGGATTCGTCGCTTCAGAAATCACAAAGAATGGCGGCATCGCCCTTTGTGCGCCGATCGCACCCTACGACCAGGTGCGCAAAGAAGTCCGCGCGATGATTGAGCCCTGTGGCGGTTTCATCCTGGTTCATTTGTCCACCCCCCTGGAGACCTGTGAGACGAGAGACCGCAAAGGCCTGTATGCCAAGGCACGCGCCGGTTTGGTCAAACAATTCACCGGGATCTCCGACCCGTATGAAGCTCCAACGGACGCCGACGTGGTGGCGGATACTTGCGACCTGACCCCGGAAGAGGTCGCTCAGGAAATCTTTCTCCACCTCGATCGTGAAGGTTTCATTGGAGCGAACGGGGTAGCACACTAAAGAAAGGCCGGAAGGGGCTGGGCATTTCCCGGCTGTTCCCTGCACTCTGTAATCGCCCCGGCAACTATTCACTTTGAAACCGGAACCAGCCGGACGCGAATGAGTGCAGCTCCGCATGCCCTGCTGCGATCCTTCGGGAGTTCCCGACTTGAATTCAGCCCGTCCGCTGGGCAAAGAAATCCTGCCCATTATTCCGTAAGCGATTTATTCTGAGTACGATAGGGAATCGCCTCAACCTCTCGAAGCATTGGCTCCCCGCCGCAATTCCTCTCGCCCCGGCCATCCCTCCTCCTGTAAGATAAGCGACTCAGCGTACGCTTTCCCTCGAATCGGCGAGGTCAGGCTCAAGTACGACAGGTCGCCCATCAAGGATCTTCGAAAGCGCTGCAAGTTCCAAATCAGGAAGAACCGTCGATGAGCCCACTTTTACTCGAATCGCATCACAGACTGGGCTTCCGGGAGGCTTCTGTCTCCGGGGGGTCTTGCGGAGCGTGGGCGGCGCCCGGACTGGCTTCGCGGGGCCGGCGGGTGAGTTCGGGGTCTTGGGATCTTGGGCAATGAAAGTGGCACTCGTGCATCGGCGGCGAATGAGATCAACCGTTCTGTCCATCCTTGGCCTGTTCCTCGCCGTGGTGTCCGCTTCCTGCGCGGGAGGATCGACGATTCCGGTCTCGGTACTTCTCTCCGTCAATCCCGCCAGCTTTGCTTTCGGCAATCAACTCTTAGGCACGACCAGCACGAATCAAACCGTAACTCTGATGAACACGGGCAACACGGCCTTGACCTTCAGCAGCATCGTCGTTGGGGGCGCCAATTCCAGTGACTTCAAGATGAACACTACTTGTGGCAGTTCACTGGCCCCTGGAGCCAGTTGCACCGCGAGTGCCACGTTCACGCCTTCCGCCCTCGGGAACCGCACCGCCAGCGTGACCATCACGGATAATGCCCCCGGTAGCCCGCAGTCCGTAACCATGACCGGCACGGGCACAAACCCGGCGCCCACCCTTAGCAGCCTGTCTCCTCCCTCCGCCAGCGTAGGCGCGGAAGCGCAAGTCTTGACCCTCAATGGCACGAATTTTCTTGCCACCTCGACGGTGACCTACAGTGGAGTAGCGCACGCCGCCACTTTTATCAGCGTGACGCAGTTGAC
>DATJAD010000128.1:0-8456 GCA_035516615.1 Candidatus Acidiferrum sp.
TGGCCAAGGGAAGGATTCGCGGTCTCGAGCGCGACGGCCGAACCCACGACTTCCACCGAGGTGCTCACTGTGGCGGGCGTGAGACTGAAATCCTGCTCGCGCTGCTCATCCACCTGAAGCTTGACGTCTTTGGTTTCCGCCGGCTGGAATCCCTTGAACTCCACGCGAATGGTATAAACGGAGACGGGCAGTAAGTTGATCGTGTAGTGGCCGGTCTCATCCGTAACGGTAGAACGCGCTACGCCCGTGGCTTGTGAAGTGGCCGTTACCGTTGCTCCGGCGACCGCAGCGCCTGTTTTGTCGGTGACCGTCCCCAAGAAACTTCCGGTGGCTTGACCAAAAGCCCGCTGACCGCAGCAAAGCACAGCAACACACGCTACGGCTGCATAAACCAATCGCTTTCTCATCCCGGACACCCCCTCAGAAGCGCGGCTAGCCTCACTTGTGGGGTAAAAGGAAGGAAAGAATAAAGTTCACCGCTCTCCTGCGGGCCAGGAAGCATGGCAATCCAAGATCTAAAGTCGAATCAGGAGTCCGCGAACTTTCAAACTTCCACCCCAAGAGCACCCTAAAGTGATCCTCGTGCCGATTCTCAGAAATTCGTGGCGTCAAGTTACTTCGCAGCAAGGGGCATGTCAAGAAGATCATTGGGAAAGCCTGTGAGAAACTTTGGGAAATTCACGCGCTTCGCGAGATCCTCAGGCGGGGAGCAGGGACTACACCAGAGCCAGGGCCGCTTGGGTGGAAATCAGCTGCGCCCCCTTCAAGCGCAGGTCGCCGATCACCTGTTCGCCTTCTTCGGGCTCGATTGCGTGAATCGCATCCAAAACGAGCGCTACCTTATAGCCGCGTTGCAGCAGCCCATTTGCCGTGCAACGAACGCAATATTCCGTCGCAACCCCAAACACGATGAACTCGGAATCTGAAGCAGCGAACGGCGTACCCGTGCGGTTCCCTTGAGCCAGCAGCGCGTCAGTATTTGGATTGTCGAAAACGTCGAGAGTATTCTTCTCCAGCGTGATCTGGCGAACGTCTCCGAACTCTTGCGGTATTGAAAAGTCCCTTTGGTTGGGAATGATCAGGCGAGGAGAAGCGCAAGCCTCAGGCAGAAGTGCCGCTCCTGGGCTGTCCTTCAGGCAGTGTGGCGGCCACTCCCGAAGTTCGGGATCGTCCGCGTTATGCGCATCTGCCGAGGAGATCAGAAAAACACGGCCCTTCCGAGCGGCGTCTACAAGCCGGCTGACGTTCCCCACGATGCTCTCCGCTCCCGGCACGTACAAGCGTCCGCCGCGAAGCATGAAATCAACTTGAACATCCACTTCCCAAAAGACCGTATTCGATAAAGCCAAATCTCCTCCATCGGCTCATGTGCGCGCCGTTTTCATGAAGCGCAGTCTCGTCTCTTCGCACAACTCCTCCAGACGAGCGCTATAAGAAACCGGATACGCCGAATCGTCCGGGGCCGTCCCGAGAAGCCGGCTCGGCAACCGCTTGCGATCCTCGAAGAATCTTGCCTGGGCCGCCTGCACGGCAGTCCCGGAAATCCGGGCGGAGCCCTCAATGCGTCGGCCATTTCTCATCACCGGAACAAGCAAGGGCGCACCGCCCGGAAATTCCTCGCCATCCAGCGCGATCACATCGCCCGAATAGCACTGATCGGCTCCTGTGAACCGGAAGACCTGCTTTCTGCCAGGATAAGTTTTCTTTTCGGCGCTGAATTTCGCCGTTACTCGCGCGAGATGGTCGTTCCGGATTTCCACCAGTTTGTAGATGACTCCGATATGGGGCGCGTCGGCGGAAGTGGATAGTGCCGTGCCCACTCCGAACGCGTCTATCGGCGCTCCTGATTCCAGCAACGATTCGATGCGGTTTTCATCCAGGTCGCCCGAGACGAAAATCTGCACGTCGCGCCAGCCCGCCTCGTCCAGCCGCTTGCGAGTCCAAATGCTCTCCGCAAGAACGTCCCCGCTATCAATTCGAACGCTGTTTGGCTTCCGGCCGAGCGCAATGATTTTTTCGATGGCTTCGCGTACGTCGTACGTATCCACGAGAAGTGCCGCTTCCGGAAACACGTCGAGGAAATCGCTGAACGCTTTGCTTTCGTCCTCATGCGCCATGACCCAGGAATGGGCCTGCGTTCCATAGACCGGAATTCCAAAGCAGTAGCCTGCATAGGCATTTGACGTTCCCGTGCATCCCGCGATGAACGCGGCGCGCGCCGCAAGCACTCCTGCCTGAATGCCGTGAGCGCGGCGGGAACCGAATTCGACAACGGGGCGTCCCGCAGCCGCGGCAGTTACACGGGCAGCCTTGCTGGCGATCAGCGTCTGAAAGTGCAGGATCGAGAGCAGGCTCGTCTCCAGCAACTGCGCTTCCGCGATCGGAGCAGTCAGCCGCAGCAGCGGCTCCCCCGGAAAAAAAATCGCCCCTTCGGGCATGGCCCATACGTCGCCCGAAAAGCGAAATCTCGCGAGATAATCGAAAAATCCGGAATGAACATTGCGAAATACGGGCAGCCCCCGAAGATAAGCGACTTCCTCGGCGGAAAACTGGACGTTTTCCAGATAGTCGAGCGCCTGCTCCAGCCCCGCGGCCACAAAATAATTTCGATTCCTTGGCAAATGCCGCACGAACAGTTCGAACGTCGCCGTTGCATCGAACTTGTGCTGGAAATAGCCGGCGGCCATCGTCAGTTCGTACAGGTCGGTGCGCAGGCCGGAGAAGCGTCGGTTCGGAATCATGGCGTAATCTAGTTTATGTCAATCTCGGTTCTGACGCCGGGAAAAGCCCGCCACTGCTTCGTTCGGGCCGAACCGGCATGAGGAAGCTTTTCCGATCGAACAGAGCGCCGGTAAAGGTGATCTCATTCGGAAGCAGGCGCAGCCTGCGTTGACCGGGATGTCGAAAATCTGGCTTCGTTGTCCCGGAATCCGAGCGCAAACAATATCAGCACCACTGCCGACCCTGCCGCCGGAACCAGCCAAATCGAGCGCCAGGTGTGTGCGACAATGCCCAGCGTCGAGGACTTCACATACATGTCCACGACCTTTCCGGAAAGCCACGATCCGATGAACATTCCGGCCCCGTAAGTGATGAACGTGATCAGTCCCTGCGCCGCGGCGCGCAATGCCGGAGGAGCTTTGCGGTCCACATAAATCTGCCCGGTCACGAAGAAAAAGTCGTAGCAGATTCCATGCACCACGATACCGAAGTACAGCAGCCAGACGAGCGCGCCATTGTTGCCGTAAGCGAACGCGGCATATCGCAGTACCCACGCGAGCATCCCGAGCATCAGTGTTCGCTTGACGCCCAGCTTGCGAAAAAACCACGGGATCGCCAGCATGAACAGCAGTTCGGACATCTGTCCCATGGTCATTTTCCCCGCCGCGTTCTGCACGCCGATTTCATTCAGATAGGGATTCGTGAATGCGTAGTAGGACTGCAGCGGAATGCAGATCAGGAATGAGGCGGCGGCAAACACCGAAAACGCTTTATCTTTGAACAGACTCACGGATTCGCCGTGAAAAATGTGCTTGAGCTTCAATTCTGAAGCGGAACCCAGCGGCGGCGTATTCGGCAGCGTGAGGCAATAGATCGCCATAAGAACGGAGGATCCTGCAGCCAAACGCATGGGAATTGCGGTCGGCTCGACGTGGAGAAAACCGATGATCAGCCCGGCGACGATCCATCCGGCCGTGCCCAGGACGCGAATGGATCCGAACTCCTGCCGCGGATCGCGCATGTGCCGGAACGACAATGAATTCGTCAGTGCCATGGTCGGCATGTAACACAGCGAATAGAGCAGTAAAACGGCGTAGAAAATACCGAACTCCTTGCGCGTGGAGGCATACCAGAGCAGGACGCCGCCGATTCCATGAAGCGCGGCAAGAAGATTCTGCGTGGCGAAGAATTCATCGGCCAGCAGTCCTGCCAAAAACGGAGAAAGCATCGCGCCCAGTGCCGTCGTTCCCGCAGCGAAGCCAATCTGCTGGCCGGAGAAATGCAACTGCTCGCCCAACCAGGTTCCCAGCGTGACGTACCACACCCCCCAAATGAAATACTCGAGAAACATCATCACCGACAGACGAATCCGCATCTGAGTTCGCATGCGCTGCTCACTCCATTCCGCGAGAATTTGCGCAGATCATTTTCCTTCTTATCAAGATTGTGGCCGGTATCGGCCAGCGCTTCTCTCAATCATCACGTCCACCACGGCTCGGCGGGCGACTCCGTCAACAGCAGACGGCTGAGAAATTCCACAGCAAAATTCAACCCCTGGTCCACGGAGGCCAGAGCGTCTTCATGCTCGATGCTCATCACATAGTCGTACCCGATCAAACGCAATGCGCTGACGATGCGCTTCCATTCCAGTTCCCCGTGCCCCCATCCAACGCTGCGGAACAGCCAGGAGCGCTCCTGCATTTGCCGGTAGCTCTTCCCATCAAGGATGCCGTTGCATCGAATGTTTTCCTCGTTCAGCGCGACATCTTTCGCATGCACGTGGAAAATCGCTTCGCCGAGCGCGCGAATGGCCACCGGAATGTCCACTCCCTGCCAGAAAAAATGGCTTGGATCGAAATTGACGCCGATGGCCTTGCCCGCCGCTTCCCGCAACCGCAGTGCGGTTTCCACGTTGTAAACCACGAAACCCGGATGCGCCTCGAGCGCCACCTTGATCCCGTGCTCCGCGGCAAACTTGCCCGCCTCCTGCCAATATGGGATGACCTTTTTCTCCCATTGCCACGCGAGCGTTTCCAGAAACTCCGGTGGCCACGGCGTAACCACCCAATTCGGGATCTTGGCCTGTTCGCTGTCTCCGGGGCATCCCGAAAACGTAACCACAACCGGAACTTCTAGCTTCTCGGCCAGCCTCACCGTCTTTCGAAAAATCACGTCATGGTTTTTCGCCACGGCGCTGTCGGGATGGATCGGATTCCCGTGACACGAGAGCGCGCTGATCGTCAATCCCGCGTCCTGAATGCTCTTGCGGTAATCGCTCGCCTTTTGCGTATTCTCCAAGAGCGCCTCGAGATCGAGATGGTCGTCGCCTGGCCAACCACCGGTGCCGATCTCGATCGCTTCCACTTTTTGCAGTGAGCGCACTTTTTCCAGCATTTGTTCGAACGGCTGTTTGCCGAGAACCGGAGTGAATAGTCCCAGTTTCATTTGCGTTTCTCTCTCAAAATGCCTGTTGCATTGTTTCCGAAAGAATTCCACCGAGTCAACCGGTTCATGAAATTGCCTCCAGATGGCCGGTTATCCAAAGAGAACATCCGCGGACGTCGCGGTCGCGTGACGTTTTCTTCCCTCCCTTGTAAACTCATCGCCATTGCCGTATGACCACGACACCCCTGACATCCACGAATTTCCGCGGTGCCCTCAGTCATTTCGCCACCGGCGTCACGGTGATCACCGCGGAGCGCGCCCCGGGCCTCGTGCACGGTATGACCGCTAATTCCCTGGCTTCCGTCTCTTTGGAACCGCCGCTCATCCTCGTGTGTATCGCTGAACACGCGCAAATGCTCGCCCTGCTTCACGAACGGCGCCGTTTTGGCGTGAACGTGCTCCGCGCGGATCAGGCCGCGATTTCTCGCTTCTTTTCGCAGCCGGAACAGCCCGAGCACGATGAGAAGGCCCTTGGGGTAAGTTTCCGCTGGACGGCGCACGGCATCCCGCTCCTGCAAAACACGCTGGTGCAGATGGAATGCCACGTCGTGGCCAGCTATTTGGCAGGCGACCACACGATCTTCGTCGGAGAGGTCCATAGTGCCAAGATTTCCCCGGGCGAGCCGCTTCTCTATTATCGCGGCAATTATCGGAGCCTCGCGCCGGATTGAGGATCGCTCCGCCCTCGATTCCATCACTTTTGGCTTCCTGGCGAAACCATTGCTAAACTTTCATCCGGTTCGATCCCCATGCGATCCCGAATCCTGGCGCTGCTTTGTTCCATCTGGTTCATCTCCGGGATCGCCGTCGCAGCACGCGTTGGGTTCCTCTGGCATCAGGAGCGCGTGATCCCTCATGTGGCCCTCGCACTTCTCCCCTTCGCTCAGGAAACCGGAAATATCGCCTACGCTCTTTCCGAGGGAAAGGGCTTTTCCAACGTTTTTCGTCAGGAGACCGGGCCAACTGCGTGGCTCACTCCTGTCTATCCTCTGCTCCTCGCCGGAATTTTCCGCGTCTTCGGAGCGTTCGCCTTTCCGGCGTTCCTCGCCGCTGCCCTCCTGAATTGTCTTTTCTCCGGTGCGGCCTGCATTCCAATTTACTTCACTGCCAAAAGAGTCGCAGCCCCGGTTCCCGCAGCTCTCGCCGCCTGGCTCTGGGCCCTTTTCCCCAACGCGGTCATGATTCCCACCGAGTGGATCTGGGACACTTCTCTCGCGGCTCTGCTCGCCGCACTGCTGCTGTGGGCGACTCTTGTCCTTGCCGGCTCCTCACGCCGGCGCGATTGGTGCGCCTACGGCTTCCTCTGGGGCTTCGCCATAATGAATGATCCCGCGATTACAGCGGTCTTTCCTTTTCTTCTTGCGTGGCTCGTCTATCGTTCCCGCGCGAATGCGCGGCGTGCGTGGAGATTTCCCGCGCTTGCTTTATCGGTGGCTGTCCTCTGTTGCCTGCCCTGGACAATTCGCAACTATGTCCAATTCCGGCGCTTCGTGCCGCTTCGTTCCAATCTCGCTTTCGAATTGTGGCTCGGCAACAACGATATTTTCGACCCCCACGCCGTCCACGGCATTCAGCGCATCACCCGGTTCGAACAAGCACGCCGCTACTCTCAAATCGGCGAAACCGCCTTCATGCAGGAAAAATGGCGCATGGCTTCCGCCTTCATTCTTTCGAATCCCGCTCTCGAACTCCGCCTGACCGGCCGCCGCATCGTCGCCACCTGGCTCGGAACGGAACACCCCTTCAAGGGTTTCCTTTCCACCAATTCCCTTCTCGCCCGCGCGATTATCATTTGCAATCTACTGATTCTGCTCGGGACCATCGCTGGCGCGTCGATCCTTTTCCTCCGCCGCAGCCCGTTTGCACTTCCCCTTGCCGTTTATCCCCTCATTTTTCCGCTCGTCTACTACCTCACCCACACTTCCCTTCGCTACCGCCATCCCGCCGATCCCGCCCTGCTTATCCTTACCGCAGCGGCCGTGCTCACACGATTTCGTGCTGCTGGAATCATCAAACCCGCAAACGTAATATAAAATCGATTTAAATATGCCGCTTTCGCGCCGGCGCAGTACAATGCCCCGAGGAGAATTCCCTTCGAGGAGCATTTCATGATTCGCCGCATCGCCCTTTTTGTTTCGCTCTGTCTCGCGGTCGCCTTCGCCACTCCCGCGCAAAACAAACTCTCCGTTCACTGGGAGGAGCTCACTGGCCCCGACTTCATCGCCGCCATTCATCAGGCCCAGGGGACCTGCCTGCTTCCCTTCGGCATTCTGGAAAAACACGGTCCTCATCTCCCCATCGGCACCGATCTCATCAACGTGCGCTACGCCGCTCTCCACGCGGCTGAAAAGGATTATGCCGTGGTTTTTCCCGCGTACTATTTCGGCCAGATCTTCGAGGCCAAGCACCAGCCTGGCACAGTCGCCTACAGCGCGGACATTCAAATGAAGCTTCTACGGGAAACCACGGACGAAATGGCCCGCAACGGCTGCATGAAAATCATCATTGTGAATGGCCATGGCGGCAACGAGCACCTTCTCCCCTTTTTCGCGCAATCCCAATTGGACTTGCAGCGCGATTACGTGGTGTACATCATTGACGGCGAGCGCAGCCGCCCCGGCGGCCCGGGAAAGAAATCCACCGGCATTGACTGGCATGCCGGCGAAAACGAAACCTCGAACACGCTTGTTTCGCGCCCAGATCTGGTTCATCTCGACCGCGCCAAGGAAGAATCCGGCGCCGATCTCCATCGCCAAAATCTTCCCGATGGCCTCTACACCGGGATCTGGTGGTACGCGCGTTTCCCGAATCATTATTCCGGCGATGGCTCGGTTGCCACCAAGGCGCTCGGTGAATGGAACGTCACCGGCTTCATTGACTACATTGATGAATGCATCCGCGCCGTGAAAGCCGATGACGTGAGCCTGAAATTACAAAACGAATTTTACGAAGAGAGCAAACATCCGCTGGACACTAAGCAATAGCGCGGCGGCCAACTCAACCATGCAGAACAAAAAGGAGAATCTGCCCGGCGATCGCGCCCTGGGCATGGACACGGGAGTCACCCGTCGCGATTTCCTCGGCAGCACGCTCCTCGCCTCGGGCGCGATGCTTCTCGATTCGCTCACTCCGGCGCAATTGCTCGCCGCACGGGAGGACTGGACCGGCTACGGCGGCGTCGGTGAATACGCCGATTCGAACGGCAACACTTGGGACGTGATGACCGCCGGCCACAAAATGCGTGATCACTCCTACCGTTCCCTTCTCGCCGGCGCTATCGACACGGGAGA
>DATJAD010000129.1:0-3953 GCA_035516615.1 Candidatus Acidiferrum sp.
TCGTAGTATCTGGCGCGATAGTAATAGAGGCTCGTTTCGGGGTCGAATTCGCGCCCGGTGTACTGGAAGGGGTTGGTCAGCGAGCCGCTGGAGGCCGTTTGCTTCCCAAATGAGTCGAAGGTGTAGGTCTGCGCCAGAGCGCCTGCGGCGCTGGTGAGTGAAGTAACCGAGCCCAAGCCATCGGCCTCGTAGAAGTCGGTTGCCCCAGACCGCAGCATCGCCAAAGGCTCGTCAATGTTCAGCCCCTGCGAGTAGCGGGCGACAACTGCCCCTGAAGAATTCGTCTCTTCAACGAGATTGTCGCCGTCGTAGGCGTAGATGCTGGTCCCGGCAGAGGAGGCTTTCTCGATGCGGCGTCCAAACGGGTCATACGCGAAGGTCACGGTCCCGCCACCGGCCGGAAGCGTAACGCTGGTCAGGCGATTCTCGAAGTCCCAGGCGTAGGTGGTGATCCCCGTCGAATCATTCTTCGTGACGGCATTCCCATCGAGGTCGTAGCCGTAGGTCGCGTTCGGAGTCGAGGTTAACTCGTTGGAGGCGTTGTAGCTGTACGGCGACACGCTCAGCGAACTCAGCCGATTGCCTACCGGGTCGTAGGTGTAGCTCTCCGTGGTGTTTGCTCCTTGCAGCACTTGGGTCAGCTCGTAAATCGGATCGTAGCCATAATTCGACGTTTTGCCAGCCTGCCAATCCGTCTTCGCTGTCCGATTCCCGGCCGGGTGCGGGCTCTACTTGGAGCCCGCTTGAATCAGGGTGTGGGCTCTACTTGGAGCCCGCACAGGACAGTATCCACTGGGTACGTGGCCCCGTCGATAGTACTTCCGGGCACGGGTGCGGGCTCTACTTGGAGCCCGCTTAAATCAGGGTGCGGGCTCTACTTGGAGCCCGCTTAAATCAGGGTGCAGGACGCTCAAGAGTCTGGACAGATTGTCGTACCGTCCTACGCAACCTCCTCCCCTCTTGCCAATCTGTACAGGTATCCTTCGGGCACCCATTCCGCGTGCTCTCGTTGCCGTAGGTCCTTTCCGTTCCTACAATGATCTGTGTCACTCAAAATCTGGACGACGGCTCTTGTTTCTTCGTCGCCACATCCATGCCCGTAAACTCTCAAAACGGCAAGCGTCTTCCCGGCGGTTCGCCGCAGGAACCTTCGCATCGTTCCGCCGCTTCTTCGCGCCTCGAACAATTTGAAAAGCGCCAGCAGGAATTGTGGCGCGTGACGTTCTTTCTCCTTCTGGTTCTCGGCATTGGGTTTGCCTGGCTCGCTTGGGGCAGCATTCCCTCGGCGGCCCATCGCCTTGAAGCTCTGCCCGCCATAGCCAAGACTTTTGGTCTTGTCGTCCTCATCGTTCTTTTCGGCATTTACGCCTGGAACCGCACTCGCGAAATCTCCGAACTGCGCGGCCTCATGCGCGGCTTGGAACAGCGCGACGCCGTCGCTCCCAGTGACAAGCAGATGGACCAGCTCTTCGAGATCATTGCGCGTTCCCAGCAGGGCTATCGCGATCTCATTGATTCTTTCGAGGACATCCTCCTCGCAGTCTCCCTTGAAGGTGATATCCGCGCCGTCAACCGCAGCTTTGCCGATCTTGTCGGTATGAACTTTCAGCAGATCATCGGCCGTCATCTCACCGATTTTCTCGAGGAGGTCAACGGCGAGGGCAAGGAGCTCGTCGATCGCGCCATGCCCCGCTTTCTCGACCGCCGCCACTGGTCCGGGGTCGTTCAAGTCCGCCTCAAGAGCCGCAACACCGTCCACTATTTCGATTGCGTCATCCACGCCATGCTCCGGGGCGACGCCGTGCACGGCATTACCGTTCTCGCTCGCGACATCACCGCCCTCCGCCGCAATGAAGCCCGCTTCACCGAACTTTTCGAATCTTTGCAGGAAGGCATTTACATCATCACGCCAGATGACAAGATCCTGGACATCAATCCCGCGCTCGTTCGCATGCTCGGTTACGATTCGAAAGAAGATCTCCGCGCCCGCAAGGTTTCGGAAATCTTCCCGGACGAGGTTCTTCGCTTCGCCATCCGCGAAGAGGTGGATCGCCAGCCCATTGTCGAAGGTCGCGAAATCACCCTGCTGCGAAAAGATGGCCGCTCCATCGTTTGCCTCAACACCGCCGCCGCCGTCCGCGACAATTTCGGGAAAATTGTCCGCTACCAGGGCGCGCTCATGGACATCACCGCCCGCCGCGATATGGAGCGCCGTCTCTATAAACAGCAGGAATTCGCTCGCCGCCTCGTGGACAGTTTCCCGGACCTCATCCTGGTCTTGGACACTTCGGCTCACTACACCTTTATTAGTCCCAGCATCCGTGAAGTGCTTGGTTACGAGCCCGACGAAAGTGCGGATTTGGAGTTTGGAGACCGCACGCACTCCGAGGATCGTCCCGCGCTGCGCGCTCTCTACGAAGACTTCCTTGCGGGCCGCCAGACCTTTGCTTCACTCGAAGTCCGCGTCCGCCACAAGGCCGGCGATTGGCGCCGCATCCGCTGCCACTTCAGTCCGCTTCTTAACGAGTACGGTAAGATTGAAGGAGTAGTAATATCGGGTCGTGACGTCACCGAATTGAAGCGTCTCGAGGAGCAACTCATCCAGGCGGAAAAACTCGCCGCCATGGGCCAGATGCTCGCCGGCGTCGCCCACGAACTCAACAATCCACTCACCGCCATTCTCGGCGTCACCGAACTCGTTCGCGAGCGCCAGGACGTTGACGATTCCATGAAGCGCCAGCTCGACCTTACTCACCGCCAGGCTCGCCGCGCCGCCCGCATCGTCCAGAATCTCCTCGAATTCTCTCGTCCAGCCTCGCCGCAGAAAAAGCCGATTGATATCAACGGCATCATTGACCGCACGCTGCAACTTCATGAGCATTCGCTCCGCCGTAACAATATTGCCGTGGATTTTCATCCCCAGCCCGGCCTTCCCGGCGTCGTCGGCGACGGCAATCAGCTGGTCCAGGTTTTTCTGAATCTGGTCACGAACGCCGAACAGGCGATTCGCGAGGTTCGCGATAACGGCCGAATTCAGATTCGCCTCTCCCATTCGAACGCCCGCGTCTCCGTTACCGTGCAGGACGATGGCGTCGGCATCCCCCCTGAGGCTCTCCCTCGCATCTTCGATCCTTTTTACACCACGAAACGTCCCGGCGGTGGCACCGGCCTCGGCCTCAGCATTTGCATGTCTATTTTGCGTGAGCACGGCGGCTCCATCGAAGCGGCCGCGCTGCCCGCCGGCGGTTCCGCTTTCACGGTGACCTTGCCGGTCGCCTCGGAAAATTTACAGCCTTCCTCCGCAAAAGATTCGGGAATCACTCCCGCGGAGCCCGCCAGGCCCGTTCCCACGATCCTCAAGGGGCGAAACATCCTGGTTCTCGACGATGAAGACAGCATTCGAATGCTTCTCGCGGAAGGTTTGGTTGCGAATGGCTTGCGCGTGGATTGTGTGCAAACCCTCGAGGAAGCGCTGCATCGCGTCGCAGAGAAAAAATATGACGCGCTCTTGTGCGACTTGAATCTTGGTCCGCGCAGCGAAAAAACGGGGGGCAAGGAAGCCGCGCGGCAGATTCTTTCCGCGGCGGGCGCAGAAAAACCCGTCGTGGTTTTCATGACCGGCGAATACATGGATGAAGCGAGAAAAAAAGCGGAACTCGGCGGAGCGGCGTGCCTGCAGAAGCCATTCCGGATTCTGGATGCGCTGGCGGAACTTCGCGAAGCGCTGCTCTCCGCGTACGCGGATAAACCGCCGGATGGTTCGGTTTCCTGAATCAGCTTGCTGAACCGGTTTCGCGAATTGGAGCAGTGGACGAGTCTGCCTGCTAGGGTTTTTTCTCCGAGTTGGCATCCACTCCGAAATCCCAAACATAAAGATTCATTCCGTCGGGAAGAATTTCCGCGAGAGCGTATTCTCCCGGAGGGAGCGGCTCGCTCAGGGTGAAGCGATACAC
>DATJAD010000130.1:0-8688 GCA_035516615.1 Candidatus Acidiferrum sp.
GAGTTGCGGCCGGCGCCCATACCGCGCTCGACGTACGGCATGGGGCTGATGGGGGCCCAGAATTCGCGAAGTTCGTCGAGGGAGACGTGCTCGCGGAGGCCTTCCCAGACGTGATTGGTGGTCATGCCCTGGCTGACTACATCGGCGAAGTAGGTGGAGACATGAAAGAAGCCGCCAGCGTGGACGCCGGGATCGTGAACCAGAGTGATGTAGCCGACAGAGGAGCCGATGCTGGTGCCGAGGATGCCGATGCGCTGGTAGCCCTGCTGTTCGAGCCAGCGCAGGCAGCGGCGGGCGTCCTGAACGGCCTGGCGATTGGACTGGAGGGTGAGGCCGATGTTGGAGCCGACGAGCTGGTCTGCGCGCTCATGGCCGCGAGCCATACGGCGGTCGTGGTAGGGCATGCTCATTTTCAGAGCGGTGATGCCGAGGCGCTGTATCCATTCGCAGAGGCCGCGCTGACCGTGCCATTTGGCGTTCCAGTTGGGAAGAATGAGGACGGCGGCGCGCTTTTGGGTGGTGGGATAAAGCTGGGCATGGACGGTGTTGTTTTCCGGCCAGCCGGAGAGGATGGAGCTGGTGAAGCGGAGGATGTTATCGGAGTCGAGAGAATAATCTGAAGCAGGTTCGGTGTGATACCAGGAGGCGCTGTTTTCGATGGCTTGAGCCGCGTATTCACGGAGGAAAGCGCGAGGATCAGGATCGTTGGGATCGCCGCCGATGTGTTCGAGGCCCCACTCGAAAGGGCGCACGCGGCGGTTGTCGTCGGTGGTCCAGCGGCGGTGCTCGTAGCGGCGGATTTTCTGTTCGAACCAGTGCATGGGGAAAAGTGACTTATGATGGGTGGCTCGTGGCTCCCCTTCGCCTAAGCTTGCACCTTGGCGATCGTTCCGGCTGGCCAGACGGAGGGCAATCCGGCAATGCTCATCCAAGAACGGATATTCGCCCTTGAAATTAGTTTACCGAGCGCGTGGAGAAAAGAAAAGTCCGCGGAGCGAGGAACAAATCGCTCAAGAAGTACAGAGAGAGCCTGGGCCGGGATTTTGCGAGGAGGCCGGTGGCGCTCAGGCCTGCGAGACCAGTCCAGACAAATGACAAGCGAACTTGACATAGACAAAATCCCGGTTTAGTCTGTGATGGAAAGTTAGCTTTACATGACATCCAAGATCATCAATCGAGTCAAGGAGCTTCGTACCGCGCGCGGGTGGACGCAAGAGGAGCTCGCCTCAGCGGTGGGGGTATCGCGGCAGAGCATCAACTCCATCGAGCGGGATCGCTACGTGCCGAGCCTTCTGCTGGGGCTCAGTTTCGCGCGGGTGTTCGGTTGTTCCATGGAGCAGATCTTTGAACTGGAGGACGAGAAATGAATATTCCGATTGTCGGCAAGGCGATTGACGAACGATTCCTTAATCACCGTTTGCGGTCCACAAGCGTCGCCGGAGTGATCGGGGGCGTCCTAGCCATATTGCTGTTTGCCTACCGGTATTCCCATGACGGCGTGTGGAGTTGGGATCTTTTCGCCGTGGGGGTGACGATCGTGGGGGTCAAGCTGGCGATGATGGGCTGGTATTTGCTGACCGATTGAAGCTGAAAGGAGAATGAAAATGATTTTTTCAAAACGCCCGAACGATCCGAGAGTGCTGATGCCGCTCGGAATGCTGTGCCTGGCATTGGCGTTCATTTTGCCAAGGTTTTTTCACCCAACGGGGAACTTTGGGCCCGATTTCATGGATGGCCTACAGGGCGGGTTGTTGGGCATGTCCATTGGGTTAAATCTGTTTTCAGCGGTAGTGGCCGGACGTCAACGGCGCTGCGGCCAGAGCTAACCTGATGAACGACTTTATTTGTCTGGGATTGTGGGCGACCGCTTACTGATAGGGCTGAAGATCTCAGGCGGCCTTTATCGGAAGTTGATAGCCCGTAAGGTGTTAGGGATGGGGCACGGAGCACAGGGGAGGAATTGAGGGGCGAGAGGGTCTGTGGCAGAGTGAAAATGTGGTCAGTGCCCTCTTTTTCCTGTTTGGACTGGTGGTGGGAAGTTTTCTGAATGTCTGCATCACGCGGATACCGGAGAACGAGTCTATTGTTACGCCCGGATCGCACTGCCGGCGATGCGGAACGCCGATCAAGCCCTACGACAACATTCCCGTTATTTCGTGGCTGATTCTGCAAGGAAAGTGCCGAGCGTGCGGACAGCCGATTTCCGCATTTTATCCCGCAATTGAACTGTTGACCGGCTTCCTGTTTATGGCGTGCTACTGGAATTTCGGGCTCACGCTCTTGGCGCTGAAATGGGTCGTGTTCACCAGCCTGATCATCGTGCTGACGGTGACGGATTTTCGAGTGCGGCTGCTGCCGGATGCGGTGAACTGGTACGGGGCATGCCTGGGGATTGCATTTGCGGTGCGCGTTTACCCGGGAGACGAGTTTGTGCGAGCGCTAGCGACGCGTTACCTGCCGGTAGCGGCGACTTCGCCCGTTTTGGGGCCGCTTACGGGAGTACTGGATGCGCTCTGTGGGGCAGCATTGGGGGGATTGCTGCTGTGGGGCGCGGCGATGCTGTACAAGCTGGTGCGGAAGCGCGAAGGCATGGGATTGGGCGACATGAAGATGATGGCGATGGTGGGGACTTTCCTGGGAGTGAGGGGAGCGTTTCTGACGATTTTGATTGGGACGCTGTTGGGCAGCATTCTGGGGCTGGCGGTGGTGTTAAGCCTTTATTTTGGCGGGTGGAAAAAAGAAGTGGCCAGGCGCGCGAGCCGCATGGGCAAAGGCAAAGAGAACGGGATCCGGTGGACGATTGCGAGCAGGTACCAACTGCCGCTGGGCACATTTTTGGGGGCAGGGGCTTTAATCTTCGTGCATTTTGATGCCTGGATCGGGTGGGAATTGCTGAAAATCCTCCGGTAAAGAGCGGGATCGAGAGATTTTGCGACGATGCTGTTGCTAGAGTTCATGCAGGGCGGGCATGAGACGGGGCCATGGAATATGGTCGTGGCCCTGGGAGCGGTGTTGCTGGTATTGATCGTGGTCGGATTCTTCCTGCTTCGAAAGTTTTTTCAGGATACGAAGAGTGCGCAAGGAGAAAGCTTCGCCGGGGCGCCGCGGACGGAGAATGCTTCGGCGTTCATGACCGCGTCCATGCAGGCGGTGATCCAGAAACTGCGCGAGCAGGAAAAAGAATTGGAGCGGCTGCACCAGGAAGAAAGAGAGCGCGCGGAACAGACGGAGCGGCTGAGCGAAGAAGTGACGCGGAACATGCCCGCCGGTCTGCTGGTGGTGAACACGAGCGGAATCATTTCGAGCGCGAATCCCGCCAGCGAGCAGACGCTGGGAGTGCGAGGGCTGGCGTTTCGGCGGTACAGCGAGGCGCTGGGAGAAAAGTCTGACTTGACGCGGCTGATCGCGGGTTGCCTGGCGACGGGGCAAATCTACAGGCGCGAGCAGGTGGTGTACGCCGGACCGGATGGAGAAGCGCGGCAGCTGGGCGTGACGATTTCGCCGATACGGCAAGCGGATGAACAGGTGACCGGCGCGATCTGCTTGCTGAGCGATTTGACGGAGCTGGCGGCGCTGCAGCAGCAGGTGCAATTGAAGGAGAATCTGGCGGCGCTGGGGGAATTGTCCGCGGGCATCGCGCATGAGTTCAAGAATGCGCTGGCGACGATCTCCGGGTACGCGCAGATGATCAAGGCGGAAAACGCAACGGCGGATGCCAGCGACAACGCGGCGCGGATTTTGGAGCAGACGCAAAACATTACGCGGGTGGTGACGGAATTTTTGAAGTACGCGAGGCCGCTGGAGATTCCCGACGAGACAGTAGCTTTACAGGCAGTGGTGGAGCGAGTGGTATCGGAGATCGGCGAGGCGATGCCGCAAGTACGGATCCGGTTCGAAGGAGCATTTCACGATGTGGCGGGAGACGAGAGCCTGTTACGGCAGGCGTTCCTGAATTTGGCCAGAAATGCAGCGGAGGCGAGCGAAGGTGCGGCCAACGGCGCAAAAGTATTGATTCGCGGAGAGATGGGGCGCGCCGAGGGAGCGGGATTGCAACGAATTACGGTGTTCGACAACGGACCGGGGATCACGGCAGCAGCCGCGAAGAAGCTTTTCAGGCCGTTTTTCACCACAAAATCGAAGGGGACAGGGTTGGGGCTGGCGGTGGTGCAGAAGATCATTGTGCAGCACGGAGGACAGGTAGAGGCCAGGAACCGGCCGGAAGGCGGGGCCGCATTTATCGTTACGCTACCCGTGTGCCAGAGAACCCGCGAAGCAGTAGAATCAAAGCAGGTCGCCATCTAAGGTAAGCAGGGCTCAGCCCAGGTGCCCGGGAGGGATTTGTTTATGCGTGGATCATACTGGATGAGGATCGTTGCGCTCCTGCCCGTTGCCCTGCTAGCCGTGATTCCGGTGCTTGCCCAGCAGACGTCGCAGACGGGCGATCCGGTGGCGGACGCGGCGCGGAAGGCTCGCGAACAGAAGAAGAACGAGCCGAAGCCGAAGAAGGTGTTTACGGACGACGACGTGAAGCCGGCCGAGGCGCCTCCTGCCCCGACACAGACATCAACGCAGGGGCAAGCAGCGGGCTCCGACCAGACGGGAGCCACTGGAGGCGTCACCACAGGGAAAGAAGACCCCAATGGCGAGACCGCGTGGCGGAAGCGGTTTGCAGATCAGCGAGCCAAGATTGCGAAAGCGGAGGAGGAGTTGGACGTCATGCAGCGGGAACTGGAAAAGGCGCAAGTGCAATATTACCCGGACCCGCAAAAGGCGATGAACCAGCAGCTGACGCGCAACGATATCAATGACCAGACGGCAAAGATCAACGCAAAAAAGCAGGAAATTGAGAAGTTGAACGAAGAGCTCGATAACATGCAAGACCAACTGCGCAAGAGCGGAGGCGATCCCGGCTGGGGCCGGTAGTAATGTCAAATCCTGGAACACTGCGAAGTAGAATTGCCTTTTGGCAGAAAGCGTAGTTTCCTGCCCGACGTTTCGTTGACGCACACCCCTCGAACATGGACCCCGGATTGCCGTCGAATTCGTGATAGAAACGGATGAGATGGAACCCCTTCTTCTTGTCGAAGACAAAAACGAACTGCGCGCGATGCTGCGCAAAGCACTGGAGCGGGCCGGCTACGCCGTGGATGAGGCACCGGATGGCAGCGCGGCGATCCAAAGGCTGAAAGCGCGGCGCTATCAGGTGGTCCTGACCGACCTGAAGATGCCTGGCGCATCGGGGCTGGACGTGCTGCGCGAATCGAAGCAGGCGGATGCCACGATTCCGGTGATTCTGCTGACGGCTTTCGGGTCCGTGGAAGAAGCGGTGACGGCAATGAAAGAGGGGGCTTTTGATTTTGTGCAAAAGCCCGTGGATCTGGATCATTTGAAGCTGCTGGTACAGCGGGCGGCGCGGCAGCAGGAACTATTGCGCGAGAATTTGCTTTTGCGGGAGGAATATTCCTCGCGTTACGGATTTCCGCGGATTGTCGGAGAATCTGCGGCGATTCGGGAGGTCAGCCAGCAGATCCAGCGCGTGGCGGCCGCGGACTCGACGGTGCTGCTACTGGGCGAGAGCGGAACGGGTAAAGAGCTCTTTGCGCGGGCGGTGCATCACATTTCGGCGCGGAGAGAACAGCCGTTTGTCGCGCTGAATTGCGCGGCGATTCCGGAGGGGCTGGTCGAGAACGAGCTGTTCGGCCACGAACGGGGAGCGTTCACGGGCGCGGGAACACGCAAAGTGGGCAAGATGGACATGGCACACCGGGGCACGCTGTTTCTAGATGAGATCGGCGAGCTGCCGCTTTCCATTCAGGCGAAATTGTTGCGGGTGCTGGAAGAGCGGCGGTTCGAACGCGTGGGCGGAACGCAGTCCATTGATGTTGATGTGCGGTTTGTTGTGGCGACCAACCGTAATCTGCAGAAACTGGCCGAAGAGAAGCTATTTCGCGAGGATCTGTATTTCCGGATTTCGACCGTGCCCATGACGATTCCTCCATTACGGGAGCGGGGAGATGACGTGCACTTGCTGGCGGATCATTTCCTGGGAAAATTCAGCCGCGAGTTCGGCAAAGGAAGCCTGAAGTTGAGCGCACAAGCTCGCAACAGCCTGCTTTCCTACCGGTGGCCGGGAAACGTGCGCGAATTGCAAAACACGCTGGAGCGCGCGGTGATTTTATCCGATGGCAGTGAAATTTCGGCGGCCGCTTTAGGGCTTCCCGCCGTGAGGCCGGAAGCGTCGCAAGTCCCGGAAAATCTTTTGCCGGAACGGTTCCAGTGGGAAGGAACACTGGAAGAGGTGACGGCGCGAGCCGTGGGCCACGTGGAACGAATCCTCCTGGAAAACACGCTGCGGGATTGCAAGTGGAACAAGACGCGGACGGCGGAAAAATTGGGCGTATCGTCAAAAACTCTGCTGGCGAAGCTGCGCGCCGCGGGACTCGAGGAATAGAGACCCCTCAATGACCGCGCTCAGCGGTGTGTAAGGCCAGCGTGCCGAAAGTCCACACCCGCACCTGCGGGCCAGCAAAACCGACGCTGGACAGCAAAGCGACCAGCTCGTTCGGACGAAAAAACCGCGCGACCGACTGAGGGAGATAGGAATAGGCAGAACGGTTTCTGGAGATGATGCCGCCGATGCGGGGAAGCACCTTGCAGAAGTACCAGCGATAAAGATTGCCGAGGATTCCTTCCGGGGGTTCCGTGAATTCCAGGATGGCCAAAGTACCGCCCGGCTTGAGCACGCGGCGAAATTCCCGCAGCCCGGCTTCGTAATTGGCCAGATTGCGGAAGCCGAACGCGGTGGTCACGAGATCGAAAGAAGCATCGGCAAAAGGAAGGCAAAGCGCATCCGTTTCCAGAAACTGAATGGGATGCGCCGCACCGGGACGCGCTACCGTCGCGGACTTTTCCAACGCACGAACAAGCATCGGGTGAGCAAAGTCCGCGCCGATAATCCGGGCTTTTGCGGAGCGCGAGAGGGCAAGAGCCAAGTCGCCGGTGCCACAACACAAATCCAGAACAACAGCGTCAGGACGGCCGAGGATGGGTTTCAGAAGACGAGCGGTCCGCGCGCGCCAAAGGCGATCGAGCTGGAACGAAAGCAGGTGGTTCAGCAGATCGTAGCGCGGGGCGATCTGCGCAAACATATCGCGCACTTTGCGGCCCGCGTCAGACTCCGTGGCCACGCCGGGAGGACGCGAGCCTTTGCTGGGAGCGGCCGCCTCAGCCATGGAACGCACCGCCGGTCGCGGCAAGTTTCGGCGTGAAATGAAGTATGCGTTTCACTGCTTCGAGAGAAATATCATCGTAAGAGCCGGCTCTGCCAATCTCCGGCGAAAGCACGAAACGCAATTTGCCAGCCCGCGTTTTCTTATCCGAGCGCATGGCATCACTCAATATCTCCGGGGAAGCACCCGGCCAATCCGGGAGGCGGCCGAGGCGCCGGACGAGCGCCACGATGCGCGAAACATCTTCGGCTCGGGTCAACCCGATTTCATGGCCGAGGAGCGCGGCGGCCAACATGCCCCACGCGACCGCTTCTCCATGGCGGTAGCGCGAATAGCGCGTGACGCTCTCGAGCGCATGCGCAAAGGTGTGGCCAAAATTGAGAATTTCGCGCAGCCCGGATTCCCTTTCGTCTTCGCTCACCACACTGGCCTTGATTTCCGCAGAGCGCGTGATCACGTGGTCGAGCGCTCGCGCTTCCCTTCGGAGAATGGTGTCCAAATCGCGCTCCAGGAACGCGAAGAGCTTCGCGTCGGCGATGACTCCATACTTAATTACTTCGGCTAGTCCTCCGCGAAACTCGCGCGCGGGAAGGGTGCGCAAGACCTCAGGATCCGCCAGAACAAGGCGCGGGGGATAGAACGCGCCAATGAGATTCTTCCCTTCGGGAAGATTCACGCCGGTTTTGCCGCCAATGGCGCTATCGGTTTGCGCGACCAGCGTCGTGGGAACCTGGACCAGCGCCACCCCGCGGAGGTAGCTGGCCGCGGCGAAGCCCGCGACATCGCCGACCACTCCGCCGCCGACGGCGAGAATCAAAGCACGCCGGTCCGCGCGAGCCCGGATCAGGGAGCGGCAGATGCGTTCAACGCTTGCGAGGTTCTTTGAGGTTTCGCCATCACTGAACAGGTGCACGTGAGGACGCCGGGACTTACCCAAACCACGAAGAACTCCCTGCCCCACCGCACGCCAAACACGAGAGGAAGAGACCACGTGGAGGCTCGTGAAATCTCCGAGCGCGCTGATTTCCCGGGAGGCCAGGCGCAGTACGCCCGCACCGCAGACGATGCCGTAGCTGCCCGCCGACGACCTCACAGTGATGCGCTTGGCGTTCATTCGCGAATCCCTGACTTTAACATACCGGCGCATCGTGCCGCGCTCGCGAGGCCCATCCGGATTTCCCGCAATTCCTTCGTGTTACCATGCGTAGACGTCCGAGCGCGGGGTTTTCCCGATACTGAGCCGGGCGGCGCACCATCCATGGCAAGCTCATCCAAAATCTATAAAGCGGATTATGCGGTGGTGGGATCGGGCGTGGCCGGCCTGCGAGCGGCCATTGAATTGAGTCAAAAGGGCAGCGTGCTGGTGCTGGCAAAAGCGGATCTCCGCGAAGCGGTCACTGCCTACGCACAGGGCGGCATTGCCGTGGCGCTGAGCGATGAAGACGAAATTGGCCTGCAC
>DATJAD010000131.1:0-36632 GCA_035516615.1 Candidatus Acidiferrum sp.
AGGATTCTAGCTCTTCCCAATTTGCCATTTGCTATTTGCCATCTGCTATTTGCCATTTGCCCTTTGCCATCGCTTTCTCGTCTTGCTCTCTTCGGCGATGCCCAGCCGTTCCCTAAGTGAAAGTTCGAGCGCCGTCATCTCCCCGTGATCGGTCGCGTGGTCGTATCCTAGAAGATGAAGCACGCCGTGAAGAACCAGCCAGCGAATTTCATTCTCGGTCGAGTGCCCTTCCTGGCGAGCACTGATTCGGGCAACCTGCGGCGCAATCACAATGTCGCCGAGAAAGGCATTGAACTCTGAGTTCGAACTTCGAGAGTCGGGATTCGAAACTCGAAAATCGAAATTCGAAACTCGACCTCCAATCTGATTGTTTCCAACTTGCCTGCCGCCTCGATGTCGGTCTCTCGATTTTCGCTTTTCGACTCTCGCTTTTCGACTTTCGACTCTCGACTCTCGACTTTCGACTCCTTCTGCCTGCCAGGGAAACGAGAGCACGTCCGTCGGACGATCCTTGCCTCGGAAGGTGGAATTCAGCCGGGCGATTTCCCGCTCGCTCACCAGGCAAACGTTAAAGTCTGCATCCAGCTTCAGCGTCGCGCGCAATCGCCGCACAAAACCGCGAATCGCCATCACCCTGATCGGGACACGCTTCTGAACATTGACCAACATAAGAAGACGCAATCGGCACATTTCGCAGATTACACCGATGAAAACCCAGGAGAAATCCACGCATCAGGCCGGGTAGCACTTCTTGAAGGCAAGACAGAGTATTGGCCCCGGAGAAGTTATTCTCTCCTTTTTTTTCAACCGCTGTTACCTGCGTAATCGGTGGATTCTCTCTTTTCTTTCCGCCCGTTTTCGCCGGCCTTGGCGTGATCGAACTCTTCGTAGGCGCGGATGATGCGCTGCACCAGGCTGTGGCGCACCACGTCGCGCTCGTTGAAGTAGACGAAGGCGATCCCCTCCACCCGCGAGACCACGTCGATAGCCTCGATCAGTCCGGAACGGCGCTCGCTGGGCAGATCGATCTGGGTGATGTCGCCCGTCACCACGGCCTTGGAATTGAAGCCCAGCCGGGTGAGGAACATCTTCATCTGCTCGCTGGTGGTGTTCTGCGCTTCGTCGAGGATCACGAAGGAGTCGTTCAGGGTGCGGCCGCGCATGAAAGCCAACGGCGCAACTTCGATGATTCCCTTTTCGAGGAAGCGCTCGAGCTTGTCGGCGTCCAGCATGTCGTAAAGCGCGTCGTAAAGCGGGCGCATGTAAGGATCAATTTTCTGCTGTAGCGTGCCGGGTAGGAAGCCGAGCTTTTCTCCCGCTTCCACAGCGGGCCGCGCAAGGATAATGCGATTCACCTGCTTGGTAAGAAGCGCGCTGACCGCCATGGCCACGGCCAAGTAGGTTTTGCCAGTTCCGCCGGGGCCAATGGAAAACACCATGTCGTGCCGCTCGATTTCCTCCATGTAGTGGCGCTGGCTGGCGTTTTTGGGCGTGACGTTTTTCTTGCCGAACGCGCGCGTCCGTCCATGCTCGAACATCCCGCGAGGAGATTCCTGCGGCTCGTCAAGCGCGATACGCATGAGGCTCTTGACCTCCTCGCCGGAGAGAATGCGGCCGTGGCGCGAGGCATGGTTGTAATCCTCGACGATGCGCGCGGCTTGCTCGACGGCGTCGTGCTCGCCTTCGATCGTCAGCCGGGAATCCGTCAAATGCGTGCGCACATGCAGCGAATCTTCCAGCAGGCGGATGTTTTCATCCAAAGTTCCAAAGAAGGGTTCGATTTTTCCAGCGATGTGGACAGTGCGTCGCATCCAAGTGGCAGGTTTTCCGATTGCAGGCAAGCTTCCCGATTCCGTACGTCTGACCGCTTCGCGGTCACCCATAGAGTTTGCGTTCCTCCCGGAGGTTCGGCCAAGACTTCGATTCACACGCGACTCACTTCACCCTAGCGCACGCGTGGGCCAGGGTCAAGCATCCGCGCGCCGGTAATCCTACACCCCAGTGCTCCAAAGCAAGCAACCGCGAACTGCTTTTGGATTCCGTGACATCCGATGGAGACCTTGTTAGAATCCGCGCGCTTGGACCCAAAGGATTGGTGGCTTTCGGCGTTCATCGTTGTTCCCGGGAGGATTCATGGCAAATCGCAAAGCGCTCGGTTCGGCGATCTTTGTACCCGTCCTGATCGGATCAATCGGGCTGCTAAATATCACGCACAAGCAACGCTTCGAACTCTTCCACACCGTTGATGTGCTGCAGCTCATAGCCTCTGGCATGTGTTACGGCGTCGCGCTGGCCGCCTTCATTGCCCTAATTCGTGGCTCTCGCACGTGAGCTTCGCTTGCGTAGAGCAGACGGTTTTCACCGCCGGGAATCTTCTAGTCTGCTGGAACAGCGCGACTGCGCGCCCAATCCCGGATCGCAGTAACATCTTCCGCGCGCGTGACGCTGAGAGGCTGAGTCCCTTTCAGCTCCCCGAGCAAAACTTCCGTGGTCAATTGCTGCTTAGCGGCAAAGGCTGTGTAGAGGCCGGAGACAATCGCCTGCTCAATTTCGGCGCCGGAAAATCCATCGCTGGCAGCAGCAAGCTCCTGTAAATTGAATGCCGACGCATCCCGGCCGCGTTTCTTCAAGTGCAGTGCGAATAGGGTGGCGCGAACGGGCTCGTCCGGCAAATCCACAAAAAAAATCTCGTCGAAGCGGCCTTTGCGGAGCATTTCCGGCGGCAGCGCGGAAATGTTATTGGATGTGGCCGCCAGAAAGACACCCCCTTCGCGGTCCTGCATCCAGGTGAGCAGCGTGGCGAGAAGACGCTGGGAAAGGCCGGCGTCGGCATCGCCGCTGGTTCCGGCGGACGCAAAGGCTTTTTCGATCTCGTCAATCCACAGAACGAGCGGAGCCATTTTCTGCGCGAGGTCGAGCGCCTTGCGCAGGCGCTTCTCGCTTTCGCCGACAAATTTGTCATAAAGCGCGCCGGCATCCAGACGGGCCAACTCGAATTCCCATTCGCCCGCGACGGCACGCGCCGCGAGGCTCTTGCCGCATCCTTGCACACCGGTGATGAGGATGCCCTTAGGCGGCGCCAGGCCAAATTTCTGTCCTTCCGGCGTAAGAGCGCTTTTTCTCTTTTCGATCCAGCCACGCAAACGCTCTAAGCCGGCGATGTCTCCGAAGGAAGCATCGCGCCGAACGGATTCGAGGAGACCGTCGCCGCGCAAGAGATCGCGCTTGGCATCGAGCACGGCATCAAGAATTTCCACATCGGCTTTCCCGCGAGCCAGGATGCACTTGCGCAGCGTGCGCATGGCCTCTTCCTGGGGAAGGCCCGCAAGATTTTTTGCGAGTTGCTGCATGCCGCCAAGATCGAGCGCCATGGCCAGATGATTGTCGCGGCCGAGATCGGAGAGCGTCTGCTTCACTCCGGCGAGAAGTTCGTCAATCGTCGGAAGGCCGAGTTCAAAGGGCACGGATTCCGCCTCGAGCTCCGGCGGCAACCGCATGCTGGCCGAAGTGATCACGATGGAACGGCGCGCTTCATGAAACTTTTCCGCGAGCTCCCGCAAGCGGCGGCAGACCTTGTCGTCCTCGAGGTACCGCGCAAAATCCTTCAGAAGAAAAATGGCATCGCCCTGGATAAGCGAAATATTGCTGAGCGCGGCTTCGGGTGGCTCGCTGTTGTAAATGGGAGCGCCGTGGAAGCGAGCCAGACCAGTCGTGACGCTCCAGACAAAAAGAGGGACGCTCAAGTCGCCGGCCACTTCGAGAAGCAATTGTTCGACGCGCTCTTCCTCCGGCGTTTCCACGGTGATGATGGGGTGCCGCGAATTGACGAGCAGGCGCAGTTCGTCGAGCTTCCGGGGAGTGTGTGGAGCGGAGATCAAAACAGGCCTCTTCCGTAGCGAATTCCGCCGGAACAGACCGCGCGGCCGGAAAATTCAGAGTCCGTGGCAAAGTTTGACTTCACTTGTCGCGTCCCCTAGACTTAATGGTTTGAACAGCACATAAAAGGAGCGCCAGAGAGATGGCTCAAGGACAGCCTACCAAAGTAAAGAAGAGAAAGAAGTCGGTTTTGAAGCGCGCGGCGCAAGCTCGTCAACGCGCGGAAGTGAACCGGGCAAACCGGACGCAGGTGCGCACGTTGATCCGCAAACTGCGCGGAGCGATCACCGCGGGAGACGCCACGGCGGCGGGGAATTTGTTGCAGCCGACCATGTCCGCGATTGACGGAGCAATCACCAAGGGCGTTTTGCACGAAAATACCGCGAACCGTTACAAATCGCGTCTGCATCTGGCGTTCAATGCGCTGAAGGCCAAGGGCGCGAAGTAGACCGAAAGTCCTTCCGCATCTGTGATAATTAACTTTTGGGCGGGCCATGACCCGCCCTGCTTTTTGCCTCCCCGAATGTTCCCATGGCTGCTTCCTGCGACGATTCTTTTCCGCTCATCCGTCAATCTTGATCAGTTCCCTGCCGCTCGGGCATCGGGCGCGGTTAGCTGCGTGACGAGGAATTCCATAACCGTGCGGGCGTTCTCGCTTCCGCGCTTCAGCCGGTCATCGGCTTTCTGCAGAGCCTGAAGTCCCGCGAGCAAGCGCGGCTTGGAGATTTTGCGCGCGTTTTCGATGGCGAGTTGTGCACGCTCCGGCGCCATGCCCAACGTGCGCGCGGCTTGCCAGCCGTTCACCGTGCCCTTGATCTCGCTGGCTTCGATGAGCTTGCGGTACATCCAAGCCATCGCGCCGAGCATGGAGAGCGGCTCCTCGCCTTCGCGCAGCAGGCGGTCGAGGAATTCCAGGGATTTTTTGGGCTGGCGCGTGGCTAAAAGATCGGCGAGTTCCCAGATGGTCGCGCTTTTTTCCGAAATAACCAGAGCCGCGACGTCAGAGCGGCGAATCAGCTTTTTGTAGGAAGCGTACGCGGCCAGTTTGTCGAGTTCAGTTTTGAGGCGCTGCAGATCGGAGCCAACAGCCTCGGCGAGGTCTTCGGCAGCTCCTTTTTCAAACTGCACGTCCTGTTCCTCAGCCAAATTCCTGGCGAGAGTCGTGGCCGCGGCGAGGCGTGTGTTGGCGTTGTCCCCGAGCCCCACCTGAACGACCAGGGCGTGTTCCGCCAGCACTTTTGCGAGCTTCATGCGTTGATCCAGGGACGCGGCTTCGATTACCAGGACTGTGAATGGCGCGGGGTCGGACAAATAGGCATCCAGAAGCTTGACGGCTTCTTCGCGCTTCGATTCGTTCATGGTCTCGATGGCTTCGCCATCCTCGATGAAGACTACTTGCTGCGGCGAAAGCATGGGCAGCGATTGCGCTTGCTCGAGCGCGGCCTGAAATTCGCCGCGATCGGCGGAGTAGCGGGAAACCGCCCAAGTTCGCGAGGCTTCGGCTACGTAATGCTCAATCAACTGAGCGCGGCAGACGTCGCGGAGATAGGGCTCCTCTCCAAGGAGCAGCAGCGCAGGGATCGGCGTCCCTTTTTGCAAGCGGGCGAGAAGCTCGGTCGCGGCAATCGCGGGCATCAGAAATTCTCCGTGACGTTGGCGACCAGGCGCTTGGCGAAGTCCTGGGCCATGCGGTCGAGGGCGGGATCCTGCTCTTCGAAAAAGCTTTTTACGTCGGAAGTGATTTCGTATTCATTTCGGAAAAGGAAATTGTCGTTATGAAAGAGGGTCTTCTGCGTCGCCGAGTCCGTCAGGGTGACATCGCATTTCATAGTAATCAGCATGGTAGTGGCGCGGGTTGTCGAAGGGGTCGTGCTCGTGGCCGGGGTGGTGATGAACAGCAGCGGCGTAGCCTGGACGCTCAAAACCTTCGCGCGCAGAACTGCGTCTCCCGCGCCGGGGTCCGATACAATCTTGTATCGGGTGCTGGCCAGAAATTCGTGAATCGTGGCGCTCGTGAGTTTCTGCTCGACGCGGTAGCTGGAAGTTTTGTTTTCGAACGCCGGTACGGCGATTACGTGAATGGTCTTGGGCAAGGCATCGTCGTGGCCAACCACATGGTAGCCGCAACCGGCGAGAGCACTGGCGGCCGCTAGCACTGCAATAATTTGCGCGCGTTTCATTCGATAAGCTTCTCCGCGAGCTGGACGGCACTCCAGGCTGGCAGGCGAATATTATCCGCTGCGCCCCAAAACCACCAGGAACCCGGCGAGGCGAAATCTCGCTGCGGCGGAGCCAGATGCAAAAAGGATTCACCTGCTACGGAAATGTTGCTTGGCGCAGCGTCCTCCGGCGTCACAAGGCAGCCGGCAGTTCTGCAAGCAGCCAGGACTGCTTCACGGGTAACTTCCCCGGAGAATTCTGCGCACGCGGTGAAGGCCGTCCCATAGAACACCGGAGCGTGCAAGACCTGAATCGCGGGCATACCGGCCCCGCCAGCCAAGCACGCGCGTACTTCCTTGCGCACGCGGCTGGTGAAATCGCTAAGGCGATGCATGCTCTCCGGACCGAAACGGTCCAGCAGGTTAAATGCGACCTGGGCATCGAAGAGTTGCTTGCCGAGAGATTGAAAGGAGAGAAGCTGGCTCGTTTGAGCTTCCAATTCCTCGATACCCGGCTTGCCGGCTTCGGAGACCGGTTGAAACGCAACGGCCGTTAGATGCCGCACGCGATGGGAGGATAGAGCAAGCGCAAGCTTCGCAATGGCCTCCGCCGCAGCGGAAGGAACAAAAAAGAGCCGGCCGGAATCGGAAGAGACCGCTTTCTGGGCCGCCCTGTTTTGGCCGAGCCAGGGGGTCGCGCCGCCGGCCAGGGCGCCAGTAAGATCAATGATCGCCGCTCCGGAACGCTTCGCGAAGTCCAGGTTTGCCGCTGTGAACTTCTCCGAACCCGCAAAAAAGACGAGGGCCGCCTTCGCAAGGGCGTCCTCGTCCACAGGTTGAATTACCACGGCCTCGCCTGCGGCTTCCGTTAGAAGACCGGCGGCGATTTTCTCATCCACGAGCCGGAAATCCCATGTGGCCAGGCGGCTTTCTTCCAACAGGCTCTTTAACTCGACTCCTAGCAAGGAAGATGCGCCCGCGATGACGATACGCCTGGAGTCATGCACGAGGGACATGGATCAGGGCGAAACGGTGCGCGAAACGAGCCTGTGACGAAAGTGACGAACAAGATGAAGAACAACCCCTGCGGCCGCATAGCTGCAAGCGAGGAGAATAAGGACAATCTCGGAATATTTCCAGATCACGGCGATGAGGAGCAGAATCAGAATAATTGCCAGTGATGGCAGTTTCCGAGTCCAGGGAATGTCCTTGAAGCTGTAATAGCGGATGGTACTGGTCATGAGCGCTCCGAGGGCGCCCGCCAGGATGAACCAAGCAAAGGACCATTCCCATTCGTGGAGCGGCACCTTGAAACCGTGAACGATGGCCGCGAGTACGCCGGCAGCAGCAGGAGTTGGGAGACCCACAAAATTCTTCGAACTGCCGGGGGCCATCCCTTGGATGTTGAAACGCGCGAGACGCCAGGCACAGCAAATCAGAAAGACTAAGCAGAGAATCCAGCTGAAGGGGCCCATCAGATTTGCGACTACGCCCTCGACCCCCTCCAAACTCCGAAACCCCCAGGCATACGCCAGGATCGCGGGAGCTACTCCGAAACTAACAACATCCGCGAGGGAATCGAACTGCACGCCAAATTCGGTGTTGGTGCCTGTCAAGCGGGCAATGCGGCCATCGAGCGAATCGAAGAGAATCGCAAAGCCGATTGCTTTGGCAGCGTGATCGAAATTCTCCCAGCCGCCCATCAGAGCAGCGACGACCGCGTAATAGCCGCAGAGAAGATTTGCGGAAGTAAGCAGGGCGGGAAGCAGGTAAATCCCGCGGCGCAGGCGGCGCTTGCCGTGGCGGCGTCCCTCGAAGGGGATTTCCTGCTGGTCAGGGATCTGCATAACTACGCCAGCTCTCCTCTGGCGGCAAGAACACGCTCCGCCACCCGGCCCGGTTTCTCAAGGGGCCAGCGTGCCAGTACGCTGGAGCCGCCCTTCACGCTTTCACCCACTTTTACCAGAATCTCCGAATCTTGAGGCACCCAAAGATCAACGCGCGAGCCGAAACGTACAAGGCCTATGCGCTCGCCACGGGCAACCGTGTCTCCAGGTTTTTTCCAAGAGACCACGCGCCGCGCAATCCAACCCGCAATCTGCTTCAATTCGAGTTCACCGGACTCCGTGGCGAGAGCGAAAACGTTCTGTTCGTTCTGAAGCGAAGCCCGGGCATCCCAGGCGGCGAGAAACTTCCCGGGACGATAGTCGAGCCGTTTGATCGTGCCCGCGGCCGGAGAGCGGTTAACATGAACATTCCAGATCGCCAGGAAGATGCTGATCCTCTTGCCGGGCCGGCCGGAGTTTTCTTCCTCCGTGACCACGACAACCTTGCCATCTGCTGGAGAAACCAGCAGCGATTCGTCCGGCGGAACGCGCCGTTCGGGATCGCGAAAAAAGGAAAAAACGAAGAGGGCCAGCAAACACAAGACCGTGCCCGGAATCGGCCAGCGCAGAGAGAGCGCGGCGACGCCAAGAACGAGGGGCGGCAACCCGAAATAGTAGCCTTCTCTGACCATGCCAGGGCTGTATGCCGCACTTCCGCGATGCCACGCCGCATCGCGAAGCGGCAAGCCCATTCTACGATAGTTTGGAGGAAGCGGCAGCTATTGCGTGCGTTTCGCTCGCAAATACTGCACCCGCGCGGCAATCCTCTCCATCTCGTCCTTGCAGTGCAGCTTCATTTTCTTGAGCTTGATCTCTTCCAGGAGGTCTTCCGAACTGAGGTAGGGAGCTTTGAGGATTTTCTGAAGTTCCGCTTCGTACTTGCTGTGCTCTTCCGCCAGACGCTGGTATTCGGCGTCGGCATCGAAGAGTACGTCCCGAGGGTTCCGCTGCACGCTGGCCATGCGTTCCTCCTCATGGGTCGCGCCGCAAGTTGTTCGCGGCGTAACTCGATTCAGTTTTTGGTTCGCTCGACCGGTCGGCTCGCCCGGGGAAAGTTCGCTCGGAGGTCGGCGAGCAGCGGCTGCCCCTGCAGCCGCCACACCGCGAAAGTAGCACAGCGGCGGCGAACGTCAAGAGAAATTGCGTAGAACGTTAGTCCTAGCCCGGAACGCCTGCGACTTTTCTCATCATGCAGATGGCCGCCTCTTCAGGTTCGCGGTAGTAGGCAGGACGCCGACCGCCTGTGGCGAAGCCATTTGCCCTATAAAAAGCAATCGCGGCGTGATTGGATTCGCGCACTTCGAGAAAGAGAGTCTTAACTCCGCCGGGGTTCAATTCCTTTATTGTTTCGCCGAGAAGCGCGGTCGCCTGCCCCGAGCGCCGCTGTTCCGGAATCACAGCAACATTCAAGATTTCAGCTTCTTCCGCGACTTGCAGCGCCATCAAGAAGCCGGTCACTTTTCCACTAGACTCGGCAACGAGAATATGCGCGCCTGCTCCCGCATTGCTTGTCAAAAAGTCGCTCAGGGCTTCTCGGCTCCACTGTGCTGCCTCCGGCGAAGCGCGAAGGATCGCCTCAATGAAAGGTCCGTCTTCAGTTCGGAATGTACGAATCCTGAAGGCTCGATCCCGTTCAAAGGCTCCGTGAGTTCCGGTCGCAACTGCTTTTCCCTCAGGCATGGGAGGTCCTTCTCGCGGGGCTCTTCCACAAGAGCTCGGCGTCCGAACGCCTGACGTAGTTCGCATCCAACTGAAGTGCATCCGTAGCTCTTCCAGCAAGGTATTGAGCGAAGCCCAACCGACCAATCGCTGGAGCCAGCGGGGGCGAAACTTCCTGAATAAAATCGCCTCTATCCGTCCGGCTTTTCCAAGCGGGATCAGCGCGCACCGCGTCCAAGTCCAGCGAAGCCCAGGAAACTGATTCCGCCCCCGCTTCCGAGGCTACCCACTCGATGAACCCGCCGGGAGCAATGACCATCTCGTCCTGAATGCGCCTAAGGCCCGCCGCTGACCGATGGTAAACCGCCCCGAACACTTGTCTCCTTCGTGCGTCGAAAAAGGAGGCGACGTAGCTGGTTGGCTCGGAAACCTGTGAAGCGATGGCCTCCAGCCGCGAAATCCCCAGCACCGGTTTGCCAAACACCTCACTCCAGGCTTTCACGGTGGTCAGCCCGACCCGCACACCCGTGAACGACCCTGGTCCGGACGCCGCAACGTAAGCATCCATTTCGCCAATCCTCAGCCCAGCGCTCGTCAAGAGCTCCTGGCAGGCCGGTATCAACCAGGAGGAGTAATCTTCCCCCGTATCATGGCCCTTTTGCGCCAAAAGGTCGCCATCGCGCAGTATGGCAAGGCCGCCCCGCGAGTCGCAGGTATCTACCGCCAGTAGCAACATGCTTTCATTCTATCGCACACGATGCACATTCATGAGGGAAGTGTCTGCCGAGGCGAGCGCTATCCGGAGTACGTTCGGTCGGTTGCAGGCTCGAAAAGCAGGATGACGGCGTAAGCAATTGGACTGCCAAATTGAAAGCAAAGTTTTGCTAACCCGTTCATTTCCAATGATATATCTTGACTCTTACCCAACAAATTCTTAAAATGGTTTTATCCACTAAGGGGGCACTGGAAGCCATGGACTACAAAATCGGCGACAAGGTTGTGTATCCGAATCACGGCGTTGGTGCAATTGAACAAATAAGTTACGGAGTTTTGAACGGCAGAACCGAACGCTATTTCATGATTCGGATCGTTTCCAGCGGGCTGCGTGTGATGGTGCCCCAAACGAACGCAGAAAGCGTTGGGCTACGGCCTGTAATTCGCTCAAACGACGCCACAAAGGTTCTGGGATTCCTGGAAAGAGGCAAGCTGAATTCGCATCACGACTGGAAACATCGCTTCAAGGAAAACTCGGAGCGAATGCGCACCGGGTCCCTCCTCGAAGTCGCAGCCGTCCTCAAGAGTCTGGTCTCCCTCAGCAGAAGCAAGCCTCTCTCCTTCCGTGAAAAGAAAATGCTGGAACGCGCCAAGTACTTGCTGGTCAGCGAAATGGCCACCGCCAGGAACACTTCCGCGGAATTGGCGGAAACCTTGGTGGTGCGGTCGCTGGCAAAAGCAAAACTTCAATTCCCTACCATGCAGGAACCCGTCGAATAAGGGATTTCATTCGCTATTTTAGATAGGGACAGGCATTGTGCTTGTCCCTTTTTTCTTGTGCCCAAGCCAAATCTCTGGGGTTCCTTAGTTGGCTAAGTGGTCCAACGGCCTGACGGCTACGCCTGCCTGGCGTAGAACCAGGGCAACGTTCTCCGCGATCAAAGCGGCGCCCGGAGTGTCGCTGTGAATGCAGATGGTCTCCGCTTGGAGAGCGACGGGAGTCCCACCTTTAGCGATGACCGTTCCATGTTGAACGATACTTAGCGCCTGTTTTCCTGCTTCAACAGGATCGCGAATGAGCGCGTCCTCATATTTGCGCGAACGCAACGTGCCATCCGGCTCGTATCGCCGGTCGGCAAATGCTTCCGCGGCCACCGCAAATCCCGCTTCACGGAACACATCCAGCATGGGCGATCCCGCGAGTCCAACCAGCACGACTTCGCGGCTCCATTGAGCCACGCCTTCGGCAATCGCTCGTGCAAGCTCAGGTTTGTGCACCGCCTGATTGTAAAGCGCTCCATGAGGCTTTACGTGCCCAAGCCGCGCGCCGTAGGACGCCGCAATCTTCGCGAGAGCGCTCACCTGCTGGAATACGAAGTCTTCTACCGAACCCGTGGATACGTCCATTTCCAGCCGTCCGAAATTCCCAGGGTCCGGATAGCCGGGATGGGCGCCAATTGCAAGCTTCCAGCGCAACGCCTGCTCGACGGTTGCTTTCATGGTGCGTTCGTCTCCCGCGTGTCCCCCGCAGGCAACGTTGACCGAAGTGACGAAGCGCATCAGGGCTTCCTGTGTGCCGTCTGCGACCGCCTCGGGGAATTCCCCCAGGTCACAATTCAAATCAATGATCTTCATTCCACAATCAGACTCTCCAAGGACAAGAGATTCTCCTGCTCCAAAAGCAGCGACCGCGCGGTGTTGCACCCAACTTGCTCGAATCGAATCTCATCGCGTGGCCGCAGCTGTCCCAAGCTCGCAAAATCGGCGGAGATCACATTCGCGATTTTCGGATAGCCGCCCGTCGTTTGCTGCTCCACAAATAAAATAATGGGCAAACCACCAGACGGAATCTGCACCGCGCCGTTTGAAACACCTTCGGAAATCATGTCCCCTTCCCGCTTGCCGATCACCGCCTGGCCCTCCAGCCTTATGCCCATACGATCCGATTTTTCTCCAACACGATAGATACTCTTGTAAAAAGCGTTTGTCGAAGACTTGGAAAACCAGTCGCTTTGCGGACCAGCGGTGGCGCGGAGAACCTTGCGCGGAAGAAGTTGCTTCAGCGCCTTCGGAGAAATCGCCGCTTTGCGAAAGGGATTTGCACTTGGGCCGATTTGCAAAACATCCCCTTTGCGAACTGGTCTGCCTTCGAAGCCGCCGAGCCCGCTCAAAAGGTGCGTCGAGGCACTCCCAAGAAACGCGTCGACCTGGATTCCGCCTTGAACGCACAAATAGCTCCGCGCACCAGACCGCGTCGAGCCCAAACGCAGCGTCTGCCCCTCGCGTACCCGCATCGTCGTGTATAAAGGAACGGTCTCGCCATCCAATGTCGCACGGAAGTCGGAACCCGTCAAAGCAATGACCGCCCCTTCGGGAAAAGTGAACGCACCGCCAAGCAACGTCATCTCCAGTCCCGCTGCTCGCTCGGCGTTCCCCACTAACCGATTCCCCAGACGCAGCGAAAGCGCGTCAGCCGCGCCAGATCGTGAAACTCCCATCGGTCCGTAACCTTCGCGGCCCAAATCCTGCACCGTCGTAAGCAGCCCCGGCGCCATCACACGAATACTCTTCACGTACGCTCCAGAGCCGCGAAGCGTTCCCGCGAAATGGGCGCAAACCGAACCCGGTCTCCGATGGCCAGCAAGCTCGAGCCCCCTCGGAACATTGGTGTTGGCGTCCGTCCAATCAGGCGCCACCCTCCCGGCGTCGCGAAGGGATAGACTCCCGTTTGATTGCCCGCGATGCCCACACTTCCTGGAAGCACTTTTGTGCGCGGCGCCGCCAGCCGGGGGGTAACGAGCGTCTTTGGTAGTTCCCCGAGATACGCAAATCCGGGCACGAATCCCAGGAAATATACGAGATACATCTTTGAACTGTGCAGGTGGATCGCCTGTTCGGCGGTGAGATCATGAAGCGCGCAGACTTCCGGCAGATCCGGACCGAAATCCTCATCGTAACAAACCGGAATTTCGATAAGACGTGGCTCGGGAAGCGTCACAGTCTTCAAGCCGCGCAGATGCTTCCGCAAGAGCGACTTCAGCCTCTCATGCCGCAACTGCAGAGCGTCAAATCGGATCAGCACCGAGCAATACGCGGGGTGCAAATCGCGAATTCCGGGGACCGGCTCTAACTCAAGGAGCCGCAGAAACTTTCTGACCTTCTCGTGCGCTTGCAGGCCAATCGTATCGCCAAAAGAAATCAGCAGCGATTGATCGCTCGCATTTTGGAATTTCGCGCTGCCGGCCGCCGCTGCGCTCATACCCGCGGAATTATAGCGCATGCTTTGTGCAGTCCTTCAGGCGAGAGGCAGGCTTGCCGAAGCATTCAGAGAATGATCCGCGAGAAGGCCGGCGCGAAAGCGCGGATAAGCAGCCGCCGCGATCATCGCGGCATTATCGGTGGACAAGGGCCGGCTCGGAAAGTAGGCAGTCAGGCCCTCCTCCGCCGCACGTTGCACAAACGTGGCGCGAAGCTGCGAATTCGCGGCAACTCCGCCCGAGACGATCACGCTGGCGGCGGAGAGTTCATCCGCAGCGGACATGGTGCGCTCCACAAGGTCGCGAACCACGGCATTCTGAAAATCCCGCACCAGCCCGAGCGTCGCGGGACTGCAGAGTGGCAGCAATTGCTCGAGTTTACGCTCCCCGCGTTCAATGGCTTCTTCCCGCGCGCGAATCTCCGGCGCGTATTCCGGATGTTCGCGCGAATGATACAAAACCGCCGTCTTGATCCCGCTGAAGCTGAAATCGTGCGGATTGCCGCGAATCTTGATATGGCCAAATTGCATCGGCGATGGCGCATTGCCCGCCGCGGCGGCCAAACGGTCAAGAATGGGCCCTCCGGGATAACCCAGACCCAGCAGCTTGGCAACTTTGTCATAAGCCTCTCCGGCGGCATCGTCGCGCGTCTGCCCAAGCTTGCGGTAAGCCAAAAGCGCCGCACAATTTCCGGCCGAAGCGTCACGCGCCTTCACTTCATAAATAATCGTGTGTCCCCCGGAAACTATTAGGCAGATCGCGGGCAATTCCGGCGCTTTCCCCGATTTATGCGCCTCGAGAAAAACCGCGTGAACATGTCCTTCCAGATGATTCACAGGCACCAGCGGCTTGCTCAGTGCCGAAGCCAGCGTCTTCCCGTAGGCGATGCCCACCAGCAACGAGCCGACCAGCCCGGGACCCTCCGTGACGCCGATAGCGTCCAAATCATTGAACGAGAGCCCCGCCTGCGCCAACGCTTCCCGCACCACGGGAACGATTTGCCGCAAATGCTCCCTCGACGCCAGCTCCGGAACTACCCCTCCGTACTTGCGGTGAATATCAATCTGCGACGCCACCACGCTCGAAAGAATCTCCCGGCCGTCCGCCACAACGGCCGCTGCCGTCTCGTCGCAGGAAGATTCGATGCCAAGGATCCGGATGCTCATGTTCGTCAGAGCTTGAAAGCTCAACTGCCTCTCAATTATCGTAGCACGCACGGCGGCCTGGACCGTTCTCGCTCGTGCAACTCAGCCGGAGAATCCCATTGAAAAACGCGCGCTGCTCCTACAACCTGAATCCATGACAAATCCAGCGAGCGGTCAACCGCCCAGCGGTTCAATCAAACGTGTTCGCAAAGCCGTGCTTCCCGCCGCAGGCATGGGCACGCGCTTCCTCCCGGCTACCAAGGCACAGCCAAAAGAAATGCTCGCCGTCGTGGACAAGCCGCAAATCCAATACGTCGTCGAGGAATGCGTGGCCAGCGGCATCGAGCACGTCATTATCGTGACCGGCAAGGGCAAGAACTCCATTGAAGACCATTTCGACTACAATCCGACGCTCGAACGATTCCTGGAAGAAAAGGGCAAGAAGGACCAGGCCAAGATGGTTCGTGACATCAGCGAACTGGTTCAGGTCAGCTATACGCGTCAGAAAGAGCCGCTGGGCCTGGGACACGCCGTTCTGGTTGCCAAGGACTTGGTCGGAGACGAGCCGTTCGCGGTCCTTCTCGGCGACGTGCTCATCCCGGGGCCAAACCCCGCCACCAAGCAACTGATTGACGTCTACCACGCAACCGGAGTCGGCGCCATCGCCGTGGAAGAAGTTCCCCGAGAAAAAACCTATCTTTATGGCATCGTGGACGGCGAACCAGCCCCGCAGGCCCCGTTCGGCGAACGACTTCTCAGGATTCGCGACCTCGTGGAAAAACCCAAGCCGGACAAAGCCCCCTCAAATCTGGCAATTACCGGCCGTTACGTCCTGCCTTCCGCTATTTTCGATTGCCTCGAACGTACCGCGCCGGGCGCCGGCGGCGAAATTCAACTCACGGATGCGTTGCGCATCCTGGCCAAGGAACAAGGCCTTTGGGCGTACATTTACGATGGCGCATCCTATGACGCGGGCGACAAGCTCGGTTTTCTCAAAGCCACCGTGGAGTTGGCCCTGCAAAATCAGGAATTTGGCGCAGCGTTCCGCGAATACTTGAAAACTCTGAAGCTCTAACGTCTGGCGGGAATTCCGTCACTTCTCTTTTGTCGTCTTTTTCTCTTTGCCGGAAGATTCTTTTGTGCTGGACTCCTTTGTTCCGCCGTCTTTCGCTTCCGTCTTGGGCTTCTCGGAGCTGCTCTCCCCGCTGGAGGCGCTTTTCTTCCCCGCATAATCGGTAACATACCAGCCGCTGCCTTTGAACTGGATCGCCGGCGCGCTGATCTGTTGCTCCACTTTACCGCCGCAATGCGGGCACTTCTTCAGATGCGGCCCCGAGACATTTTCAATTTTCTCAGTGTTGCGCCCGCACTTCACGCATTTGTACTCGTACAGCGGCACTGCCCTTCCTCCAGAGTGGCGTTGAATTCGGAAGTATAGCATGCAGGACGCGCAGTTCCGGCACGCGTGCTAGACTCAACGCATGCGGACTGCGGACTCATCTGCGGAAAACCGGGGCCGCCTCTATCTCGTGGGTACGCCCATCGGCAACCTCGAGGACATCACCCTGCGCGCCCTGCGGATCCTCCGGGAAGCTGATCAGATCGCCTGCGAGGACACGCGCCACACGCAAAAGCTGCTGGGCCATTACGACATTCACAAACCTTTAGTCAGCTATCACGAACACAACGAAATGACGCGCGCGCCGGAGCTCGTCATGGCCATGGAGCAGGGGCAACAGATCGCACTGGTCAGTGACGCAGGCACGCCTCTGGTCAGCGATCCCGGCCACCGGTTGGTAACGCTTTGCCTGCGGCATCACATTCCTGTGGTTCCTGTTCCCGGACCTTCAGCACTCCTTGCCGCCCTCTCCGCGTCCGGCCTTCCAGGCGAAGAATTTCTCTTTGTCGGCTTTCTCCCCGCTCGCAGTGGCGAGCGCCGCCGCGCTCTCGAACGGCTGAGAATCGAGGACCGGACGATTGTCCTGTACGAAGCGCCGCACCGCATTGAGGAATTTTTTGCAGATGCGCGAGAAATTCTCGGCGACAGGCCGGCCTGCCTGGCTCGGGAAGTGACCAAAGTCCATGAGGAATTCCGGCGAGGCAAGCTCTCTGAAATCGCGGAATCTCTTTCGGAACGTCCGGCGCGTGGCGAGATCACCCTCCTGATCGGCGCCGCCGAGTCCAACGCCGCTCCGCACGTGGACACCACGCAAAGCCTCGCCGACCGGGTGGACGAATTGATCCGCCAGGCAAAACTCGACCGCAAGGAAGCATTAAAACTCGCCGCAAAAGAGAGAGGTTTGACGCGCAGGGATGCCTACAGCCAATTGACAGAAAGCAAGCCGAATCGGCCAAAATCCGACGCGGCAGAGGACGTGAATTAGCGCCAAATGGAGGGACGTGCGGGCTGCGCGCCCTGAAATAGGCCCAAGAAAACTTAGGCAGCGGACTCCGACCGGAACATCCTCTGGAAGCGCGGCCCGGTAAACTGAACTCCCACGAGTCGCTCACCGTCCCACTGCGTATCGCCCACGTGCACCACCTTGCCACGCGTGGCAAAGTCTGCATCCGTCCGCCGCATCGCCTGGTGCGAGAGCGGAATGCGAATCTCCAAATCCGACCCGAGCGCCACATCAAACCGCGTCACGAACGCAGCGCCGTTCCGGCAAAGATTTTCGCTGGAAGTTTCTTCATTGAAGACCACACCGCGGCGGTCGCGTCCGCTCACCTGCATGGGCAGACGTACGGCGATTCTGCGTTCAGACCGCTGCTTCGAGACGAGGGCATTGACCATGGGCTGGGTCCTCCCTTGCGCCAGCCGGGCTTCGGCTGGCTTCCGCGGCGGGGCGCTCGAAGAAGCGTTCTACCGCTCCGAGCACTTCCTGGGTCGTTCTCGCCGCATGTACGTTTCTGCGAAGTTCGCCGCCGTTTCCCACGCCATGAGTAAACCAACAGGCGAACTGCTTCATTTTGCCTACACCATCGGGCAGGTTGGCACCTGTTATTTGGGCGTAGTAGCCAGAAAGTAAACGGTGGCGGTCCTGGTCAGTGGGATGGTAATAGGCCCCCTTTTCGGCGTACTGGGCCATCTGGGAGAAAATCCAGGGGTTCGTGGCCGCCGCCCGGCCGATCATCACGGCGTCGCATCCGGTCTCACGAACCATCTGCGCCGCATCTTCCGGCGAGTTGATGTCCCCGTTGCCGATGACGGGAATTTTCACGGCCTGCTTGACCGCGGCGATGATGCCCCAGTCCGCAGCCCCAGCGTAGCCCTGCACGCGGGTTCGCGGATGCACCGCCACTCCCTCCACGCCAACCGATTCCGCCATCTTTGCCACTTCCACTGCGACAATGGAGTTCTCGTCCCAGCCCGCTCGCAGCTTGATCGTTAGCGGAATTTTCACCGCCGCGCGCACCGCGCGAAAAATCTGCTCGAGCAGCGGCAGGTCGCGCAACAGCCCGGAGCCGCCGCACTTCACCACCTTCTTTGCCGGACAGCCGAGATTGATGTCCACGGCGTCAAACCCCAGGTCTTCCACCATCCTCGCGGCGTCCGCCATGACCACCGGATTCGCTCCGAAAAGCTGCGCCGTGATGGGGTGCTCGTCTTCCTGAAAGTAGAGATAGCGCAAAGTTTTCTGTGCGCTCCGCGTAATGCCTTCGGAGCTCGTGAACTCCGTCATCAGCAATCCGCAGCCACCAAGGCCACGAATCACCCTCCGGAAAAGCGTGTCCGTCACTCCTGCCATGGGGGCAAGAATCGTCGCTGGGCGGAGCACAACGTTGCGGATTTGGAGTTTGCCCGGAACCATTTCGCACTCTCTACGTTCAGTCTACAACCAACAACCTGCAAAGGGCATCTTTTGGCTGAGGCAATGGTGTGATGGGAACCGCCTGTCGCGGGAATTTATCCCAGCGCAGCCTTCTCCGCAGCCGGTTTGGTTCCCTTTAGAAATTGATCGAGCTTGAGGAACTTTCTCTGCAGCGCTCCGCTGAATGCGGACCATTCCTCGTCTCCGGACTCGCTGGCAAGAGCCGCGCGGATGGCCCCCATCTTGGAATCGAGATCGTCGAGGTAGTGGAACACCAGCGCCTCGCGAATCATTGGCAGCTTCGGTGAACCAAATTCATATTCTCCATGATGGCTGATCAACAGATGCTGTACCACGGTCTTCAGTGGCGCAGGGAATCCGGGGATCGCGTCAATCGCTCGCGTAACCGTTTCCAACTCCATGACGATGTGGCCCAGCAACTGCCCGTCCGTCGTGTACGCGATGGCCCGGTCGTAGCAGAGCTCATCCAACTTTCCCACGTCATGTAGTGCAGCAGCCGTCAGCAACAGATCGAGGTCCAGCTCCGGATAATGCCCCGCAGCCAGCTTCGCCAGGTCGCACAGGCTGACCACATGCTCCAGCAGCCCGCCCAAAAATGCGTGGTGCATCACCTTCGCCGCCGGGGCGCGCTTGTATCGAACGGCAATCACCGGGTCGGCCAGAATCCCGTTGACCAGTTTCTTCAGCCACTCGTTCTTGATCGCGGCCGCATATTCCAGAAGCCGCGCGTACAGCTTTTCCACGTCTTCCTTCGTGTGCGGGAGAAAATCACCCAACTCCACTTCATCCGGCTTGGCCTTGCGCAACTGCTGGATCGCCAATTGCAATTTGTTCCGGTAAACCTCCACGCGCGCCTGCACCTTGACGAAATCGTCGCGGCCCACGTCGCGTGCCGGAACTTCAAAGTGGTCCCACATCCGCGCTTCCACGGAGCCCGTGCGGTCCCCCAGCTCCAGCCGCAGATACGGCTTCCCTTCGCGCGTGTTGCGAATTTCCTTCTCGAGAACCAGGAAATAGGCGGTTACGGAGGTGTCGCCTGCCAAATCGTTAACAAAGACAGCCTTCATGATCAGGTGGTGGACCGCTTGCCGAACAGCAAAAACTTCTTGTGTCCCTGTTTCTTCTTCTTCGAGGCTTCCGGCGTGGCGCTGACTTCCTGGATCTCGCTGTTCCCGCCTCCGGCAATATCTTCATAGCCCGGTTTGATCACCACGTAGCTCTGCTCTCGCAGCGTTTTCAGGTACGCCCGCATCGCAGGCCCCATGCGCTGGTTGTACAGCTGATTCATGATCTCGTCTTCCACTTTTTCCACGGGCTGCTGGCCCTGGTCGTAATGCTCCAGCACCTGCAGAATCATGAATCCCTGCTTGATATCCATTACGCCCGTAAGATCGTTCTTCTTCATCTTGAAAACTACATCTTCGATCGGCTTGGCCAGCTCGCCGCGCTTGTACATGCCCAGGTAACCGCCCTGTTTCGCCGTGGCTCCATCCGAAAAGCGCTTGGCGATCTCCCCAAAATCTTCGCCGTCTTGTACGCGCTTGAGGGCCGTCTCGGCCTTCTTCTTAAGCTCCGGAATCTCCGATTCCGGTTTTCCCACGGTGCTCACTTCGATTTCCCGCAGCGCCACTTCCTCCGGCCGCACGTAATCCGCTTTATGCGCATCGTAATACTTCAGCACGTCGTCATGCCCGATCGTGATGTGCGATCCAACCTCCTGGCTGACGACTTTCTGCACCAGAATTTTGTTCCGGATATTGCTCTTGAAATCCTCCCAGTTCATCCCCTGGGCCGTCACTGCTTTTTCCAATGCATCCATGCTGTCCAGGTTATTCTGGGTGCGGATCTGGTCGAGCTGCTTGACCACGTCCGTCTCCACGTTGATGTCCATGTCCTTGCCGCGCTGCTCCAGCAGGGACTGGTCAATCAGGTCGCGCAGCGCGTTCTTTTTGCGGTCATCAATTTCTGCCTGCAGTTGCTGCGGCGTGCATCGCCCTTGGCAATCCTGCTTGGCCTCCTCCTCCGCGCTGCCCAACTCCTTGTCGTAATCCGATCTTGTAATAATCTCGTTGTTCACGCGCGCGATAATCTCCTCCACAACGGTTCCGCCCTCGGGGCTGATGGGTTTGGCCGCCATCTTCCGTAACTCGCTTGGCGTTGGAGGTGGTGCGGGTGCTGGAGCCGGTGCCGCAGCCGGTTGCGTCGTGTTCGGCGCCTCGCCCGGTTCTTCAAGCGTCGGCTTTGCAGGCTTCGCCGGCGGATTGGCCGGCGGCTGCTGCGCATACAGCGGCGCCGCAAAAATTACGGCGGCAAACAACACGATCTTTTGCATGGAAACCCTCACCTGAAGAGTTTAGCCTCGCCCTTCCAACCCGAGCAATACGTTTCTAAGCCTCGCCACCACCGGCTCTCCCCGCGTCAACTCGACCCATACCACACCGCTTGGATCGAGCCGAATCCCTTCCCGCGAGCGCACGACTCTCACCAGCGCCGCCGGATCTAAAGGCGTTTCCGGGTGGAATCGCATCGCCACGCGGTTGCCCTGACGCTCCACCGCGGAAATCCTCAGCCGCTCGCACATGGATTTGAGCACCGCGTACTCCAAAAGGTTTTCCACCGAACCCGGCATTGGTCCGAACCGGTCCGCCAGTTCGCGCGCCACGTCCTGCTTCTCCGCGTCCGTGGCCACCAAGGAAATTCGCTTGTAGGTGCGCAGCCTCAGATTCTCGCTGGGAATGTAATCCTGCGGAATACGCACGTCCATCCCCAGGTTCAGCGTTGTCCGCAACTCCGGAGCCGCTTCCTCGCCTTTCAATCGCGAGACTGCTCGTTCCAGCATCTGCGTGTATAGATCGAACCCCACCGCTTCAATATGCCCGTGCTGCTGCCTTCCCAAAAGATTCCCCGCCCCGCGCAACTCCAGGTCCAGCGCCGCAATTCGGAATCCCGCTCCCAATTCGCTGAACTCCTTCATCGCCGAAAGTCGCTTCCGCGCCACTTCCGACAAAATCCTTTCCGGCGGCACCAGCAGATACGCGTATGCCCGCTGATTCGAACGCCCCACTCTCCCCCGCAACTGGTACAGTTCCGCAAGCCCCAGCCGGTCCGCCCTGTTGATGAGCATCGTGTTGGCGCGCGGAATATCCAGCCCATTTTCCACAATCGTCGTCGCCACCAGCACGTCCGCCTCGTCGCGAATAAATTTCAGCATTACCGATTCGAGTTCTTTCTCGCCCATCTGCCCGTGGCCCACCACCACGCGCGCCTTGGGAACGAGTTTCTGCACCAGCCACGCCAGCGAATAGATGGATTCCACTCTGTTGTGAATGAAATAGACCTGCCCATCGCGCTCCAGCTCAGTTTCGATCGCCCGTCTGACCAACTCTTCGCTGAACGGCGCCACCGCCGTCTGGATCGCCAGCCGGTCCCGCGGCGGCGTTTCGATCAGCGACATATCGCGCAATCCCACGAGCGACATGTGCAGCGTCCGCGGAATCGGCGTTGCCGAAAGCGCCAGCGCGTGCACGTTCTTGCGCATCTCTTTCAGCCGCTCTTTGTGCGCCACGCCGAATCGCTGTTCTTCATCCACGATCAGCAAGCCCAGGTCGTGAAACTTCACATCTTTCGAAAGCAGCCGGTGCGTTCCAATCACCACATCCACTTTTCCGGCCTCCAAGTCGGCCAAAATTTTCCTCTGCTCCGCGGCGCTGCGGAATCGGCTGAGCATCTCAATGTTCGCGGGGAATGCCGCAAATCTTCGCTTGAACGTTTCATGATGCTGAAACGCCAGCACCGTAGTCGGCGCCAGCAACACCACCTGCTTCCCGTCCGCAACTGCTTTGAACGCTGCACGCATCGCCACTTCCGTCTTGCCGTAGCCCACGTCGCCGCACAGCAGCCGGTCCATCGGTGTCACCCGCTGCATGTCTCGCTTTACGTCTGCGATCGCCGTGTTCTGGTCCACGGTCTCCTCGAACTCGAACGAATCCTCGAATTCCCTCTGCCAATTGCCGTCGGGAGAAAACGCGAACCCCTGCGCGGTTTTTCGCGCTGCGTAAAGCTCCAGCAGCTTGTCCGCCATGTCTTCAAGTGACTTGCGCACCTTCGCTTTTCGCGCCGTCCATGCCGTGCCGCCCAGCCGGTCCAGTTGCGGCTCGGCCCCTTCTACCACGCGGTAGCTTTGCACCAGGTCCATGCGCTCGAGCGGCACATACAGCCTCGCATCCTCCGCGTAGCGCAGCAGCATGAACTCGCCCCGTCGCCCATCGGACTCGATCTGCCTTAGCCCCTCGAATTGCCCGATGCCGTGATCAATGTGCACCACAAAATTTCCGGGCTTCAGTTCCGCGAAATCACTGAAAAATCCTGAAGTGCGGATCTTTCGGCTCACTCTCTCGACTGCGGGAGCCACGTCGAAAAGATCGCCGTTCCCATAAATCGTCAGTTTCGCTTCCGGAAACGCCACTCCCCGCCCGAACGGCGCCCGCATCAAGACCAGCCCCGCCGATTCCAGCGCGCTCTCCGCCGTGTAACCGGCCGCAGCGTCCTCCGATTCGCCCAGCACGTACGGAACTTCGTACTCCCTGCAAATATCCGCGAGCCGCTCCAGCTCTCCTGTACTCGCCGCCGTCAGGAACACCTTCCCGCCCGTTCCCAGCTGCGACTTCACATCTCCCACGCACGCAACAACGTCTCCATGAAAGATGGCGCTCGGCCTCGATGACAACTCATGGCGAGAACCGTCGCGAGAACTCAGTTCGAGTTGTTCTAGTTCCACGCGTGAAGTTTTCTCCATCGCGTCCGCAAACTTCGCCTCGCTCCATAAAAAATGCGAAGCCGCAGGCGAATCCGCGTGGCCATGCCGCTCGTACGTTTCCGCCGCATCCGCCAAATATTTGTCCCCGGCGTGACGCACGTTTTGTGGCTCATCCACAAAAACCAGCGCCCGCAGCGAACTTCCCGCCAGTTCGAACAGCGGCCTCGCTCCGGCATCATATTTTGGGCCCCAGTACGCCGGAAGATTCCACGCTTGCCCTCCGGGCCCGGGGACCGCCCATTCCGTCAGCGGCAGCAGCAGCGTTCGAACCACCGGTCCGATGGACCGTTGCGTCCGCGGGTCGAATTCCCGGATGGACTCGATCATGTCTCCCAGCAATTCCAGGCGCACCGGCCGCAGCGCCTCCGGCGAAAACACGTCCACAATCCCTCCGCGCACGGCAAATTGTCCAGGCAGCTCGACCATCTCGCTTCGCGCGTAACCCACTGCGCCCAAATGAACGATGAATTCTTCCAGGCTCACTTCGTCGTCCGGCTGCAGCAACCGTGCCAGATCCGTGTAAGCGCTTGCTTCGCGATGTCTCCACAACGCCGAAGCCACCGGCGCGATTACCAGCGATACCAGCCCCGCCGTCAGCCGGTACAGCGTTGCCGCTCGCCGTTCCAGAATGTCCGCATGCGGTCCTCGCGCTTCCCACGGCAGCGTATCGAACGCAGGCAGCACGGCCGCCCCACCGCTCGGTCCCGGAAATATTCCCGAGAAAAACCGCACGCTGTCGAATACTTCTTCCGCCCGTTTGTTGGAATCCACCAGGAGAAACGCAGGGCGGCGCAATTGATGCACCAGGTAGGCGCAGACGATGGCTTTGGCGGGATCTTGCAGCCCTGATATTGCGGTGTGCTTGCCGCCCGCGCGCACTTCCGCCAGAACAGCCTCCAGCGAAGGCTGCCGCAGCAAACTTTCCAGACGCTCACGAACTACGGGCAGGATCATCGAAACGAAATCAGAATTTTTCCGCCGCCGCTGCCCCGGTTCCGCGGATTCTCTGCAAAATCGCCGATGTCGAGTAACCGGGGACGATGGGTGCGAGCACCACTTTGCCTCCCGCCGCTTCCACTTCTTCCCTCCCCACGATCTGATCCCCCGGCCAGTCGCTTCCTTTCACCAAAATGTCCGGCAGCAGTTGGCCGATCACCCGCTGCGGTGTCAGCTCATCAAAAATGACCACTCCATCCACGCATTCCAGCGCCGCAAGAATTTCAGCGCGCTCCGCCGCGGGCAAAACGGGCCGCCCTTCGCCTTTCAGTTCTGTCACGCTCGCGTCGCTGTTGATTCCCACGAGCAGCGCGTCTCCCATTTCGCGCGCTTGTTCCAGGCTCTGCAAATGCCCGGGATGCAGCAGGTCGAAACAGCCGTTCGTAAACACCACTTTCTTGCCGTTGCGTTTCTCGCGCCGAAACCGCAAAATCGCTTCTTCCGTGGTCAGAATTCCGGGATGCAAGGGAGCTCCATGCGGGCGAAAATACTGAAACCGCGCCTATCTCTGCCTCTTCTAGCTTATCATGCGCTGTCGTGCCGCTGCTTTCGCTCGCGAGGCCTCTCGTGAAACCTGGCAAACAATGGTTCGGGATCGCGGGGCTGCTGTTCGCCGGTTCCGGCGTTTTACTTCTCCACGCGCAGCCCTATCGTGCCAACACCGTGATTTCCACCGCCGGCGGCTGCGGCATGCGCGTGGATGTCATCGGCTCGCGCACTTCGCAAGCTGATGGTTTCGTGGTCCTCTTGCACGGCCTTTCCGCCAACAAGAGAGTCATGTTTTATCTTGCCGAATCTTTTTCCAACCAGAGCCTCCGCGTGTTTACTCCGGATTTGCCCGGCCACGGCGCCTCTCCCGGGCCATTCAGCTACGATCGTGCGGAATCTTGCACCGAAGCGCTCGTCGAAGATCTCATCGAACGCCATGCCATCCTTCCGGAAAGAACTCTTCTCGTTGGCCATTCTCTCGGAGGCGCTATCGCTCTTCGCGTTGCCACTCACATTCCTGTTGCCGGCGTGATCGCCATCTCGCCTGCCCCGATGCGCCCGACTCCCGGCATCAGTCGGGAAATGCTTCCCTTCCGCAACTTCGGCGCTCTCCCTTCCAACTCGCTCGTCATCAGCGGCGGGTGGGAACCCGCGCCTCAAAAAACAGCGGCAAGAAATCTCGTTCCAACTCAGCCCGGCTCCTCCGACAAGTACGTCGTTATTCCTCGTGCCACTCACGTCAGCCTGCTCTTCAATTCCGAAGTGGCGGCTCAGGATCGCGCCTGGGTCGCTCGCGTCCTCAAAATCCCCTCTGATTCGCCGATTCCGCCCCACTGGTCCCTTCTCGGATTCGTGCTCGGCTTTGCTGGTCTTTCCATTTTAGTCGTTCCTTTTCTGCGGGAAGTCGCGGGCAATCTCGACGAACCGCCAAAACCGGAAACTCTCTCCGCGCCTTTGCTGTGGATCTCCCTGGCACAAATCGTCGTGGTCGCAACATTGGCTGTCTCGGCGCTGAGCGCCGGTGTCCCGCTTCGTGCCCTGCGCATTTTCCAGGGCGATTATCTCGTAAGCTTTTTCGCTCTTGCCGGCATGGCCCTGTTGATCTGGAATCGACGTCTCGCCGCCTCGGCGTTCCAAACGCGCTCCCGTCCGCTCCTCGCCGCCGCGTTCGCTGCTATCGCTCTCATCGTGCTATTCGGTGCGTGGTTCAACCTCAGCTTCTATGACGCGTGGCTCACTTCCGCACGCTGGCTCCGTCTCCCCATCGTCGCTCTGCTCCTCCTCCCTTGGCTTTTCGCGGAGGAGCTTCTTCTCGGTCCGGCCCGTCCGGAGTCGCGCTGGAGCCGCTACTTCTTGTCTCTGGGTTTTCGTACCATCGCCTGGGGGGCACTCGTCGCGGCCCTTTTCTTCCTCCACTCCGGAGAAATCCTTCTCCTTCTGCTGAGCGTCTACTTCGCCATCTTTTTCGCCCTCGAGCGCCTCGCTGCCGCTCTAGTGCGCCGTGAGACACACTCGCCTGCTGCCGCTGCCATCTTCGGTGCTATACTTTTCGCCGGGTTGGCTCTGGCGATCTTCCCCGTCGCCTGAGGCGGATCACGCCCCAAGACGGAATCCTGATTCAAGCGAGAGGACCATGGCGGATATCGCAATCGTTGGCGGCGGGCCGTCGGGATCCATGTGCGGCGAGCGGCTCGCCCGCGTGGGTCACCAGGTTAAAATCTACGACGAGCACCTCGCCTGGGAAAAACCCTGCGGCGGAGGCCTGACCCACAAGGCCATCGCTTGCTTCCCTTTCCTGCTGGACAATCCCTATCCCAAGAAGCTCGTCTATTCCGTTGACTTGATCGCCAGCAACGAACAACGCGCCACTCTCGAGATGGAGCATCCCATCGTGGTCTACTCCCGCAGGGTGCTGAACGGCATGCTGCTCGATCGCGCCCAGCAAGCGGGCTGCAAGGTCGAACGCTCTCGCATCGTCGCCGTGGACACTTCCGCTGAAAAGCCCCGCTATTGCCTCGATGGCGAATGGCGGTCCGCCGATTTCCTTGTTCTCGCCGCGGGCGCCCGCAACCACTTGCTTCCGGAAACCCGCGCCTTGCAGCGCGATGAGCTCGAAATGACTCAAGGCTATTTCGTGCCGCAATCCGCCGACACCATCATCGTCAAGTTCCTGCCACAGTTCGACGGCTACATCTGGTCGTTCCCCCGTTGTGATCATCTTTCCGTCGGGATCTGCGGCAGCATGGCCTCCCACACCAGTGCCGAACTCCGCGAGCATTTGCAGGAATTCGTGCAGAAGCAGAACATCCCCGTGGAGGACGCGCAATTTTATAGCCATGTTTTGCCTTCGCCCCAGGAACGCACGCTCTCGCAGCGCAACGTCGTTGGCAAAAACTGGGCTCTCGTGGGCGATGCAGCCGCCTGGGTGGATCCTCTCACGGGCGAAGGCCTTTTCTACGCCATGCGCTCCGGCGAATTGCTCGGCAAATCCATCGCCGAAGGCGCTCCGGAGAAGTATCCCGCGGCCGTGAAAGCCGCGTTTTCTTCTGAGCTCGAATTCGCTGCCCGCATCGTCCGGCGTTTCTATCGCGGCACCGTCTTGGGCACTGCCGTCACCACCCGCATGGTCCAGCTCCTGCGCCGCAGCGTCGTTTTTCGCCAGCTGATGGGAGACATCTTCAGCGGCACGCAGGATTACACCAGCTTGAAGCGCCGCCTCTGGGGCCACCTCGGCATTACAGTCAGCGAGTTCGTCTCCTCCGTGCTCAATCACGAACGCCCTGCCGCCGCCAACGCCTTCCGCGGCATCCACGCCGGGTAAGCCTTTCGAAACATTTTGCCCGCTCGCCTCCCGCCTGCGCTATGCAATCGCGCATCAGGTAGGGTAGGATTTCGCTCAGACGCTTTCCTGGGAAACACCTCGCCAAAGGAGAACCCGTGTTCTGCTCCAAGTGCGGAAACGCAATGGCTGATGGAAGTCCTTACTGCCCCCGCTGCGGCCAGCCTTCGCCTGCGGCGCCCATTCCTCATTTTCCTCCCGCGCCCCAAGCGATGCCCCCCACCGCCGTGCCCGGAGCGGTTTCTCCCCACTGGCGTCCCGCCCCCACGATTCCTTTCGCCGGCTTTTGGCTCCGCGTCGTGGCCTATTTTGTGGACAGTTTAATTCTGGGTGTAGTGGTCATTGCCATCATTGTGCCGCTTTTCTTCCTCGCCGGAGGCACCCAAGCGATTCGCGGCCTTCACCCCGGACAAGAACCGGACCCGCAATTCTTTTACATAATCTTCGCGTTCTACGGAGTCCTCCTCGGCGTGGCGCTCCTCGGCGGATGGCTATATTACGCTTATTTCGAAAGCTCGAATTGGCAGGCCACTCCAGGGAAGAAAATCTTGAACCTGTTTGTGACCGACATGAATGGAAGGCCTGTCTCGTTCGGCCGCGCTTCCGGCCGTTTCTTCGCGAAAATCATCACCGGGCTGATTCCTCTCGGAATCGGCTACGCGCTCGCGGGCTTCACGGAAAAGAAGCAGGCCCTGCATGACATGATCGCCAGCTGCCTGGTAATGCGCCGCTACTAAAGGCCCCCGTTCGAGCCGAAACCCGGTTGAATCAGGAGAAATTTCGTTCGATCTTCGTCGTAACCTAAACAGCCGGCCTGCGCACCAGCGGCTTCCGGACGGGCGGCGGAATCATCGTCGCCATTTTCCGGATCATCGCCAGTACCAGCCGCTTGTCGCCATCGGAAAGCGTGGTGCTGTACTTCTTTATTTCCGCCAGAAACCGAATCTCGTCTTGCGAGAGTTCCCCGAGCATTTTCTGCGTTTCGCGGTCGCGTGGCGTTTCCGTTCCCGGGAAAAAATCCGCCAGCGAAATGTCCATCGCTTCGGCGATTTTCGCCAGCGTCTCGAGTGAAGGCACGGTGTGCCCGTTCTCAACGCGCGACAAATAGCAGCGCAGTAGCCCCGTGCGCCGCTCGATGTCGCCCTGCGAAAGGCCGCGCTGGCTGCGGTAGGTCTTGATCACTTCCCCGATATTGACGCGTGGTTTTTCTTTCGGCATACGATCCCCCAGTCGAGGGGGTATCATAGTCACTAACAGCGGAAGAAACAAGGCCGATATTTCCGGTAATGCACACTAAGCATCAACTCCCCGCGGCCACAGCCCCACCCGCCGGGGAATCATCCTCCTGCCGGAATCACCGTCGCCGGCTGCTGCAAACGAAATTCCAGCAGCGTTTCGCTCGGCACTTTCACCTGCTCGCCCTTCGTCAGTACTTGAACGCCGGCGCCTGTCGCCGATCCCGCGGCCGCTCCAATCGCCGCGCCTTTTCCGCCTCCGGCAATCGCCCCGATGATCGCTCCCACCACCGCCCCGCCGCCCACTTTCTTGGCTGTGTCTCCCCCGCGCCCCTTGCCCTGTACGTTGTAATCGCTGCTGACCAGCGGGTACGTGCGCCCATCAATAACGATGCTTGTCAATTCCAGTTGCAGCTCGGAATGCCCGCTGAACGTCCCGGACTTCTCCGCCGTTACCAGCTTTCCGTAAACGTCCGCGCCTTTCCGCGCCACCAGAACGTCGTTCACGTTCAGATCCGTCTCCAGGCTGGCATGAAAAACGTCGCCGACGTGATTCTTTGTCGAGTCCACTCCGTCAATCATCCGTACAAGAAGAGATTGCCCCGCGGGAATCGTCACGCTATTCGCATCCGAGTCCGCGCCTACATTCGCAGGCGCCGCTGGACTCGCCTCTGGCGCGGAGGTAGGAGCAGGTGCCGGAGCCGGCGCGGAATTAGGAGCCGGAGCTGCGTCTGCTGCTTCGCTGGCATCTGCCGGAGGCGCCTCTGCCGGCGGAGGTGCAGTTTCGGCTTCAGGAGCCGGCGCCGCAGCCGCCTGCGGTGCAGGCGCGCTTCCTGTGAACGTAATCACCAGTACATCGTTCGTCGAAAACGTCTGCACGTCCCCGTTAATCTCAAACCGCAACACCGCTTGCGTGCCCCCCAGATATTTTCCTTGGAACACTCGCCCGTCCTTCATCTGCAGCGTGTCCGCTGTCGCGGCGCCCGCCAGCCCTAGCGCCAAACCGCCCACAATCAAAAGCTTCTTCAAATTCTTCATTTCATTTTTCCTTCAGGTTTTGGCTTTACCGTAAACCTCGACAACACTGACCGAACTTCCCTGGGAAACGACCCGGAACCCCCATTCTTAAGATGGCGCGCCGCGGGATCAGGTTGCGCCATCTTTGGTCTATTGTATCGCCGCATACAGCGTACGGGTTATGTCCGCCATCAGCGCTGAGCTGACATTACGGTCCTCGATCCCCCGCACGAGAATGACCAGGATAAATGGCCGCTTGGCATAGACGATCGCGGCATCATGATGGATTTTCGTGATCTCGCCCGTTTTGTGTGCCACTTCCGTGCCCGGTGGCAAGCCCGCGGGAATCGCCTCGTTGAAATGCTGCCGTTCCAGAATGGCAATCATCTGCTTCGAGGCGCCAGCATCCACCGCTTTCCCGTCCGCGATCGCCTCAAGCAGCACCATCAGTCCCCGCGCCGTCGTCGTGTTGTTCATTCCCTTTTCGTACGCCTTATCGTCTTCCACCCCGCGCAGCACATGCATCCCGTCCGCGTTCAGAGCGTGCACCGTCGCGCGAATATTCTCGACGCCCAACTTCTCGATCAGCAAATCCGTCGCCAGATTGCTGCTCTGTGTGATCATCTTTTCCAGCAGGTCGCTGATCGGCCGCCTTTGCCCCTCTTCTTTGTACAGCGTCAATTCCGAATCGTCGCCCGAATCCAGGTGGTAGACCGATCCGTCCACGATGCTACGGAACTCGTTGTGAATCACCAGCGGCTCGTCCAGCTTGATCTTCCCTTCCCGCACCTGATGAAACAGCTCGATCATCACCGGAATCTTCATTGTGCTGGCGGCATGGAACGAATCGTCCGCGTGGAGAAACCATTCCTCCTTGCCGTCCAGCGTGCGGAACGCAATCGCCACATCCGCCCCGCTCTTCGCAATGCGCTCCTGAATTTCAGACTTGGCCCGATCGAGAGTCGCCGCGGGCGAGACGGAAACGATCATCAATCCAGCGATAAGCAAAATCGCGAGCGGAAAAACAGGCATCCTCTTCCAGAAATGGCAGCCTACGGCGAACGGCGCCGGCAAGTTATGCTCCTGAATCGGAATTTGAAGCAATGTTTGAAATTCTCCAGCACAAAGCAGCATGCCGCAACAAAAATGACGGCGAAAAGCTTTACATCAATCCCGATTGCCGCGCCAGCTTCAGCGCTTCGATGGCCGCTCCCCGCGCCCCCGCCGTATCTCCGTTCGGCATCACGTGGATCGGAATGTTCGCCTGCTCTTCCCTCTGCGGCGGCATCCCCTTGCGGATTTCCTCCAGAAACCAATGCTGGAACGGCTGGCTCGTTTCCAGCGCGCCGCCGCCCACCACAAACGCGTCCGGATCAAACGTATTCACCATTTCGTCGAAAAAAAGTCCCAGCGAGTGCGCCTGCACGCGGAAAACATCCTTGCACAATGCATCGCCTTTATCCGCCATTCCGCGCACCAGTTTCGCGGCCTGATGCCGGTCCATCTTTCCCAACTCATGTCCTGGATATTTCGGCAAGAAATACGGCAGCAGGTTCTTCTCGATGGCCGTCAGCGAGCACAGCGATTCCAGGTCACCGACTCGCCCGCAATTGCACACCGGATGCAATCCCGGAGTACCCGCAATTTCCTGGTACGGCAGCAGCACGTGTCCCAGTTCTCCGCCGAATCCGTTCTTCCCTTTCACCACGTTGCCGTCCAGGATGATCCCGCCGCCGTTTCCCGTCCCGATCACGATCGAGATGGAAGTTTCGTGGCTGTTCGCGCCAAAAATCGCATAGTGCCCCCAGAGCGCCGCCGCATTGGCATCGTTCAAGTACGAAACCGGCTTTCCGATCTTGTGCGCCAGCCCCTCGCGAACGTCGAATCCGCCCCACTTCGGATGCACGAAGTTTGTCGAACCTTTCGCGCTGAATTGTCCTCCGGCACTCGCCGGTCCCGGTGTATCGAGCCCAACCGCCACCACGTCATCCATCGAAACGCCCGCTCGCTCCACCGCAATCTTCAGCCCGTCCGCAATCTGCCGCAGGCAAACCTCCGGCCCCTGCTTCGCCAGCGCCGGATGCTCGCACAGCCCTTCAATCAAAAATTTTTCCTGCTGGTCCACTAACGTGTAATTGACCGCGGTCCCGCCCAGATCCACTCCCGCCACGACTGGCACGCTGTTTCTCCTTTGGCCCTGGAAAATTCTCGGCCCCAGCCTAACAGAATCCCCAATCTTCGGCTAACGCTCCGCCGTCTGCCCCGTCGCGACGCAATTTTGAGGATCTCAGCTTATCGTGTGGGATGAACCGCGAATGCGCACCCAAAAAGACTCCGGGCGTCCCGGCTTGATCCAGGACGCCCGGAGGACGGAATTCAGCATTCGCAAATCGCTATTTGCGCGTCACGTTGCTTACGCGGGCGATCAAATCGTTGCGCGAGTTTGGCACGGAAGCGGACATCAGCGCCTCGAGCGCAGCCGGATTCTTCTCGAAAAGTTCGTTTGCCGCCACCCGCATCTTGTCCAGTCCTTCCGCGTTGGGGGTGACCACCGCGCTGAAGAAGCGTCCCGGCGCGTTTTCGATGTTGTATTCCGTGTCCAGTTGATAGGACTCGATCGCACCCTCCGCCAGGAGCTTTTCATACATGGGCAAGAGGTAGTGGCGATACGCTTCCACGAACTCTTCCTCCTTCCCTGGCTTGATCTGCGCGCTGATCACGCGAAGATAGCCTTTGCCGTTGGTGACCGCCTTCGCTCCGTGGAAGTTCGCAATCATCAGGTAGTCCATGTGCTTCGAGGCTGCTTGCACCGGCTGCGTTACAGCGCCTGGCCGCGCGTAAATCTTGTCCAGCGCGTTGAAGATGCCCGCCAGCGAGTTCGCCTGGAACCAGCTGCCGTGCGTCATCCCGTCCACGGAATGAATGCGGTTGTCGAACGTTCCGTAGCCGATCAGCGTCCCATCGGCCACCAGCTCGTCGAGCAGCGCCTTGTTGCCTTCGTTCATTTTTTCTACTTCCGCCCATTGCGCTCGTGGCACCGCCCATTGCGCGACGTAGGTGAAAATGGGCGCCTGCTCCGGTTGATTCTGCGCCCCGGTTGGCAGGCACAGTAATCCCACTACACAAAATAGCGCGGTAAGAACCGCAATTCGTTTCAGCATAGTGAAACTCCTTCAAAAATTAAGTTGGGGTCCCGGGAGATGCTTGAAGATTGTTATCGAGAAACAGGGATTGGCCGAATGCCGCGACGTTAGTCCTCGCCCGCTCCAATGTCAACCGCTAAGAATGCTATTCTAGGAACTCTCCGCTTTGTTCCGGCAAATCCCAACCCACCAATGCGCTCAAAAATCTCTCGCGTCTTCACCACCCCATCTGCCGCATCCGCTCCTGGATGAGTTCGCTGTAGTGATTCATGCGCTCGGGCCGCCGCTTCAGCGGCAATGGTAGAATTGCGGCGAGGCGAGCGCCTTCTTCCCTGCCGATATCCCGCGCCGGGATTCCGTAGTAATAGCGGCTCGCCGATTCTGCGCCATAAACACCGGGGCCCCATTCGACCTCGTTGAGGTAGAGCTCCAGAATGCGCCGCTTACCGAGCACCAATTCGGCCACCGGAACAAGCGTGAACTCCGCGCCCTTGCGCAAAAATGTGCGGCCCGTTCCAAAAAATAAATTCTTCACCAGTTGCTGCGTCAGCGTGGACCCTCCGCGAAGCCGTCCGCCCTGCATATCGTCTTCCGCGGCAATTTCAATCGCGTGCCAATCGAATCCATGATGCTGGTAGAAACGCGCGTCTTCCGCGGCGATCACCGCATGCTGGAAATCGGGCGAGATTTGGCTCAGCGGAACAAATTTGTATCGTTCGTGATACGGCCTGTGATGAATCCAGGCTTCCAGGCGCCGCTCTGTATGCACCGCGGTCGTCGGTGGGTTGATCCAGCGCGCCGCCACGAGCATCAGCGCCGCAAGCGACCAAAGAACCGCCACTCCGAATAAAAACCATCGAACGAACGTCCGGAGAAAACTCTTCCGAATCGGCCTCCCGGGCTGCGGAGTTATGGCTGGAGTTTCGTCCACGCTTCAGAATAACCGCCCGCGCTCGTTTGCCCTAGCCCCCGTTAAATCCGTTCACCTCAAAATTCCGTGCTTGAGCCTTCCCTTCCGGTAATCCCATTAGGCAGGAATCGGCTTCCGTGCACTGATCTTGACCCCCACCTTCCACTTGACCTATGATTCGCACCCTGAATTCCCCAGCTTCCGGCGGAACGGCCCCAAACTTCAAAACATCAGCGGAGGAATGAGCCATGAAGAAGATTCTATTCTCCGGGATATTGATCACTGCGTTCGTGCTTGCCGTCTTGGGCGGCAGGGCCAACTCCATGCAGGACAAGTACACTCTGAAAGTGCCCGGTGGGCTCGCATTCTCTGAATTCAAAGGCTACGAAAGCTGGCAGGTTGTCTCCATCAGTCAGGACGGACCTGTTGTCGCTGTGATCCTTGGGAATCCCGAAATGATCGAGGCCTACGCCTCCGGCATTCCGGGCAACGGCAAGCCTTTCCCCGACGGCGCCAGGATGGCCAAGATCCATTGGATTCCGAAAAAGATGGAGACCTTCCCCGCGGCAACCGTGCCAGGCACCCAGCACGACGCCGACTTCATGGTCAAGGACAGCAAGCGGTTCGCCGACAGCGGCGGCTGGGGCTGGGCTGCCTTCGAGTATGACTCGGCGACCGATACGTTCCGGCCTGCCAATACATCCGACAATCCGCCGCAGGCAAACGACGCCAAGTGCGGGTTCGCGTGCCACACGCTCGTCAAGTCCAGAGATTACGTCTTCACCGATTACGCCAGGCGCTAGTTCCAGCCCTTTGGCCTGACGGCAAGCAAGCGAGTAATGTAGCGCCGCTGCAAGGACAAATCATCGAACGCACGATCGGAGAATGCCTTTCCGAGGCTCCCACTGGGGAGTTGTGTCCGGATTCTCGCTCATACTTCAGGATTACCGCCCGCGCCGGATTGACCTAGCCCCCAATTTCTCAGCTCATCGGAAAAAGTCGTACGGAAACCTGCTTCTCCGCTTACTCTGTGAATCAGGTCCTTTGCCATCACTTCCGGATTGCCGACAACCCTTCCGGCACGGCACTATTTTTTCTCACACGTTGCACCAGACACGGTCAGTAGGGTAGAAACGAAGAACCATTCGACACCCGGCCGCAAGGCATAAAGCAGGGAAAAGGGAAAAATGCTGCGAGGCCTGCGGATCTGAAAACGGACAAGAGGAACATCATGGCATTGGAGGACGTCAGGGTGCACGTGCGGCTCAAGCTCTTCGCCTTGTGGTCTTCGGTCATGTTCTTTTACATCTATGGAGACTATTTCGAGCTGTATCAGCCGGGGAAGTTGCAAGAAGTGATCGCCGGAAGAATGCCTTTCGGGGCCATCTCCCAGGCAACCTTGCTGGGAATGGCCATTGCCATGGTGGTTCCCAGCTTGATGCCATTTTTATCACTCGTGCTGCCTGCGCGAGTTAATCGGTGGCTGAACATCATTTTCGGTGCGGCATACAGCGTGATCATGCTTTTGGCGATCAAGGGCGGTTGGCACTTCTATATCCTTTTCGGGTTGATTGAAATCACTCTGACATTACTTATCGTCTGGTATGCGTGGGCCTGGCCAACGCAGGCAGGCAACTGATTAGCAAAGGCGGCGGGCTAGCTGTCCTCTTCGCGAAGCATTGGTGCTGCTCGAGTGCGTTGATAGCCGAATCACAGGCGAACCGGAAATAATGCTGCACCAGAAGTCCGGTTCTGAGCAGTGGCAGCAACCGCTCCTGGATGACGTGCGAATCGGAAGTCATCGGCTCAAATTCTCCGTTTCTGGTGTGCTGACTGTGCGTCCGGAATGTGAACTCGGCTTGGGGTGCATGTACTCCAGCCCCTCTGCCTGCTTTTCGGCGCTTCACACATTTCAAGCCTTTGGGAATTCTGAAAAGCCCACACGCAACAACGGCTTGCGGGGCGCCCTCGCGGTCGAGTGACCTCAAAGGTCAGGGCCGCCCCCCTTGCAAGGGGGAGATGGTGACCCAAAACCTAGTATCCGGTGTGAAAGAGAATAGGAGCGGTTCAAAAGAATTAAACGTCTTATAATCTCGGGCGCGCAACCGGGGAGCAGAACATATGAACGTACAAGAACAAATCAAGAAGTATATTACCAGCCAACCGGAGCCAAAACGCAGTGACATGCGAGAGTTGCATCGGCTCACACTTCAAGCGTCACCAGAATGCAAATTATGGTTCTTCGCTGGTAAAGACGGCCAAAATAATACTGTTTCCAACCCTACGATTGGATATGGATTTCACACAATAAAATATGCCAATGGAAAAAGTAGAGAGTTTTTTCAAATTGGTGTGAGCGGAAACAAAACCGGGATCTCTGTCTATATTCTTGGTCTCACAGATAAGAAGTACTTAGCCAAAACGTATGGGAAAAAGCTAGGCAAGGCGAGCGTGACCGGATATTGCATTCGGTTCAAAGCTCTAAAGGATATAAACATCGATACGCTTGAAGCGGCAATACGATATGGGCTTGCAGCTAAGAATGAAAAAGGCAAGCTGACGAAATAATTCCACTGTTAAAGGCAATCAGTTATCGATGTAAAGGCGCTCCAGTATACGACCCCTACAGCCCTGACCCGCGCCACAAAGCCATTCTCT
>DATJAD010000132.1:0-5283 GCA_035516615.1 Candidatus Acidiferrum sp.
GTCGTAGTATTCCTGCCCTAAGTGCGTGATCAGTTCTTCGCCCATCATCCAACGCAGCGTGTTTTTCAGCTTCATGGACTGAATGAACAGATCATGCTCCGGATAAAGTCCCGGGCCCGTCATCGGCGACTTGAAATAGAAACTCAACCACTCCTGAATTCCGCGGAATCCCGCGCGCTGCGCCAGATCCAGGAAGAGCACGAGATCGAGCACGATCGGCGCCGCCAAAATCGAATCCCGGCACAAAAAATCCACTTTGATCTGCATCGGATACCCGAGCCATCCGAAAATATCAATGTTGTCCCAGCCCTCTTTGTTATCCCCGCGCGGCGGATAGTAGTTGATGCGCACCTTGTGGTGAACCTTTCCGTAGAGCATCGGATAAAGCTGCGGCTGCAAAATATATTCCAGCGCGCCCAACTTCGACTCTTCCTTAGTCTTGAACGAACCCGGATCGTCCAAAACTTCGCCGTCGCGGTTCCCCAAGATATTCGTCGAATACCATCCTTCGAGGCCCAGCATCCGCGCTTTGAATCCCGGTGCAAGGATCGTTTTCATCAGCGTCTGCCCGGTCTTGAAGTCCTTTCCGCAGATCGCCACGTTGTGTTCCTGCGCCAGCTTCTGAATCGCGGGAATGTCCACCGTCAAATTCGGCGCGCCATTCGCGAACGGCACTCCGCTCGTCACCGCCGCCCATGCGTAAAGCATGGAAGGGGCGATCGCGGGATCATTGCTTTTCATCCCCTCGACAAACTTCTCCGGTGTCGAATGCACCTCGCCCGGGGCAAGAAAAACTTCCGTCGAGCCGCACCAGCACATCACCAGCCGCGATACCCGGCTCGTTTTCCTGAAGTTCGCAATGTCTTCCTTGATTTGCAGCGCCAGCTCGTATTTGTTCTTGCCCTTCTTAATGTACGTGCCGTCGAGTCGTTTCACATATTCCCGGTCGAACGCCGCCTTCATCGGCTTGATCCCCGAAAGAAACGTCTTCACCTCGCCCAAATGCTGCGGATTCAGCACGCCTGCCTTCGCGGCCGCTTGATACGCGTTGTCCTTGAAAATATCCCATCCGCCGAACACGATGTCCTTCATGTCCGCCAGCGGCACGAACTTCTTGATCAGCGGCGACCGCCCGTCTGTTCGCTTTCCAAGCCGAATCGTCCCCAATTGCGTCAACGACCCCACCGGCTGCGCCTTGCCCTTGCGCACCAATTCCGTCCCCGCCATGAACGTCGTGCTGACGGCGCCCATCCCCGGCGTAAGAATTCCCAACTTTCCCCTGGCCGGTGCGATCTTTGCAGGCTTTTCCATGCAGCTCCTTTACGATCGGCGGTCGCTTCGCGGCCCGCGTTTTGTTTGAACGGAACTCAGGTGAGCGACAACCGCTTGCAACCGTCCCCAAGCAAACTCGTAGTATCGCCCAAACACATAAGCCGTTGCAAATCTTCAACCTGAATCATCTACTGGAGAAAGCAGGGTGGACGGACGCTTCTGCCGTGCGAATACGCCGAACAAAACAAGGAATGTTACAAGGAATGTTCAGCGCGATTTTTCAGGCCGCCTCGACCGCGAAGAGGGCAGGGAACTCGCCAGTGAAACTCCCACCAGGCCAACCACTGCAAGCAATAAAACGTAGACAATCATGAAGCCTCTCTTGGCTTCATGATTCGCAAATCAGCGGCCAAACTTAAGTGATGTCTTCTCTGTGATTTAGCTTTGAACGGAGGGAATCTGTGTTTCCCGCATAGGACACCTGTCTGCTCCAGCAGACATCCTTTGCACTAGGTACTAGAACCAGATCGGTCGCTCGCGCAAGCCGACGATTTACCATCACAAAACACGCGCTGCTCTGCATGGTCTGACGCAGACTCCAGCGAGTCTGATCAGGCAGGATTCAGCCGGATCGAACCATCCCCGGTCTGAATCGTCAGTGCTTGCCCGCCGCCGTTCATCTTGCCGTGAATTTGCGACGTACTGAACGTTCCTTCGACCGTCACCGGAATCCCCAGGCTGATGTGGCCGTCATGCGTACTGGCATCAATCGTGGCCTTCAAGTCCCCCGGCAGGCTCACATCCACGCTCCCGTCTCCCGTGCGGATATTCCAGCCGCTGACCATCTGCGATCCGCTGGTCGCCCGCACATTCACGCTTCCGTCTCCTGTTTTCACGTCCAGGGAGTCAAATCGCCCGGTCAGGCTGACGTGCCCATCACCCGAACTGGCCTCCACCCGCCCATCCAGGCCTTGAGCCTCGATGCTCCCGTCTCCCGTACGCAATTGGATGCTCCCTTTGGCCCCATCCACGCGAATGTGCCCATCACCGGTGTGAACGCCCAAATTGCCCGCAAGATATTGTGTTTCCACGGAGCCGTCGCCCGTGTCCACCTGCAAATCCGCGTCCTTGGGCATGTACACCTCAATCCGCAGATTTCGCGAAATCCCTCCCCAACCCCAATGGAATCCATTGCGGATCTTGGCGGTGATTTCCAGAGTATTCCCGTTCTGTTGCGATTCGATGGTCAGGTCTTTGTCCAGCGTGTAGCCGCTAAAGTACACGCGAAACACCACTTGCTTGGTGTCCCCGGTAATGATCCGAACAGCGCCATCATTTGTGTTTACGTTGACTTGTGGGTGTCCAGTTACCGCATAAGTCCTGGTCCATTGCTCGTCGCTTGCATGGGCCCCTCCAACCGCTAGCCCAAAAAAGAGCGCGCCCGCCGCACAGATGCGCAGAAAAGTGGCCCGGTCCAATGTTAATTTCATCGGTGTAAACCTCGATTCCTGGCGTTCTGGACTTAGATACGAGGCCGGTTCCGAGAATGTTCCCCTGGCTCTGCTGGCATAACCCTACATCGGCTTAGGCTTTGCGAGCCTTTCCTACTTGGCCTTGGCGGCGTGCTTTTTGCCCGCAGGCCGTGGCTTCGGGCGGAGGCTCTCCAGAAACTTTTCAAACGGCAAGGTATTCACCACGTCGGCCTTTTCCAGCCACCCTCGCCGCGCCATGGTCACTCCGTAACGTATGAACGAAAGGTTCGCCGTGTTGTGCGAATCCGTAGAAATCACCACTTTCACTCCCCGTTCCTTGCACATCCGTAAATACACGTCCTTCAAATCCAGCCGGTCGGGATACGAATTGCACTCCATCGCCACCCCATGCTTCGCGCAGGCGGTCAGCACTTTCTCCATGTCGAAATCGAAGGGATCGCGTCGCAGCAGGAGCCTTCCGGTGGGATGCGCAATAATTTGCGTATAAGGATTCTCGATCGCCGCCAGCATGCGCTCCGTCATCGCCGTCCGGTCCAGATTCATGTACGAGTGCACCGAGCAAACCACCACGTCCAGTTGGGCCAGCAGCTCGTCCGAATAATCGAGCGAGCCGTCCTTCAAAATGTCCACTTCCGCGCCTGCCAGCACGCGAATACCCAAGTCCTTCCCGTCCGCCGCATGAATCTTCTTGATGTGCGCGGCCATGCGCTTTTCATCCAAACCATTGGCCACGGTCACTGCTTTCGAGTGGTCGGTAATCGCAATGTAATGGTGTCCTAGCGCGCGTGCCGCCTGCGCCATCTCTTCAATCGAATTTTTCCCGTCGCTCGCCGTCGTGTGCATCTGCAAATCGCCCTTCATATCTTCCAGGCGAATCAGATGCGGCAATTTGTGGTGCTCTGCAGCGGCGATCTCTCCCGTGTTCTCGCGCAATTCCGGAGGAATGTAGTCCAGCTTAAGTTTCGCGTAGATTTCTTCCTCGCTGCGGCCCGCCACGCGCCTTTCGCCCTTCTGCGTCGCCAGCGCATATTCATTCAGCGTAAGGCCCATATCGTTGGCGCGCCCGCGCAACGCCACGTTGTGCTCCTTCGATCCCGTGAAGTAGAGCAGCGCAGCCCCAAAATTTTCTCTTTCCAGCAAACGCACGTCCACTTGGAGCGCATTTTCCAGCGTAAAGCTGACTTTATTCTCTCCGTGCGCCAGCGTTTGCTCGATGCCGGGAAATTCCAGAATGTGCTTCGCCAGCGCGTCCACCTGCTTCTGCGATGTGTGCCCCTCCGCCAGCGTCACCAGAAGATCCAGATCACCCACCGTCTCCTTGCCTCGTCTCAACGATCCCGCAGGCGTCACGCTCTCCACTGCTTTTCCCGTCTTCGCAATGTGCGCAATGATCGCCCTCGCGGCGTCTTCCGCAACGTTAATCGTGAAGCGGCCCGCGGACTTCTTGAACACTTCCACGGCTTTCAGAATATTCTGCTCGCTCTTTTCTCCGAATCCCGCAAGATCGCGCAGCTTGCCTTCGCGTGCGATTTTCTCTACGTCCGCCACGGTCCCGGCCTTGAACGTCTTCCACAGCAGCGCCACCTTCTTCGGCCCCAGCGATTGCAGCTCCAGAAGATCAAGAATCGTCTCGGGATATTTCTTCAGCAGCTTCTTGCGCAGGCTGTAGTCGCCCGTCTCGACGATCTCCTTCAGATGTTCCACCATGCGCTCGCCGATGCCGGGAAGCTCTTCCAGCTTCTCCGGCTGCTGCACCAGCGCCTCGATGGATTCCGGCAGGCTGTCAATCAGCTCCGCGGCTTTTTCGTAGCTGCGGTAACGCCCGATGATGGCCCCATCAATTTCCAGGAGATGCGCGGTTTCCCGCAAGATCTTGGCAATGGCTTTGTTGTCCATGGGGGGATTATAAGCCGGGTGAGTCGCAAGGTGTCACTGCCTGGGCCCTGCCGAGGAAAATAGAAAAGCCGGCAGAGGGGCGCGCCCTGCCGGCCGTATGAGTCCAGCGTTGCTCAAACAGCTTTCTGAACGTTCGCTGCCTGGGGTCCTTTTGGTCCTTGCACAATCTCGAATTCCACTGCATCACCTTCCTGCAGCGTGCGATACCCATCACCGATAATGGCCGAATAATGGACGAAGACGTCCGGACCGTCATCGCGCCCGATGAAGCCGTATCCCTTCGAGTTGTTGAACCATTTCACGGTACCTCTCACCTAGGCGTCCTCCTGAGGGTGATACATATGTTACACAGTTCCCCGCGTGGGCTGCGCCGATCGGAATCGGCGTAACCGATTTCGAGGAGAATGCGCGGAGTGTATCAAAAAGGGAGGCCGAGTCAAGAGTTCCTTACACAGCGTGTAAGGATTTCATAACGCAACTCCCCGCTATAAAATCGATTCAAACCACTACTTTTGCGCGCGCTTCGGCCTCTTCACGAACCTGAAGTAGTACAGCAATCCCGCAATGGACTTCCCGTCGCGAAGAATTCCGCGCTGAATCATTCGCTCGATTTCTCCCGGGG
>DATJAD010000133.1:0-2130 GCA_035516615.1 Candidatus Acidiferrum sp.
ATTACCTCCCGCGCTTCGCGCGCCGTAACCATCCATCCTGCGGTCCACTCCCGCGAAGTCTGGCTTCGCTTCCGCGGATTGCCCTTTGTCCGCTGGCAAGACCAAAAAGTTTGTTTCGGGATTCCGGATCCAGAAAAAGAATTCAATTCCTCGTCTCTCTCAACCTTCAAGCGATTGCTGCACAATCTGGAGTTCTACCGTAATCCCCTCGCCTCCGATACGCGCCATGCGCTTTACCGCGCGCATCCCGAGCGTTGGCTTGAATCCCTGGTTCGCGAGGATATTTCTCGCGTGGATGCGGCGCTCGATCCGCGCTTTCTCTATTCCCAGGTCTTTGCAGGCACTTCGGCCGAACACGGAATTCTCGATCTCGTCGGAGTGACTCGTTCGGGCCGCCTGGCCATCATCGAATTGAAAGCCACCGAGCACATCCATTTGCCGTTGCAAGCCGCGAATTACTGGCTGCGCATCCGCCGCCATCTCGAACAGAGCGATTTCTCGCGCTACGGCTATTTCCCGGGAATCCAACTTCAGGCGCAGGCCCCGCTGGTGTATCTGGTCGCTCCCGCTTTGCGTTTTCATCCGGCCACCGACACGTTGCTCCGATATCTCACTCCAAAGCGCGAAGTCATCCGCGTAGGCTTGGCGGAGAACTGGCGCCGCGGCCTCCGCGTCGTTCTCCGCCAATAATCACATTTTCCCCGCGCTTCGCAATTTGTCCACAGCGCGGTACAATGCGCGCCTCATGCCGATCAAGCCGCGCAAAATAAATTTTTCCGTTTCCATCCGTCAGTCGGGTGCCGTTTCCCTGGTGGACGTCTCCGGCCATTTCACTTCGTTCGAATCCGGCGCGCTCCGCAGCGCCATCGAATCGCTCGTGAGGGAAAAACGCAACTGCATTCTCCTCAATCTGAGCGGGCTCGACTATCTGGACAGTTCCGGCGTCGGCGAACTCGTGCGTAATTATTTGACGGTGATCAAGTCCGGCGGGGAAATGAAAGTGGTGGGACTTTCTTCAAAAATCGAGGAGATCCTCAAAATCACCCAGCTTTATAAAGTTTTTCCGGAATTCCCGGACGAAGATGCTGCGCTGCGCAGCTTTCCTGAGCCGCCGCTGCGCACCCCGCACAACTAGCGATTCAACCCCTACTAAAACCGTTTAGCTGCTTGCGGGAAAAATCGGCTCCAAAAGGAGAGAAGCAGCCAGGGCGTTTGCCCTGACTGCTTCCCGGGGTGTGTCCTCGAAGTGGTTTTGTAAAATTAGATGCACGGCAGGGAAAATGGTTTCCCCGCCACCGAAAATTTTTGTAAATGTTTTGTATAGGCCGGAAATTGTTAGTAAAACAAGTACTTACGCCACCGTTCGTCGCGGTGCCCGATCATTCGCATCAATTGCCGCGAGGTGTGCAGCGTAAAGGGCCTCGGCCGCCTCGCCAGTTTCAGCCCCGCTTCTTCCGGCGTCCGGTCGCCCTTCGTGTTATTGCACCGGTAGCAGCAAGCCACCAGGTTTTCCCACGAAGATCGGCCTCCACGCGACCTCGGCACCACGTGATCCAGCGTCAATTCCGAACTCGGAAAGATTCTCCCGCAGAATTGGCAGGTATTCCGGTCCCGCAACAAAATGTTCTTCCTTGAGAGCGCGCGGCTCTGCTGCGGAATATGCCGGTACGCCAGCAGGCGAATCACCGAAGGAACTCGGTGCGCGTGCGCCGCCGAATGCACTTCCGCGCTGTGCAACTCTTCCGCCTGCGCCACGCCCTTCAGCATCAGCACCATCGCGCGCCTCACCGCCGTGACGTTAATTGGCTCATAGGTCGCATTCAGCACCAGCACGGGTTCTTGCATCAGCGATCCGCGCCGAGGAGCGAGCATGTTGTGGATTCTACTGCCGGAAGGACCCTCGGAAGCAGGCACAGGCACGCCCGCCTCCTCGGGGGAAAAACTTCCCCTGGTGTTGGCCGCCCTGCGGTCACCAAAATTCGTGGCCGCTTCATGCCGCGTTGCGCTCATCGCGCTTCCCTTGGGTTAACTTTCTTTTGCAACCGGCTGCGGAGTTCGCACCGCCCGCGCCACGGTCAGCCCTAGTACCGCTTTGGCTCCCGCTTCGCGCAACGCCTTCGCACAGGCATC
>DATJAD010000134.1:0-14030 GCA_035516615.1 Candidatus Acidiferrum sp.
GCCTGCTCCGCTTCCGCTTCGCCGCGCTGAATCAAGGAAAGCGTGCGCTTCAGCTCCGTCAGGCCGACTTCGCTCGCTTCCTCGATGTCCTTCAGCTCCGACCGCCGCGTGCGCAATTCCTTCCGCGCTTCGGCGGCGACGTCGCCCTTGGCCACGTCCACACGCCGTTCCAGCCGCCCTGCTTCCCGCTCCAGAGACTGCAGCCGCTCGACCGTCCCGCGCATCTTGTCAATCAGGCGCTTCTTCTCGAACGGATTGAAATCAATCCCGCGGATTTCCAGCGAAATTTCCACGCGCGTGCGAGCCACCGCCCACTTCGCGCGAATGTACGGCTTCTTCTTCGATTTCGGCGCCTTTGCCAGTTTCACGGCCTGTTTTAGCGCCGTGTCGTACAGCTTCGCGATCTTGTCAATGTACTTGAGCGTCTGCTTCGTCTTGTTGGCGATCTTTTCTTCGGTCAGCTCTTCATCGTCGAACTGCACGATTTCCTTGATGGACCTTGCGCCCTTGCGCAGATCTTCACCGACCGCGATCAGTTCCTTGATCACGATCGGCGACCGCGTGATCGCCTTCATCACCACCAGTTGCCCGCGCTCGATCCGCTTGGCGATCGTCACTTCGCCTTCGCGCGTCAGCAAAGGCACGGTGCCCATCTCGCGCAAGTACATCCGCACCGGATCGTTCGTTTTTTCGAGCGACCCCGGCGTCAGATCGAGATCGGCCCCCTCCTCGACATGCACTTCTTCCTTCGCGCCATCGTGATCGCCGCCCTCAACGGAAAGTTCCACGGCTCGCGCGGCCTTCGCCGACGCCTGATCTTCGTAAATTTCAATGCCGTTGCGTTCGAACGTCGTCAGTAAATCGTCAATTTCCTCGGACGAATGCACTTCGGCGGGAAGCGAATCGTTCACTTCGTCGTACAGCAGATAGCCGCGCTCCTTGCCGATGGCAATGAGCTGCTTTACCGCGTCATATTTTTCTTCAAGAACCTGCGCCACAAACTCCTCCCGCGCTCAGAGACCGTTTTCCGCTTTCCTCAGGCACACCTGTGCTTCTTCGGGGCGATTTCGCGATTTTGACAAACGTGCAAACAGGCGTGCAGGCGCACTTTGGGAAGTCCGTTCCCGCTTCTAAAAATTTTTGTGAAGCTCACCGCGCCGCGTCGCTGATTCCCGTTGGCCTCGCGCGCCGCCCTATTGCGCGCCACTGGCCCGTCTCCGGCCCTTAACCGCATCTATATAGATGCACTTAGGCAGGAAACCGTTACCTGCGTAACCTTGTTACGTTACACAGTAAAGTCCTGCATCGTCAATGGTTTCGTTGTTGATTTCCTGTGCAAAGAGTGACCGGCTTCAGCCTCCCGCGGCCAGCCGCCGCATCAGCGCCTGCTTGCGCGTCAGCAGGTCGCGCATGTCCGGCCCGGTGGGATTCGCTTCGATTCCACGCTGAATTTCCGCCAGCTCGCGCTCGAACTGCCGCCTTTTCAGGGCCTCGAGGCAGCTCTGCGCCTCTTCCCAGGTCTGTTCGTTGCTCTCCTCGAACAAGATCTCGAACAGCACCCTGCGGTCGCGCTCTTCCAGCATGACAGCAACCTCTGAAGTGTGTACCGGCGCTTCAGAAAGGCTCACGACAATCAGGGTCGCGAAAATCTTCTCGGTTTCCAGCCCACGATAAAGCTGCGAGACCTGGAGTTCCTTCGCCAACCTTTCCCGAAATTCATTACCCTCCGCGAGCATCCGAATCAGCCGACGCTCCACTGGTTTTGCCGAACGGCTCACCAGTTCCGGCTGCGTTTTCACTTCGCTCCGCCGCTCCGAAGCTGCTTTGCTGAACGCCGCGCGCAGCACCGGCTCCTCGATGCGAAGCTGCTGCGCGATCCGCGTCGCCCATTCCGAACGCAGCAGCCGGTTGGGAATTTTCTGCAGATACGGCATCAGGAAATTCAGCGCGCGCAGCTTCCCTTCTCCGGTAGCCAGGTCCATGTGCCGCGCCCGCGCAATCAGGTAATCCACATACGCCGGCGCCTCCTTCAACTGCTGTAGATACGCTTCCGCTCCTTTTTCGCGAATGAACAAATCAGGATCGGCCTTCTTCTCGCCAACAGAAGGCAGCGCAAGCACGCGCACTTCAAAATCTTGCTCCAGAAGCGCCGTAAGTGAGCGTTCCGTCGCCGCCTGTCCCGCGGTATCCGGATCGTAATTCACCACCACGCGCTTTGTGAATCGGCCCAGCAGCTTGATCTGCGTTTCCGCCAGCGCCGTGCCGCAGCTCGCCACCACGTTGCTGATTCCCGCCCGCGCCACGGCGATTGCATCCATGTAGCCTTCCACCAGAATCGCGAAATCCTGCCGCCGCAGTGCGTCCTTAGCGCGGTCCAGGTGATAGAGCACGTTGCTCTTCGAATAAATCGGCGTTTCCGGCGAGTTCATGTACTTCGGTTGCTCGTCGCCCAGCGCCCGCGCGCCGAACGCCACGATTTTTCCGGACTCGTTCGCAATGGGAAAAGTAATCCGCCGCCGGAAGCGGTCGAACAACCGCCCGCTCTGGTCCCGTGAAATCAGTCCTGAATCCACCAGCAGTTTTTCCGGGTATTTGCCTTTCAAGTGGCGAAGCAGAAGATCGCCGCCGCTCGGCGCATAACCGATCCCGAAGCGCACGAGCGATTCCTTATCGAGTCCGCGATCTTCCAGATAAGCCCGCGCCGCTTTACCTTCGAGCGTTCCCTCAAGCTGCTTCACGAAAAACGTTTGCGCTTCGCGGTGAATCTCCACCAGCGCCGCGCGCTGCTGATTTTCCTTGCGCTCTTCCGGCGAACGCTCCTTCGGGCGAGGAATGGAAATGCCGCATTTCTCGGCCGCGAGTTTCACTGCTTCGGGAAATTCGCACTTTTCCATCTCCATCAAAAAATTGAAAATGTCGCCGCCTTTGCCGCACCCGAAACAATAAAAAATCTGCTTGATGGGAGAGACCGTGAACGAAGGCGTCTTCTCCTGGTGAAACGGGCAAAGCCCGCTGAAATCCTTGCCGCTCTTCTTCAGGCGTACGTAATCGCCCACCACGCGGACAATGTCTGCCTGCTGTTTTACCCGATCCGCGAATGATCCCGCTTCCGCCATGGCTACGTCCGCAATTCTACGACAGTGACAGCTTTGCCGCCTCGCTCCTCGGATTCGAACGAATGCCGCTGAACCAGTGGGTGTGACGAGAGGAATTCGCCGAGTCCCTTCCTCAACGCTCCTGTTCCGTGACCGTGGATGATCCGCACGCGCGGAAGATGCGCCAGCGCCGAATCGTCCAGAAATTTGTCCACGCGTTCCGTGGCCTGCTCCACGGTGAGACCAATGACGTTGATCTCGTCCGCAACCTGTGATTCGCGCGGCTGTGTCCGCACGGAAATACTTGCTGCCCCTGCTGCAGAAGCAGCCGTCTGGCCTGTTACTTCAACGCCGGTGATCTCGTCCAGCGCAACCTTCATGCGCAGCGGACCAGCTTCGATCTCGGCAGAACTGCCATCCATCCGCCGAAAAATCGCAGGGCGTGAGAACCCGCGCACGCGAATCCGCGCCCCAGCCTGCAAGTTTTCCGCGCGAATCAGCTGCGCCTCCCCGCGCGTGACGCCGATATCCGCCTGCGAATCCGAAATCGTCTGCACCACCGCGGCGTTCAACTCTTCGCGCGCTTCGCCTCGCGCGTCGGAAAACTTCCTCCTCGCGGTCTTCTCGATCTTGCCCTGAAGTTCGCGCTCTTTGACCGCCGCAACCACGCCCGCCACGTTCTCCTCGAATCTCTGCTGCATCTCGGCGAATTGCGTTTCCAACTCCTTGATGCGCTTTTGCTGCCGCTCAACCCATTCCGTGCGCAGCTTCTTGCGTTCTTCCTCGAGGGCGTGGCGTTCCGCAGCCATCTGCTTCTGCATACGGTCCAGCTCATCGCGGCTGCGATGCAGATACGCGATCAAATCGGCGGCTTCCCGCGCTTCGGGCGTCAGCAGTTCGCGCGCCCGCTCGATGATTTCATTGGAAAGACCCAGCCGCCGCGCGATGGCAATCCCGCTCGATCCTCCCGGAACGCCGACTATCAAACGGTACGTCGGACGGAGATTCACGTCGTCGAATTCCACCGCGGCATTCACCACGCCCGGAGTGGACGAAGCGTAAGCTTTGAGCCGGTCATGGTGAGTGGTCGCAAGCACGATGCACTTCTTGGCCAGAAATTCATCCAGCAGTGCAACGGCAAGAGCTGCGCCTTCTTCGGGCGCCGTGCCCGTGCCCATTTCGTCCACCAGCACCAGCGAATCGGGAGTCGCGGCCTCGAGCATGGACTTCAGATTGAGCACGTGCGCTGAAAACGTCGAGAGATCGGCGGCGATGGATTGTTCGTCGCCGATGTCTGTCAGAATGTGATCGAACAGCGGCAGCACGGCGCGCTGCGACGCGACGGGAATGCCGGATTGCGCAGCCAGCGCGGCAAGCCCCACCGTTTTGAGCGCCACGCTCTTGCCCCCCGTGTTCGGCCCGCTGATCACCAGCAATTTTTCTTCGCCGCCCAGCGAAAGACTCATGGGAACCACCGAGCGGCCTTCGCGCTTCAGCTTGTCTTCTAGCACCGGATGCCGCGCAGCTTCCAGCCGAAGTTCGCGCGTTGAAGAAAACTCTGGTAGAGCGGCGTCGAATTCCCGTGCGAACCGCGCCCTCGCAAAAGCGCTGTCCAGTTCCGCAATCGTCTCCACCGCCGCAAGCAATGGACCCCGAGCGCTTTGCAGGCGGTCCGTCAGCTCGCGAAGAACACGAAGAATTTCCGCGGCTTCTTCCTCGGAAAGCTGCACCAGCTGATTGTTGGCTTCGACCGTTTCGAACGGCTCCAGAAAAACCGTTTGGCCCGTGCCGCTCGCGCCGTGAACCACGCCCGGAACGCTGCGCCGCTGTTCCGCTCGCACCGGAATCACGAAGCGGTCGTTCCGCAGCGTGACGTAATCCTCCCCCGCCTCGGCGTTGCGCGCGCGGAGGATTTGCTTCAGCGATTTCTGGATCGCATCGCGCGTTTCGCGAATGCTCGCGCGAATGCGCCGCAGCGTCGGCGACGCATCGTCACTGATCTCTCCATTCGGGAGAATCGCGCGGCGAATCGCGGCCAGCACGTCCCGGAAATCGCCAACTTCCGCGCTGCGCGCCGCCAGCAGCGGAAATTCCGCCGCATGTTCGCGAAATTGTCCACGCAACCAGCCGGAAGTTTCGAGAAGCGATGCGGCATCGAGAAATTCCGCGGCTTCGAGCATGGCCCCCAATCCTTCCAGCCTCGCGAGCCAACTTTCCGGATCGGAAAGCGCGCCGAACCCGAGCTCACGTCCGGCCCGCAGCCATTCGCGCGCTTCGCGGATCAGCGCAAATTCTTTTACAAGTGCTGCGCGATCTCGGCAAAACTCCAGCGCGTCAACGTTGCGCCGGCCGGGCGCGCACGTCGTCCGCAGCCGCAAAATTTCGCGCAGCTTGTCGAATTCCAAAACTTCAGCGGCGTTTCGCGTCATGGTGAATTAAAAGGCGGCAGCCAGCGCGATTGCATGTTCGTCTGGCTGCGGTAAACTGCCTCCATCCTCGATTATCCGAGTTTCCTGTGTAAGAACGCGGCCGCTTCTGCGGGGCCCGCGGCCACATGCACGAGGCGGTCGTTGGCCTCGCCCCAAGGGGCGGGATGCCCGAGTTCGACCTCGCGCACGCGCTCGATGATCGGAACCCAGAAGTCCCCGAGAACCGCGAACGGTTTCTGCGCCAGCACCGCTTTATTGAGCATTTCCCACACGACCGCCAATTCCACCAGCGTTCCCGTCCCACCCTTGCAGGCCACAAAGCCGTCACCCAATCGAATCAGTTCGAACAGCCGCTCCTGCCAGCTCTTCACGCGAATTTCTTCGTCAATCCACGCATTCACCTTGGGCTTGAAAAATTCCGCCGTGACGCCGTAGGTCTTTCCACCGGCCTCTTTTGCTCCGCGGGAAACCGCTTCCATCACGCCGCCATATCCTCCACTGCAGATCGCGAATCCCGCGCGCGCAAGGATTGCCCCGAGCATCCGAGCTTCCTCGTAATCTTCGCTGCCTTCGCGGGGCCGCGAGCTGCCAAACACGGCGATAATGCGTTCCTTGGTCATCGTTGCGATTTAGCTCTTGTGTTTCTTCCTTCCGCGGACCGGCTTTTCCGGCTTGTCGAATTCCTGGATCATCGCAACGCAGAGAGCATCGAGCGCGTCGCCCGCTTCATGATTTTTTGCGTTCATGTTGTTGCTCAAGAAAGAAAAGATCAGCCTGCGCCCGCTGGGAAGATCCGCAAAACCGGAAAGCGTCCGCACGTGTTCCACCGATCCTGTCTTTGCGTGAATCCGCCCAACGGCAATCGTATCTTTCAACCGGTCCTGCAGCGTGCCGTCCACGCCGGCAACCGGCAGCGAATCGAAATACGGAGCAAACCACGGTTGATTTTCCGCGTATTCGAGTAACGCAACAACCGCGCGCGGCGTAATCAGATCGTGCCGCGAGAGTCCCGATCCGTCCGTCTGCACCACGTCGTCCGGCGCGATTCCGGCTGTCGCATAAAAATCCTGCGGAAATTTGTACAAATCTTCCGGCTTGCTCCACACCCCGTTCTGCCGCGCCGCCGCGCGCAAAAGCATTTCCGCGTGCAGATTCTGGCTGATCTTGTTGATCAGCTTCACCGATTCGCTCAGCGGAATGGAATCATGCTCGGCAAGCACCACGCGCGTTTCGCCGGAAACGGGACCGGGAGGCAAGTGAAGCGCTCGCGCCGCTCCATCCACTTTTACTCCTCGTTTTTCCAGCAAACTTTTCAAGAGCGTCGCGCCGTGCAGAGCCGGCTCCTGAATCGCGAGCACCAGTTTTCTAGGATTGCTGCCGGCTGGAAGTGTGCCGGTGATTTCCACGAGATTCCCTCCCGGCTCGCGCGTCAGCGTCAGATCCGGCTTCGCGCCCGCGGCTGAAGTGGCCACCTGATTGTTCACGGCGAAATCCGGCGTTGCCGGAGAAATATCGGATGTGACCGGAGCGCCCGCGGTCATGCCGGGAGTCAGCGTCACGGTAACGGTGTTATCGTCCACAACGATCGCGGAAATCGCCGCCCCGTATTCCCACACCATGTCGTCAATTTCCCAGCCTGCGGGATAGCGTTCGCGCGGAAAATAAGAATCGTCGCCCACGATATCGCCGGTAATTTCCTTGATGCCTTTCGCCACCACGGCGTCGGCAAGCTCGGCGATCACTTTTTCTGGCGCCCCATCGAATTCTTCTTTCAGTTCGTAGGGATATTTGCGATTCGAAAGGTCGGGATCGCCGCGTCCCACGAGATACAGCGGTCCATGCAGAATTCCTTGCGCCGAAGGCTGCTGCACCGATTCAAGCGTGGTGCGAAATCGAAAATCAGGGCCGAGTTTCGCCAGCGCGAGAGCCGTCGTGAACAGTTTCATATTGGACGCGGGTACGAAATATTTGTCCGCGTTGCATTCGTAAAGAACTTGCCCGCTCGTCGCGTCCGCAACGAGCAAGCCCCAATCGCCTTTGCTGTCCGGAGCGGTTCCGAGAGTGGTCTCCACTTGGGACGCGAAACCCGTAAGCGCGGCCGATTTTTTTTTGCTCTTTGCATGCCGCGGGGAATTTTCCGAAACGCCGCTAGCACAGCAAACCTGCGATTGCTGCCGAGCGTGAGTTGGAACAACGAAGAGGAAAGTGCCGAAAAGCAACGCGATTGAAGCTTCGATTGTGTTGCGAACCTTCCTCTGGAATCTGGCCATGAGCGCTCCGGTGGAAAATTTCCTTCCGTGCAAGTATAGTGCATAGGGTAGCTAAAGACTTTGACCGGAGACCGGTGCACTTTCTGGCATTGACCGTTTCCGGCGATGCAACCGGAATCTCGCCTATCGCGCCCAGTCCTTTATTCGACACGAGAATGACAAATCGGCTGATACGAGGTGAACTGCAATGAAGCGAATTATTTCCTTCCTGATGGCTTTGTTTGTGATTTCGCTGCCCACGAGCGCCTCCCAGGACAAAAAGGAAGCGGATCGCCTGGAAAATTGCGGCGAAGTGCTCAAGGAAATCATGGATGTTCCCGACGATATTCCGCAAGATCTGATTGACAAAGCCGAATGCATCATCATTTATCCCTCCGTCCTCAAGGCCGCTTTCGTGCTCGGAGGCAGCTATGGCCGCGGAGCGATGGTGTGCCGGACAGGCGAACACTTCACGGGTCCCTGGAGCGCTCCGACGATGATGGCGCTCGAAGGCGGCAGCTTTGGCTTGCAGATCGGCGGCCAGGCGACGGACTTTGTTCTTCTGGTGATGAACCCGCGAGGCGCCAGAGCAATACTCGGAAGCAAGGTGAAACTCGGCGCGGATGCTTCGGCAGCGGCTGGTCCGAAGGGACGGAACGCGGAGGCTTCCACCGACGTCACGTTGCGGGCGGAAGTACTGTCCTATTCGCGCGCACGAGGTTTGTTCGCCGGAATATCGCTTGCGGGCTCAACAGTGCGGCCGGACAACAGTGCAAACGAAAAGCTGTATGGGAAGAAAATCACGGCGAAGGAAATCATTTTCAAGGGGGCGGTGGCGGTGCCGCCATCGGGGCAGAAAATGATTGCGTACCTGAACCAGAAGTCTCCAAAGAATCTCTCGGACCCCGAATCTCTGCAATAGACTGATAACAAAAAGGATATCTGGATAACCGAGCCTGGGACCGGGGTTCCAGTGGGGGGCGCCCGGTCATTTTGACATTTGCAGGAGAATGACCGATAGTCATATATGACCGGCGGTCATATATGACTGCGGGTCATATATGACCGCGGGTCACCTATATGAAACGAATGCCCCCATCCGTTTTCAAACGCAAGATATTCGGCGTCGCCCGCTTTGCACACCATCGTCAGAAGTACCGCGAACGGCTGTTCCGGGCTGCCCTGAAACTTTTTGCCGAGAAGGGTTTCGCGGAAACGACAGTCGAAAATATCACGGCAGCAGCGGAGCTGGGCAAAGGCACCTTTTTCAACTATTTCCCGAGCAAGGAACACATCCTGATCGCTTTTGGCGAAATGCAGATCGCCAAGCTCGAGTCCTTCGTAAAAAAGGCCCAACAATCCAAGGAGCCGCTCTCCGCGCAGCTTCGAAGCCTGATCACGGTAATGACTGAAGAGCCGGTGCGAAACCCGGCGATCGTGCGCGCTCTGATCCAGGCGAATCTCTCTTCCGCCCGCGTGCGCAAAGGAATGATCGAGATCCACGACCGGAATCGCGAACTGCTGGCGCAGCTGATCCGGCACGGCCAAGAGCGCGGTGAAGTGCGCACGGATTTGCCCGCGGAAGAAATTGCCCAAGGGTGGAGACAGATGATATTCGGGACTTTGCTGTTCTGGTCCTTGTTCGAGGACCAAACGCTGCCTGAGCGGATTGAATCGGCCTTCCGAGTCTTATGGAGCGGAATCGCTCCGCGAAACACGGGAGTCCCCCGGCGCGTAGGAACTTCAGGCAGCAAGGGAAGCGTACGATGAAGCGGAAAATCATTCTCATCGCGCTGATTGCGGCAGCGGCAGTCGCAGCCGCGGCACTGTACGCCGGGTGGTTCCACCACGACAATTCGCTGCGCGCTTCCGGCACCGTCGAGGCGCGCGACATCCAGGTTGGATCGGAAGTGGGAGGGCGTATTGACAAAGTGCTGGTGCAGGAAGGGGACACCGTGCAACCCGGGCAGGAGATCGTGGCGTTTGACGACAAGGAGTTAAAGGCATCTCTCGATGAAGCGCGCGCGAACGCCATCAAGATGGAGCGCGGGTACCGGAAGGAGGATATTGCGCAAGCGCACGCGGCCGTGGCGCAAGCGAAAGCGGATTACGAACTGAAAAAGAACGGGTACCGCAAGGAAGACATCCTGGCCGCGCAGGCCGCTCTGGACAGCGCAACGGCGGATGAAACGCGCACGCATCTCGATTTCGAGCGCTACGATTCGCTGGCAAAAAAGGATCTTGTATCCAAGCAGCAGCGTGACACCGCGGAAGCCAATTGGAAGATGGCGTTGGCGCAGAAAGAAAGCGCCGCGCAAAAATTAAGAGAGATGCATCAGGGCTACCGGCCGGAAGAAATTGCCTCGGCTGACGCGCAACTCCGTCAAGCGGAAGCTACACTGGACAAATACGAGCGCGGCAACCGTCCCGAAGACATCGCTGCCGCGAAGGCCTCGCTCGCATACCAAGAAGCGCGTTTCCGCGAACGACGCGTGCTGGCGCCCGCTGCCGCGACGGTGGAAGTTCTGGATGTGCGTCCGGGCGATCTGATCGCGCCGAACGCGCCCTTGGCGACGCTGCTCGAGCGCGATGAGCTGTATGTGCGGGTGTACATTCCAGAAACGGAAATCGGGCGGGTGCGGCTGGGACAGAAGGCGGAGATGCGCGTGGATTCTTTTCCGAACGAGGTGTTTCACGGAACGGTCGAGCAGATCAATCAACAAGCGGAATTTCTGCCGCGCAACGTGCAGACGCGAGACGACCGCGTGCACCAGGTTTTCGGCGTGAAAGTGCGCGTGGATGATCCCTCGCACCGCATCCGCGCGGGCATGGCCGCAGACGTCAAACTGCTGAACGGCAACTGAGTGATGCCCACGAACGGAAACAACGGGAGCGAACTGGCTGTCTCCGCGGAAGGGCTGGTGCGGAGGTTTGGCGATTTCACGGCAGTGAACGAAGTGAGCTTCCGAATCAAGAAAGGCGAAATTTTCGGATTCCTCGGCCCGAACGGAAGCGGAAAAACCACAGTCATCAAGATGCTTACAGGTTTGTTGCCGCTGAGCGGCGGCGAAGCTACGGTAGAGGGCCTGAACGTGCGGACGCAGGCGGAGGAAGTGCGCGAGCACATCGGCTACATGTCCCAGAATTTCAGCCTGTACAACGATCTGACGGTGTTCGAAAACCTCACGTTCTACGGAAGGATCTACAGCCTGTCGCCGGAGAGGCTGAAGCGCCGGATGGCGGAAATTGTGGAACTCAACGGCTTTGAACCGTACCTGAACCGGCTGGCGGCGCAGCTTTCCGGTGGATGGAAGCAGCGGCTGGCGCTGGGATGCGCGATGCTGCACGAACCGCAGCTGCTTTTTCTGGACGAGCCCACCGCGGGCATTGATCCAGTGGCGCGGCGGCAGCTGTGGGATTTGCTCTTCGAGCTGAGCGCGCATGGAATCACATTTTTTGTGACCACGCACTACATGGACGAAGCGGAGCGCTGCAATCACGTGGCGTACATCTATTTCAGCAAGCTGATCGCGGATGGAACGCCCGAAGAACTCAAGAAGATTCCCGAGGTCCAGCCGCCCGGAACGAAGCGGATCGAGATTGACACTTCGGAAGTAACGCGAGCGCTGCGGCTGGCGCGAACAATTGCTGGCATTCGGAGCGCAACGATTTTCGGGCAGTCCATTCACGCGCTGGTCGCGGAGGACATCGATCTTTCCAGTCTGCGCTTGCAGTTGCAAAAGGAGGGCATTGCAGTAAACGATATCAGGCCGCTTGCACCGAGCCTCGAAGACGTATTCGTTGAATTGACCGAGAAACACAGAGCGACGGCAGAGGTGGCCGGTGGGTGACTTTTTCAAGGGATTCGGCGCTGTTTTCTACAAGGAAACGCTGCATGTGCGCCGCGATTCCGCGACACTGTTTTTTTCTCTGGTCATTCCGATCCTGCAAATGGTGGTGCTGGGCTTCGGGATTGACACGAACATACGGCATATCAATACGGTGGTCTACAACGCGGACAAAACGCAGGTGAGCCGCGACCTGATCGACCGGATGACAAATTCGGACACGTTTCACATCATTCGATACGTGGAGAACGACCGGGACCTGACGAACGCGATCGTCGCGGGAGAGGCGAAAGTAGGGTTCAAGATTCCCGTGGACTACTCGGACCGGCTGCTGCACGGACGAAGTGCGCAGGTGCTGGTGCTGATTGACGGATCGGATTCCTCGGTGGCGGGCCAGGCGATCAACGTGACCACCTCGATCGGCCTGGACGAATCGCTGAGGCGACTCCTGGGTGCGAATCCCAAGTTTGCCTTGGAAATGCGGCCGAAAATCCTGTTCAATCCGGACTCCCGCTCGCCCAATTTCTTTTTACCGGGGCTGATGGCGGTGCTGCTTTTGAACGTGACGACATTCTTGACGGCATTTTCGATCGTTCGGGAGAAAGAGTGGGGGACGCTGGAGCAGTTATTCGTGACGCCAGTCCGTCCGATGGGTTTGCTGCTGGGGAAGCTGATCCCCTATCTGGGAATCGGCTTTTTTGAACTAGTGATGATCATGTCCTGCATGCGATTTGTCTTCCAGGTTCCGGTCCACGGCGACGTCATCCTGCTGGGGTTGTTTTCCATTCCCTACATTTTTGTTTCCCTCTCGACCGGGATACTGATCTCGAGCAAAGCCTCGACGCAAGCGCAGGCCATGCAACTGGCGTTTCTCACGGTCCTACCCACGATCTTTTTTTCGGGCTATATCTTTCCACGCGAGACCATGCCGTTCATCTTCCGGATGTTGAGCTACTGTGTTCCCGCGACGTATTTCATCAACATCACGCGTGGGATCATTCTGCGCGGAGCGGGAATGCAATACCTGTGGCCTGATGCGCTGGTGCTGCTGGGGATGGGGAGTCTGCTCCTGGTGATTGCCGCACGGCGGTTCCACAACAAGGTCATCATGGCGTGAAACGACGGGCGCAAAACGCGCTCGTTTTGTTTTCTTGAAATGCGAAGCGTATTCTGCTCATCTCTATTATAGCGAGGAATAACCATTGGCGACCTGCGCGATCTGCGGGAAACGCAAGGCGGAACGCTTCTGTTCCGCAAAGGGGGAGAAAATATGCGCGCAGTGCTGCGGCACGGAGCGCGAAGTTTCGATTGATTGCCCGGCGAATTGCCAATATCTTCTGGCGGCGCACCGATATGAAGCAGAGCACCGGCGGCCGATTCCCGCGGACACTCCGTTCCTCGAGGAAAACCTGCCACGGGATCTTCCGCATATACACCAGCAATTGCTCGCGGCGATTGCATTTACGATTGCAAAATTTTGCGCAGCGCAGCCTTCGGCGGCTGATCCGGATGTGCTGGCGGCCCTTCGAACAGTGGCGGAGACGTACCGCACGCTCATCTCCGGAATCTATTACGAGAAACCGCCGGACATTCCCGTGCAGCGGGAACTGTACGCCGCGGTGAGCGGCTTTCTGAATGACATGAAGCAGAAGGCATCCGAGGCGGGCTCCGGAGGATTGAAAAACCCGGAGATTTTCGACGCGGCGGTGTTCCTCTTCCGTATGGGGCTTGTGCGCACGAACGGCAGGCCGCGATCGCGGGGGTTCATTGAATTTCTCCGCGCGCAGTTCCCGAAGGCCGAAGAGCTGAGACGACAAGAATCGCACATCATCGTTCCTTGATTGTTTTTCCCGTGGAATAGCACGACATCATCCGGCGGCGCAGGACATGGTCCGCGGGGATTCCGTTGGCGGTTCAACATTCCAGTCCAGAGAGAGTTGCGGCCGGAAAGTGTGCTTCTGCAATTCGCCCCAAGGGCGACCCGCGAGGCCGAGGTTCTTGCGGATGCTTAGAACACGTTCCGCGATTTTCGTGCGGTAGGCCTCAGGCGCATAGCCGTCGTGGAAGTACCATTTCTCGTATCGCTCGAGCAAACGCGGAAATTTTTCCTTCAAAAAAGGCAGAAAAGTTCTTGAAGAAGAAGGCATGAGAAAAAGGACGCCCGAGTTGAACCAGAGAGCGCCCGCATCGCGAGCGGCGGCGGCGACATTTTCGAGCTCCCCTTCGCGGTCTGTGATGCCGGGCAAGAGAGGAGAAGCAAACACTCCTACGGAGAGGCCGGCTTCGCGAAGCTGCTTGACCGCGGCGAGGCGAAGATCGGGACGCGGGGCGCGCGGTTCGAACAAGCGCGCGAGACGCGGGCGGAGCGTGGTCACGGTGATGGTGATATGCAGCGTCGAGCGTTCGGAG
>DATJAD010000135.1:0-7176 GCA_035516615.1 Candidatus Acidiferrum sp.
AAGCCGTAAAAGAAGCCGGGATGGGTGATCGGTGGGGGATCCTGGCGGCCGATGAGATCGAACATGAAATAGAGGGGCGTGATGATGAGCAGGCCCCAGATGGCAGCAATCCAGAAGACGATTTTGGCAAACTTCATGCGAACCTCCCAGAAAGACCTGACTGGACTAGAAAACTCCATTCCCGGCTGCGAATGAAACTGAAGTGTGAGCCGGCGTCAGGTTTGGGGGACAATGTTGGCGTGACGCGCGATTTCCCGCCATTGGCCATTTTCGTTCCGCCAGACGACGGTAATGCGGAGAAGTTCTGTCTTGCCCGCATTGGGCATCTTGCCTCCCCAAGTGACGGTTTCGCTGCCTGCGAGAATCACGATGTCCCCGTAGACGTGAAGGTACTCAATCTGACGATCAAAAGCGGTGATGACCAGAAAGCCCGACTGGACCATACCCAGGACTTGCTGCTTATTCACGAACTTGTTGAGCGGATTGGTGACGACAAACTCGTCGGACCACAAGTTGGCCAGGGCTTTTGGGTCTTTATCCAGAAAGGCTTGAACTTCAAGGGCGCTGAGACGACGAACTTCGGTTTCGGCGCGCTTGTCGGCCTCGCTTGCGGAGGGGGCCTGCGCGGCGCCAGAGGAGATCGCGAGGCCGAAGAATACAAAAAGACCCAGGGCAACAGGCAGGAAATGATGCATGGATTGGTTCCTCCGTGAGAATGCGGCGAAATTGGCAGGATTCTAACAGAGGCCTGGGAAAGAATGAAGCGTGGTCAGGAGGCGAAGGACCAGCCGAGCATAGTGACGGAGAGGAGGATGACGAGGGCGCTGAGGCTTAGGGTGCTCAGGACGCGGCCTTTGCGGAGAGGCGCGAGGGGCGATTCGGCGTTGATGCAGAGAAGGATGATGACAAAGTGGACGGCGCGCCACGCGAGGCCCGTCGCCAGCGGCGGTGAGGGGGATCAGGCGGAGGAGGCGGCGCGAGCGGGTTTGATGTTGGCGTTCATGGAGAAGAAATTGGCGGGATCGTATTTGGCCTTGAGCTGAGCAAGGCGCTCGTACTTCGGGCCGTAGGCGAGGTGGATTCCCGCGTCATCGAGTTCGCCAAGATAATTGACATAGGCGGCGTCGGCGAGGAAGGGCTGCATCGCTTCCCAGAATTGGCGCGTCCACCGGATGTTGGCGTCAGTGTCCCTGGGGTCGGACCACATGGTGGTGACCACCAGGTTGTACGGCCAATTGCGATGGCCGAATGCGGTGGCGTCTTCCGGGACGCGACTCCAGGCGCTGTCGCCATCGTGCTCGACGACGAGGACGGTACGGGGGGAAGGCGCGGCGGCGTAGAAGTCGAGCATGGTATCAATGGCGGCGTCGCTCAGTGATCTCATAAAGCTGGATTTCCAGTAACTGAGAAAACCCTTGGGCCAGAGGAAGTCAGCCATGGTCTGCGCTGCGCTGTACGGCATGGGCTGATAGATATCGGCGGCGGGAGGGCCAAAGGAGCGAAGAGGCTGGAGCGCGCGCTCGCCTTCGTCGAGCGGACCGACATAAACACCGCCGAGAGCGACGATGGGCTCGCGCTTGAGGGATTCTGGCAGAGGAAGCTCGGGCGACGCAGTAAAGATGACGGTGCTGTTGCTGGTTTCTTCGGGGGCGGTTTTCTCGTATTCACGCCAGAAGCGCATCGCTGCGCGGCCCTTGGAGAGAGGATGAAGGACGAGGCCGGCGAGAACGGTACCGGCAGGATGAGCCTGAAACTCGAAGGAAGTGACGATGCCAAAGTTTCCACCGCCGCCGCGAATGGCCCAGAACAAATCCGAGTTCTCGGAGGTGCTGGCGCGAAGCAGTTGGCCTTGAGCGGTGACGACATCGGCGGAGAGGAGATTATCCAGCGCGCAGCCATACTTGCGCACCATCCAGCCGAGTCCGCCGCCTAGCGTGAGGCCTCCGACGCCAGTGGAACCGACGTAGCCGCCGGTGGCGGCGAGGCCGAAGGCTTGCAGCTCATGATTCACTTCGGCCCATGTAGTTCCCGGTTCGACGCGCACTTTGCGCTCATCGGGCTGGACATAAATGCCTTTCATGGCCGAGAGGTCAATGACCAAGCCATCGTCGCACAGGCTGATGCCAGAGACGTTGTGGCCGGTGCCGCGGACGGAGGCGGGGAGCCGATGTTTCTGGGCGAGCTTTACGGCCGCGATGATGTCGGCGACGCCAGCGCAGCGCACAATGAGCGCAGGATGGCGGTCAATCATGGCGTTGTGGATTTTCCTGGCGTCTTCGTAGGCGGAATCACCCGGGAGGAGCAATGGTCCGCGGATGGCGGCGCGAAAATCGCTGAGGGCGGCTTCGGGAAGCATCGGAACCTCCTGGATGTGGGGCCTTCGGGAAAGGAAACCGTACGGAAACTGATAGCACTGGCAGGCAGGAAAGTAAAGGAGAGGCGAGGGTATTGACGATTACCACGTATCGGTCGAGCTGAGCCAGGCAGGCGGCCCGCAGAGGTGGGAATATGGAATTTCCAAGGGAGACGGTTGGCAGGAAGGAATTGCGATGGCGGAATACAATTTTCAGCTGAAGGGCTGGCACGCGATCGTGGGAGTGGTGGCGGTGCTTGGATATTTTGGAATCCAGATGGCTTTGCGAGTACGTCCGGTGGATGCAGAGATGAAGGACGCCGTGCGGGAGGAATTGCTGCAAGAGTATTCGGGGAGGGGACCGAAAGACGTCGCCCGGATGGCGACAGAGGCGGAAACGGGGGAGCCCGTGGAAGCGGTGCCGGAAATGGTGAAGCGGGACGTGGAATTCACGTCCATTGGGGCGCGAGGAAAGATGGGCGGACGAGTGACATTGGTGCGCGCGGAGATCACGGTGGATGGAGGTCCGCCGCCGGATGGGCAGGCGGTGCGGTACTTCCAAGTGTCGCGCAAATTTACAGGCGGGTGGATGGTCGTCGGCCAGAGCGATTGGTATCGGTATTCCATGGAACTGATGCCATGAGAATTTGATGGATTGGCGGTTGAGGATTCGGGCTTAGGACTTCACGCAAAATGCGCCGCGGCCGGCGCGCGGTGTGGTACAAGGTCTCCGCTCGGCCGGCGGTCCGGCTAGTTCATAAAACCCAAAATTTCTTTGTGGATTCCGAGGTGATGGTTTTGCCGTTGGCCGTTGCGCCGACGAGATTGATCTGCAAGGGGCGTACTTATTGAGCAGTGGGGAGAAGGAAAAAATATCACAGAGGGCACGGAGGGCGGAAAGAGGAGGTCACGGAGGCGACGTGGCGCTGAGAAGTTTTGGCGAAAACGGACAGCGAGACAAAAGTGAATGAGCTGGCAGGTCAGGAGGCGAAGGACCAGCCGAGCATGGTGACGGTGAGAAGGATGACGAGGGCACCGAGGCTGACGGCGCTGAGGACACGGCCTTTGCCGAGAAGGGCGAGACGGGACTCGGCGTTGATGCAGAGAAGGATGATGACAACGAGGACGGCGCACCAGGCAAGGCCAATGGGAAGACCGGGATAGCGGGAGATGAGGCTCATGAAGTTCTGCGGCGGCTGGCCGGCGGGAACCCACCAGGGGATGAATGGAGTGACCCCGGCGACGAGGACAAAAGTAAGAAGCTTACGGGTGAGCCAGCCTTTGATTTTGGGGCGAGATTTGCGCCAGACAAAATAGTCCCAGAGAAGAAGGCCGATGGCGGCGGGAGCCCATCCGTACATGGCGGCTTTTTCGGAGAGCCAAAGCCAGGAGTGGAAATAGAAGGCGTGTCGGCCGTTTTCGAAACGCGGCAAGAGGAACCAGGCGACCATAGTATTGCCCAGGACGGCGACGAAGAGCGTGAGCAGGCTGGTCAACTGAAGAAGCTGGAGCGTGGGCGCATGGCCGCAGCGCGTGCAGACCGGGTGCTTGGGAAAAATTTGAAGGCCGCAGGATTCACAGTACATGACACGTCTCCCCTGGGTCGGGAGTACCGACTGGAAGGAGAAGGGTAGCGTGCGGAGGCGGGGAAAAACTACTGGCCGAAAGGACGGATTTGGGGAACTGGCCGGAAGGGGGAGCGAGAGAGGCGAGGGCAGGGTGAGAAAGGCGGAAGTGGCTGACTTGTGTGGATTGCAGGGAGGCCAGTAGAATGAGCGGTCCTGTGACGGGCGAAGTCTTCTGAATTCAAGCGGAGTTTTGAGGAATGGGGCAGACGTACGACGCAATTGTGATTGGGGGCGGGCACAACGGCCTGACGAACGCCGCGTATTTGGCGAGGGCGGGCAAGAAAGTGCTGGTGCTGGAGCGGCGGCACGTGCTGGGCGGGGCGGCGGTGACGGAAGAGATCGTGCCGGGATTTTTGTTTTCGGAATGCTCATACGTGGTGTCGTTGCTGCGGCCGGAGATTATTCGCGAGCTGGATTTGCCGAGGCATGGGCTGGAGATTTTGCCGCTGGACGGAACGTTCACGCCCATGCCGAACGGGGATTATTTGTGGCGAATGAACGACCATGCGAAGGCGCTGCGGGAGATTCGAAGGCATTCGCGGGTGGACGCGGAGGCGTACGAGGAATTTTCGAAAATGATGACGCCGATGTGCCGGTTTGTGAAGCCGATCCTGAGCATGGTGCCACCGGACCCGACCACGCTGCGGCCGAAAGATTTGAGACAACTGCATTTCCTGGTGCAGCGGTTCCGCGAATTATCGAGCGACGAGCGGTACACGCTGGTGCAGCTGATGACGATGAGCGCTGCGGACTTTCTGGACCAGTGGTTCGAGACGGACGTGCTGAAGGCGACGATGTCGGCTTCTGGGATTATCGGGACGTTTTTGGGGATCCGGTCGCCGGGAACGGCGTACGTGCTGCTGCACCACTACATGGGAGAGATTGACGGAGCGTTCCGGTCGTGGGGATTCAGCCGTGGCGGGACGGGAGCGATTTCAAACGCGATTGCGGCGGCGGCGCGGGAAGCGGGAGCGGAAATTCGCACGAAAGCTAGCGTGACGAAAATTTCGGTGAAGAACGGGCGGGCACGCGGGGTGGTGCTGGAGAGTGGAGAAGAGATCGCGGCGAAAGTGGTTTCCTCGAGCGTTGATCCGCACTTGACGTTCGAACGGTTTCTGGAACCGAGGGAGCTGCCCGGGGATTTTTTGGAGGAAGTAAAGCGGTACAAGTTTCGGGGATCGTCAGGAAAAGTGAACATGGCACTGGATGCTCTGCCGGAGTTCAAGTGTTTGCCAGGAGACGGAGCGCACTTGCGCGGCGCGCTTTCCATTTCGCCGAGCGTGGAGTACATGGAGCGGGCGTACGACGACGCGAAATACGGCAGATTTTCGCGGCGACCGTACGTGGACATGGTGATTCCGAGCCTGACCGATCCTTCGGTGGCGCCTCCGGGGAAGCACGTTCTGTCGTGCTTCGTGCAATATGCGCCGTACAAACTGGCGGAAGGAACGTGGGACGACCAGCGCGAGGCGTTTGGCGATAACGTGATCGAAACGCTAAGCGAATACATTCCGAACTTGAAGAAAATCATCATCAAACGGCAAGTGCTGACGCCACTGGACCTGGAACGCGAATTCGGGTTGACGCAGGGAAATATTTTTCAGGGCGAGCTTTCGCTGGAGCAGCTTTTCTTTTTGCGGCCGGTGCCGGGATGGGCGTACTACAGGACGCCTGTGGACAACCTATACATGTGCGGATCGGCGACGCATCCGGGCGGAGGAATCATGGCGGCGCCAGGGAGAATTGCGAGCCAGGTGATCCTGAAAGAATGGAAGAGGGCGAGCTGATGCCGCTGGGACAAAAAGTGGTGGTGATCGGCGGCGGGCACAACGCGCTGGTGTGCGCGTTTTATTTGGCGAAGGGCGGATTCAAGCCGGTGGTGCTAGAAGCGCGCGAGACGGTGGGAGGGGGAGCGACAACGGAAGAGTTCCATCCGGGATTTCATGCTTCGACGCTGGCACACACGGTGGGGCCGCTGCGCGAGGATGTAGCGCTCGCAATGGGGCCCGAGAAATACGATTGCGAGATTTTCCAGCCCGATCCGCGCATGTTCGCGCCGGCGCCGGATGGGCGGGCGATTCTCTTTTATGACGATGCGGCGAAAACAGCGGGAGGGGTCGCGCGGCTTTCGGCGAAAGACGCGGCCCAATATCCGAAATTTGCGGCGGCGTTGCAGGAAGTGGCGGGAGTTTTTTCGCAACTCGCAGCGATGACGCCACCGGCGATTGACAAGCCGACGCCGGAAGATTTGTGGAATTTGCTGAAAGCGGGCCGAGGGGTGCGGGCGCTGGGTAAGAAGCGGATGTTCGACTTGATCCGCTGGGGCCCGATGGCCGTGGCGGATTTTGTGGCGGAATTTTTCGAGACGGAGCTGTTGCGAGCGGCGATTGCGGCACGAGGGATTTTTGGGACGGCGATGGGGCCGTGGTCGGCGGGATCCACGGCGGTGCTGCTGATGCGCGCGGCGGCGGATGCGCATCCGGTGGGCTCGGCGGCGTACACGCGAGGCGGGCTGGGCGCGTTTGGGCGAGCGTTAGGTGAGGCTGCGAAAGTTGCGGGCGCGGAGATTCGCACGAATGCGCGAGTCGAACACGTTCGGGTGAAAGACGGAGCAGTGGCGGGAGTGGTGCTTGCAGATGGAGAGGAAATCGCAACAGAGGCGGTGGTTTCCGGAGTGGATCCGAAGAGAACGTTTTTCAAGCTGCTCGATCCGGCGCAACTCGATCCGACGTTTGCGGCAAGGGTGAAGAATTTCCGAATGAAGGGGGCGGTGGCGAAAGTGCACCTTGCGCTGGGAGAGTTGCCGTCGTTCACGGCGCTGGCGGAATCGGTTGCGCCGGACGGATTCCTGCAGGCGCTCTCGGGGCGGATTCACATCGGGCCGGAGATTGATTATCTGGAGCGCGCGTTTGACGCGTCGAAATACGGCCAGTTTTCCGAGGCCCCGTATCTGGACGTGACGATTCCGACGATTTTGGATGAAGCGCTGGCGCCAGGAGGGAAGCACGTGCTTTCGGCATGCGTGCAATATGCGCCGTTCGAATTGAAAGAAGGGAGCTGGAACGCGCGGCGAAGAGAATTGGGCGAGACGGTGGTGAAGACGCTGGCGGAATATGCGCCGAATTTGCCGGGGGCGATCGAGGGGATGCAAGTAATCACCCCGCAGGATTTGGAAAGCGAGTATGGCTATACGGG
>DATJAD010000136.1:0-6257 GCA_035516615.1 Candidatus Acidiferrum sp.
GGGGGAACACGGAAGTCCTGATGATCTACACGAGCTTCCACCACTCGCTGGACTCGGGGATGATCTGGGCTTACGGGCCTGAGGCGCAGGCGATTGCGGTGGGAGTGACAGAAGCGGGGAATACGCCGGGGTTCACTCCGCTCGATTGGGATGAACTTTCGCGGGACATGATCGTGGCAAGCTACTTCACGCGGACAATCGGCGTGTACAACCTGGAAGGATGCGTTGAGCAAGGATTTTTGACGCGAATCGCAAAATTGAATTGGGGACAGCCAGTGACGATTCCCGCAGCCGCGGCACAAGGAGCACTGGTTGTCCGGGAACGAGTGCAGCGTGTGCTGTGGATCGTTGCGCATCTGCTGTATTTCGTGGGAGCGCTATTCCTGGCGATAGTTTGCCTGATCTGGTTGTGGCGAGGACGGAGGAGGCGGAAAAGAGCGCGCGGCGCGCTTGCACCTGAGCCAGCGCAAGGACCCTGAACCCGCCAGCAGACTCCGAACTCACCTTAAGGAAAAAAGTCTTGGCGGTGCTAGCGGATGCGCATGCCGGCTTTTTTGTCCCAGTGGAGCGGCTTCTCGAAGCGAGCCATGGGCGCTTCTGGAAGTTCGCCGACGGAGACGCCGTACTTCCAATCGGGCGGGCAGATGGCGATGTAACGGGCATAGCCGCCGGTGCCGCCTTCGAGCTTCGGGAAGCCGATCGCGACGAGAGCACCTTTCTCGGGAACTTTGTCGAGGTGGGTGACGCCTTCCGCCTGGGTGTAGCCGTTGCGCAGCAGCCAGGCTTCGCCTTCGAGAGTCGGCGTGGTATCGGTATCGAGCGCCTCGTGGCCGTGGAAAAGAATGTGGCGCTGGAGATGGAGAAATTTCAGGGCAGCGAGGGTGACGCCGGGGAATTGTTTTTCGGTGGCGAGCGCGGGATCGGGCCAATTTTTGGACCAATCGGAGCGAATGAACACTACGGAACCCTCCGGGATGCGACCGTTGCGCTGCTCCCAAGCGTGGATGTCGTCCACGGTCATTTGATAGCCGGGATCCTTGGCGACCTTGTCCTGGATGGGGATGACAACTAGAGGGCGGATGGTGTAAGTAGGCGGCAATTCGTCGATCGCCGGGTAATACGGATTCCAATGGGCGGGCGGGTCGAGCTGGGTTCCGAGCTGATCGGTGGAAAGATCGTAGTGAGTGGCTTCGAAGCCGTCTTTCTCGTAGGTGTAGGGCTGATTATTGGCAGGGTCCACGGTGGGCATGAACCTGGAAGGACCGAAGCCATGCCAGACGGGAATGGAGGGAGTGATCTTGTGGGTAAGGTCCACGTATTTGGCGTTCTTGAAATATTGTTCGTAGACGGGCCATAAGGATGTTTCTTTAGAAGGACGGCTGGCCACCAGTAAAGAACCGGTGAGCAAGAGAGCCAAAGAAGCGAACGAAGTGAGTTTCCAGAAGTTCATTGGGACTTTCTCCTTTGTAGCGGAGATTGGCGAACGAGAAATCCTGCGGCGCATCAAGAACGAACGAGCGAAATGGAGCCCTAGGCTTTCCCCGCAAATTGTATCGAATGGATCCGGAGGAGAGGACAGTTTTTGTTCTGGTAGCTCGTAAGGACCAGAAGAGGTGACGGGATTCTGGGGCCCGAAGATTTCTCAATTTGAGAGCAGAGCCTAAGTACAACGCAGATCTGTGCGTTACGGAGGCGAACTCGCCAAAGGAATTTCGCGGTGGGAGATGCTTCCGCAGAAGATGTAACCGGGAAGTGCGGACCTCATCTAATTACCCGATTTGCGATGGCCCAGGAAAGCGGCGCGGAGCAGCAAAGATCGCGCGGCTCACGGTGAGTTTCGGCCAGGATTGGAAAAACATATGAAGCGACTCGAGGGAAAAGTGGCAGTGGTGACAGGAGGAAACAGCGGCATCGGATTAGCGACTGCAAAACGGCTCCAGGAAGAAGGCGCGAAGGTGGCCATTTCCGGGAGGAACAGGAAAACCCTGGATGAAGCGTCGAAGACGATCGGCAACGGAGTTTTGACGGTGCAGGCGGACGTGGCCGAGCTCGGCGAAGTGGAGAAGTTTTATGGCGAAATTTCCAGGAAGCTAGGGAAGATTGACGTGCTCTTCGTAAACGCGGGCGTGGCAAAATTCGTGCCGCTTGCGGATACATCCGAGAAGGTCTTCGACGAGCAGTTCGACATCAACATCAGGGGAGCGTACTTCACGATTCAGAAGGCGCTGCCGCTGCTGAACGACGGAGCCTCGATCATTCTGAATACGAGCGTGGTGGGCAGCAAAGGTTTCGCGGGAGCGAGTGCCTATGCCGCAACAAAAGCTGCGTTGCGGTCGCTCGCGCGGACCGCGGCAACGGAACTCGCGGACCGCGGAATTCGCGTGAACACGGTGGCGCCCGGTCCGATTGAGACGCCGATATTTGAAAGAACGGGACTTCCGAAGGAAGCGCTGGACGATTTCGCGAAGGACGCCATTTCCAAGATCCCGTTGAAGAGATTCGGGCAGCCTGAGGAAGTGGCGGGCGTCGTGGCGTTCCTGGCGTCCAAGGATGCGTCGTACATCACGGGAGTGGAAATCAACGTGGACGGTGGAATGGGCCAGGTCTAAGGCCCAGGCGAGACGCCGAACTCAGAAAACGCAACCAGAAGACCCCACACGAGTTAGAAGCGTGTGGGGTCTTTTCTTTGAATCAAGGCTGACCGCGGACTTGACAAAAGGCTGCCCCTGCCATGTCTCGGAGGCTTCCTTCAGTGCAGCTGCAGGGGTACTAGGCGGGGAAGGTGATTAAGAGGGCGCAAAAGAGCGGGATTGGGGGCCGTTTCCTTGACTTGGGGAGGGACGGCCTCAATAATGGATAGGCATGAACACGAGCGCTGGAGGCGCAGAAAAGCCGATGTTCCTCGACATCAAGGAGCTTGCCGTCCGCAAGCTCCGGATCCACAAGAGTTTTTTGCCGGGGAGCATTGACTTCCATTCGACGGAGTTCAAGCAACTGGAGCCGCTGGTGGTGAACGCGACGGCGGAACTGGTGGACGGGCAGATCCGAATCACGGGGAACCTGGAAACGAAGATCGAACTGGTGTGTGCGCGGTGCCTGGAGCCGGTGTTGGAGGAAGTACACCGGTCGTTTGACCTGTTTTACAGCCCCATGCCCAAGGAAACCAAGCCGGAAGAAGAGCGGGTGAAGGATCTGGACGCGGACATTGCATTTTATGTAGGGGAAGGACTGTTTCTGGCGGATGTGCTGAGCGAACAGGTGTTGCTGGCAGTGCCCATGAAAGTGATCTGCCGGAGCGACTGCCGCGGTTTGTGCCCGACGTGCGGAGTGAACCTCAACCACGAAGAGTGCCGTTGCGAGACCCATGGACTAGACCCGCGGCTGGCTCCCCTCGCGCGCATCAAGCAGGACTGGCTGAAAAAACAATAGCTTTCAAGGGCGGATAGCCCATACAATCCGGCCCGAATAGGGATTCGGGGCCGGGAAAAGAGGAGTATTGCCATGCCTAACCCAAAACGCCGTCATTCCAAGAGACGGACCAGCACGCGGCGGGCGCACGACCATCTGGCCAAGCCGGCGCTCGGGAAATGCCCGAATTGCCACGAAATGAAGCAGCCGCACCAGGCCTGCCCGCATTGCGGATATTACAAAGGCCGGGCGGTGCAAGAAGAGTCGGCGTAAGGGCCTGCCTTTTACCGGTAGCACCGGTTCGAAGTTTCCATGATTACCATCGCCGTAGACGCCATGGGTGGAGACCATGCGCCCCGCCCCGAAGTCGAGGGCAGTGTGCTGGCCGCGCGGGAGCTTGGCGTGCGGGTGTTGCTGGTGGGCCAGCCGCACGCGATCCGGCAGGAGCTGGCCAAGCACGCTATGCCGAATCTGCCGATCGAGATTGTGCAGGCGAATGAAGTAATCACGATGGAGGACCACCCGGCGCAGGCGTTCCGGAGGAAGAAGGACAGTTCCGTGCACGTGGCGGCGCGGCTGGTGCGCGAAGCAAAGGCGGACGGTTTGGTGAGCGCGGGCAACACCGGAGCGGTAATGACCGTGGCGCGGTTTCTGCTCGGGACTCTGGAATCCGTGGATCGGGTCGCTCTGGCGGCGCCGTTTCCGAACGCGAAGGGCGGAGTCAGCGTATTGCTTGATGTTGGAGCAAACGTGGACTCGAAGCCGGAGCACCTGGTGCAGTTCGCGGTGATGGGCGAGATTTACTACCGCGCGACGTTCGGGCACCGGCGGCCGCGGGTGGGATTGCTTTCCATCGGAGAAGAAGAGATCAAGGGGAACGAATTGACGCGCGAGGTGCATACTCGGCTGAAGCACAGCTCGCTGCATTACGTGGGAAACGTGGAAGGCGGGGACTTGTTTTCGGGCGACGTGGACGTGATCGTGTGCGATGGGTTCGTGGGCAACATCGCGCTGAAGATCTGCGAAGGCTTGGCGGTGCAGATTTTCGGCCTGTTGAGAAAGTCCATGAAGAGCTCGCTGTTTTCGCAGTTGGGCGGAATGCTTTCGAAAGGCGCGTTCAAGGGGTTGAAGAAGACGATTGACTACACGGAGTACGGAGGGGCGCCGCTTCTGGGAGTGCGCGGCGTTTGCGTGATCGGGCATGGGCGTTCGAACGCGAACGCCGTGAAAAATGCCATTCGCGTGGCGGCGGGGCTGGCCCGGGCGCAAGTGAACGAAAAAATCGAAGAGGAGCTTTCGCTGGCCGCGGCGCGGGCGTGAAGGCTTCGAGGTATGTGAGCGATGGGAAAAGTAGCGTTCGTATTTCCAGGTCAGGCTTCGCAATACCCCGGGATGGGGAAAGAACTTGCGGAGAAATATCCCTCGGCGAGGGCCGTGTTTGACGAGGCGGACAAGGCGCTGGGATTCTCGATTTCGCGGATGTGCTTTGAAGGCGCGGAAGAAGAATTGAAGCTGACGGCCAACACGCAGCCGGCGATTCTGACCTGCTCCGTGGCCATGTACCGCGTGGCGGCGGAGAAGGGAATTCAGCCGGATTATGTGGCGGGGCACAGCTGCGGCGAATATTCGGCGCTGGTGGCGGCCGGCGCGCTGAAATTTGGCGATGCCGTGCAATTGGTGCGCAAGCGCGGAACGTATATGCAGGAGGCCGTGCCTCCGGGAGTTGGGGCGATGGCGGCAATCCTGGGACTTTCGCATGCGGTGGTGGCGGATGCATGTAAGCGCGCGGCCGGAACCGAGGTCTGTTCAGCGGCAAATCTCAATTCGCCGGAGCAGACGGTGATTTCCGGGCATGCGGGCGCGGTGAAGAGGGCGGTGGAAATTGCTTCGCAATCGGGCGCAAAGCGCGCGGTGATTTTGCCGGTGTCCGCTCCCTTCCATTGCGCGCTGATGATGCCGGCGCAGGAACGCATGGAGAAGGATTTGACACAGACTGATTTTGCGGACTTGCAATTTCCGTTGGTGACGAATGTGGACGCCGACACGATTGAAAAGGGAGAAGAAGCGCGGAGTGCGTTGGTGCGTCAGGTGACCCTGCCGGTGCGTTGGGAAGAATCCGTGCGGCTGCTGATTGACGAGGGCGTGAACACGTTCGTGGAAGTAGGGCCGGGGCGCGTGCTGACGGGATTGCTGCGGCAGATCGAGCGGTCGGTGGCGGCGCTGAACATCGAGGACGAGAAAAGCCTGACGGCGACGCTGGAGAAGATTGCTGCGGCGAAGAGCGACGCGGCTTAGTTTAGGCATTTCTAGCCAAAGGTTGTGCCAAAAATGTTTTCTTTGAAGGATAAAGTCGCGGTGGTGACAGGAGCGTCGCAGGGGATCGGGCGCGAGACGGCGCTGGCTTTGGCGGAGGCAGGCGCGAAAGTGGCGGCGGCAGCGCGGAATGAAGAGAAATTGGCGGCGCTGGTGAGCGAGATTGCCGCAAAGGGCGGCGAAGCGCTGGCGGTGAAGATGGATGTGGCGGATGCGGAGCAAGTAAAAGCGGGATTCAAGCAGGTGATCGAAAAGTTCGGACGGCTGGATATACTCGTGAACAACGCGGCCATTACGCGCGACGGCCTGGCGATGCGCATGAAGCTGGACGATTGGGACGCCGTGATTCGCACGAATTTGACCGGCGCGCATCTGTGTATTCAGCAGGCGCTTCCCGTGATGATGCGGGCGAAGACGGGACGGATTATCAATATTTCTTCGGTGGTGGCCGAAACAGGAAACGCGGGGCAGGCGAACTATGTGGCGGCGAAGGCAGGGATCATCGGATTGACCAAAGCGATTGCGATCGAGATTGC